>DATLOL010000161.1:0-21155 GCA_035536275.1 Thermoanaerobaculia bacterium
CTTCCCGGCCATGGCGAGAGCGAGCCGCGCACGGGGCCGATTCCGATCTCGCGCATCGTCGCGCAGCTCGATGAGCTCCTTGGCGACGAGCGCGATCTCACCGTCGCCGGCAACTCCTTTGGCGGATGGATGGCGCTGCACTACGCGCTGCACCATCGCGTGTCGCGATTGATCCTCGAGTCCTCGGGCGGGCTGAATCGCCCGCTGGCGGTGCCGCTCGTCGCGACCAATTTCGACGAGGCGATGCTCATCCTCCGCGCCGTGCACGGACCGCGCTACGAGCCGCCGCAGTGGGTCATCGACGCGCTGCTCGAGCGCGCGAGCGGCTCGCCACTGCTGCGCCTGACCGAACTGGCCGAGCACGACGTCGAGCCGCATCTCGGTGAGATCGGCGTGCCGACGATGGTCATCGCCGGCGCCGACGACGGCGTCGTCACGCGCGACTACTCGGAAGCCCTTCGCGACAAGATCCCCGGCGCGACGCTGCACGTCATCGACGGCGCCGCGCACATCCCGCACCTGCAACAGCCCGCGAGGTTCCTTGAATGTTTGACCTCGATCTCCTGAGCGAACGCGCCCGCGTCACCCCCGACAAGCTCGCCCTGGTGTCGATCGAAACGGGCGAGCGCATTACCTACGCGGAATTGAACGCGCGCGCCGAGCGCGCCGCCGCAACGCTGCGCAGCCTGCTCGACCCCGGCGCCCGCTTCGGCCTCCTCGCCTACAACAGCGTCGAGTTCCTCGAGCTCTTCTTCGCGGCAGGCAAAGCAAACGTGATCGTCGTCCCACTCTCGACACGCGCGACCGAACACGAGCTAAGGCACATAGCAGCCGACTGTGGAATGAAGTTGCTGTTTCAAGGGCCCGACTTCCAAGCCATGGACCTCGGCATCCCGCGCTACACCACCAACTGGCGAGAAACCACGAGCAACCAGCAACCAGCAACCAGCAACAGCGAAACGACGTACTGCCTCCTCTACACGAGCGGCACCACCGGCAAACCCAAGGGCGTGATGATCCCGAAACGCCAGCTCTACTGGAACGGCTACAACACCGCGGTCAACTGGAGCCTGCGTGAGGACGACGTCTCGCCCATCTTCACGCCGCTCTATCACGCCGGCGGCATCGCCGCGTTCACCATCCCCATCTTCACCATCGGCGGGACGATGGTGCTGCACAAGGGCTTCGACGTCAGTGAGGTTTGGTCCACGATCGAGAAAGAGCGCTGCAGTGTCGTCCTCGGCGTGCCAACGATCTGGAAGCTGCTCATGGATGCGCCCCAGTTCGCGACCGTCGATCTCTCCAGCGTGCGCTGGTTCATCTCCGGCGGCGCGCCGCTGCCGCAATACGTCATCGACGCCTATCAGAAGCGCGGCGTCGTCTTCAAACAGGGCTACGGCATGACCGAGGTCGGGGTGAACTGCTTCACCATGACCGTGGAGGAGTCGTTCCGCAAGCCGGGCAGCATCGGCCGGCCGATGCTCTTCACCGAGGTGAAGTTGGAGAACATGGACGGCGATGTCGGCGAGATGTGGATCCGCGGCCCGCACGTGTCGAAGGGCTATTGGAACAACGACGCGGCAACGCGCGAGGCGTACGCGGATGACGGCTGGTTCCGCACCGGAGATCTCGCCCGGCGCGACGAGGAAGGCTTCTTCTACATCGCCGGGCGCCGCAAGGAGATGTTCATCAGCGGCGGCGTGAACGTCTATCCCGCAGAGATCGAGGCCGAGCTCGTGTCCCATCCGCTCGTATCCGACGCCGCCGTGGTCGCGGTGCCGGACGACACCTGGGGCGAGGTCGGCGTCGCGTTCATCGTCGGCACCACCGATGGAGAAACGCTCGCCCAATACCTCGGCACACGCCTCTCGAAGTACAAGGTGCCGCGCAGATTCGTATTCGTCGATGCATTGCCGCGCACGCCCTACGGAAAGGTCGTGAAGGAGGAGCTACGACGACAGTTGAGCTAGGATCGCCGCGCATGACCCAGGAAGAGCGCTCCGAGAAATCGAAACAGCTCATCCTCGACGCCGCGCTGAAGCTGTTCTCGCACAAAGGCTATGGTGCGACCAGCGTCCGCGACATCGCCGAGGAAGCGGAGCTGTCGAAGGGGAACGTCTACCATCACTTCCCCGACAAGGAAGCGATCTTCCGCGCCCTCATCGACCGCTACTTCGAGGCCATGTCCCAGCCCGACTTTCCGTTCAACAAGGCGCTCGCCTCCGGATCGTTTCCCGAGAACCTGGAGACCCTCGGCCTCTCGATCCGCGACGTCATCCGCGACTATCGCCAGTACATCGCCCTGATCTACGTCGATGTCGTGGAGTTCGACGGTACGCACGTCCGCCAGTTCTACGAGAACATGGCCGACCGCTTCACCACCTTCATGCGTGCGACCGGGATGGAGCACGAGCTGGAGCCGAAACTGGCCGAGGGATTGTCGCCCGTCTCGGCGGTCATGCTGGCGACGCGCATCTTCTACAACTACTTCACCGTCGAGATCCTCTTCGGCGTGAAGGACCACTTCGGCAAGGAAACAGACGCTGCCGTGCACGAGATCTCGCGCATCCTCCGGCACGGAATGTTACGGGACTGACGCCGGTGTCATTCCGAGCCGCCGGAGCTGCATAGCAGCGCAGGACGGTCGAGGAATCCCCCGCTGGAACGCAGTGCCCGCTCCGTAGGCGGGGGATCCCTCGACCGTCCTGCGCTGCGCTCCGGCGGCTCGGGATGACACGCGAATAAAGGCGTACCATCTCCCCATGCGTCCAGCGCTGTCCCTTCTGTTGTTCGCCGCCCTGCCTCTATTCGCACAGAAATTCGAGGAGAAGGTCACCGTCTCCTACGTCGAGGTGCCGGTCACGGTCCTCGGCCGCGACGGCGCCCCGATCCGCGGTCTGACGAAGGAGAACTTCGAGGTGCGCGACAACGGCGACAGGCGCGAGATCGAGTCGTTCGACGCGATCGATTTCGCGGCCGCCGCCGGCACGAGCGCGCGTGTAATCTCGCCCCTGCATCCGGCCTCGCGGCGCAACTTCCTGCTCCTCTTCGATCTCTCGTACTCGAATCCGCAGACCATCATCCGAGCGCAGGATGCGGCGCGGAACTTCGTCGCGCGCAGCATCGGCCGGCGTGATGCGGTCGCCGTGGGCACCGTCGACATCGATCACGGCTTCCGGTTCCTGACTGCCTTCACCACCGATCGCACCCTGCTCACCGCCGCCATCGCCCAGCCGCGCACGTTCCGCTCGCGCGATCCGCTGCAGATCGCCAGCTCCTCGACCATGCAGGTCGAGCCCGAGGGTATGGTCCCGACGCAGCAGGGGACGGACATCGCGCTGGAGAACCTCCGCGACGTGGCCCGCCTCTCCAGCCGCATGGACGACTCCTACAAACGCGGCCGGCTGAAGAAGCAGGTCGAGCTCCTGACCGACATCGCCCAGAATCTGCAGCGCCTGGCTGGACGAAAACATCTCGTGCTCCTGTCCGAGGGCTTCGATCCGCGGCTGGTGCAGGGGAGGGGCAACCAGGCCGAGGAAGACCAGGCCATCGAGCGCGGCGAGGTGTGGAAGGTCGACAGCGACCAGCGTTTCGGCAGCGCCGACTCGCAGACCCAGATTCAGATCATGGCCGAGCAATTCAAGCGCTCCGACGTCGTGCTGCACGCGGTCGACATCCAGGGGGTGCGCGTGGCCAACGACGTCAAGACCGGCGCGCGCTTCAACTCCAACGAGGGGCTGTTCCTCCTCGCCAACTCCACCGGCGGCACGGTGTTCCGCAACTCGAACGACATCACCGCGGAGTTCGATCGCCTCGCTCGCCAGCACGACGTCGTCTACGTCCTCGGCTTTCGCGCACCGGTCGGGCGGGCCGGGCAGTTCCACGATCTCAAAGTGAAGGTCGTGAACGTGCCCGGCGCGCGCGTGCAGCATCGCGGCGGCTACTACGACGAAGGCACCGTGTCGCTGCTGGAGCGCTCGCTCACCACGGCCGAAGTGATCGTGAACGACATCCCCGAGGACGACATTGGCCTGCACGCGATGGCGGCGGCGTTTCCGGACGGGAAGGTGCCCGTGGTGATGGAGATCGCCGGCCCGGATCTCGTCAAGCACGCGAAGAACAACCGCGCCACGACGGACTTGTTCGTGTACGCGTTCGACGAGCAGGGCATCGTCCGCGACTCGATCTTTCAGCGCGTGACGCTGGACGTGTCCCAGATCAGCAAGCAGCTCGAGGGTGCGGGTGTGCGCTTCTACGGCACGCTCAATCTCCCGGCGGGCAAGTACGCGGTGAAGTCGCTCGTGCGCGTGTCGGAAAGCGATCGCATGGGATTCCAGCGCGTCGAGCTCGAGGTGCCCGCCGACGGCGAGGTGAGCGTGGTGCGCCCGCTTTTCTTCGCCGATGCCGGCAACTGGGTGATGGTCAAGGCGACCCGCGACGATCCGAAGGCGCCGTATCCCTTCGTCCTCGGCGACGACGCGTTCATCCCTGCCGCCCGCGCGACGCTTCGCAAGGGCGAGCCGCGCCTGTTCGCCGTCTTCGTCTACAACGCCGACCCCCAGGAGCTGACGTGGGAGATCACTCCCGTCGCCAAGCTCGTGTCCGAAGCGAGAGGCGGCGACGTGACGAAGTACGTGTTCGCGCTGGAGCAAGTGCCCGCCGACGCGCGCGAGCTCGCCGTGACCGTGCGCAAGAAAGGCTCGGCGGACGCGCGGACGATGACCGTCCCCATCGAAGTCCGGTAGGACCTTTATAGGTCCTATACGTCCTATAGGTCTTGCCGTCCTTCTACATTTGTAGTAGCCTCTCCGCACTTTGTAGGAGAGCGACGCGAATGCCCAAGAAGCACATCCGCCTCACGCGGCTCGAGCTCGAGATCATGCGCTACGTCTGGGACCTCGGCGAGGCCGCCGTCCGGGAGATCCACGAGGCCATCCCCGCCTCCAAGCGCCCCGCGTACACCACCATCCAGACCATCCTCACGCGCCTCGAGGAAAAAGGCGCCGTCAGGCGCTCGCGCAAGATCGGCAACGCCCACCTCTACCAGGCCGTGACCACGCGCCAGAGCACCGGTGCGCGCCTCATTGACGAGCTCCTCGACCTCTTCGGCGGCGACTCCGAGCCGCTCGTCGCCCATCTCATCGACAGCGGCAAGCTCACGCTCGAAGACGTGAAGCACGCCGAGGAACTGCTCAAGAAGAGGAGGAAGTGATGCACGAGTTGATTCATGCGAATGCGCCCTTTCTCGGAGCGTGGGTGCTGACGAGTATCGGCATCGTCGCCCTGGCGCTGCTCATCGAGCGACGCGTGAACGCGCCCGCGGCGACGCGTCACCTGCTGCTGTTCGCGTCGATGCTCATGCCCGCGGTGCTTGCGCCGCTGGCGCTGATCGAGTGGAGAGAGCCCGTCGCCGCGGTCGCATCGGTGACTTCGGAAGCGGGCGCGGTTCGGGCCGCCCCCGCAACTGTCGAGCACGAGCGCGACTACGTGTGTGCGCTCGCCGCGCTCTGGGCGGCCGGCACCATCCTCGCGTTGCTGCGCACGGCACGCGACACGCAGCGCTGGCGCGAGGCGCGGCGGCAGGCCGTGCCCGTGAGCGATCGCGCGATGCCGATCGATCATCCGGTCGAGATCTCCAACGCCTGCCGCGAGCCTGCCGTAGCGGGAATCTTCGATCCGACGATCCTTCTCCCGGCCGGCGAGTATCTCGACGCTCTCACCGATGACGAGCTGGAGACCGTGCTCACGCACGAGCTCGAGCACGTGCGGCGCCACGACAACCTCCGCGCCCTGATCGCACAGACCGTGTGCACGTTCTTCTGGTTCAGCCCCGTGCACCGTCTGGCGCGGCGGCGTCTCGTCGAGCTCCGCGAGCGCGCCTGCGACGCGGCGGTCCTCGCGCGCGGCTGCGAGCCGGACTCTTATCTCTCCGCGCTCGCCAAGAGCTGTACTTCCTCGTTCCAAGGCTCCGCGGTGGCCTCCATGAGCCGCATGCAACTTCGCGAAAGGATGGAATCGATCATGACCCTGGATACTCAGTCTTCGCGTGGGATGTCGTGGGCAGTGCGTGTGGGAATCGTCGCCGCCGCCGGCATCATCATCACGGCCTTTGCGCTCTTCGCGCCGTCGCCCTTGCTGCTGGCCTCATCGCCGTCGACGCCTCCCGGCTCCTTCTCCGCCGACGTGTGGGTGAGGCCCACGCCGGGCGGACAGCACTTCGCGACCATCAAGTTCGAAGCACCCGACGGTGCGTTCACGACCGTTGCCATGCTGCAGTCCCTGCCCGACGAGCGCACCATCACGAGCGTGCACGGCGGCCGTGTTTACAAAGTCGTGGTGCACACGAACGCGGATGCCAGCGGCAGCGCGGACGTCGAGGTGCGCGAGGGAGACCAGATCGTGTGGACCACCGTCCGCACGTTCGCCGCCGTGGCCCCGATGAAGAAAGCCGCCGCGCTCCCCGAGACCGAAAGCGGCAGCAGCACCAGTAAGTACCAGCGCATCACTCCGGGCATGAAGCCGCCCAAAGTCCTGACGCGCGTCGAGCCGCTGTATCCGGCGGCGGCGAAGGAGGACCGCATCGCCGGCGTCGTCATCCTCGAAGCGCTGATCAACGAGAGCGGCGTCATCGACGACGTCCATGTCCTGAAGCCGCTCCCGTACGGCCTCGATCAGGCCGCCGTCGACGCGGTGAAGCAGTGGACGTTCGAACCGGCCACCGTCGACGGCAAGCCGGTTCCCGTGATCTTCAACGTGACGATCAACTTCCGGCTGGACGAGTGACGATGTCTTTCCAGCGCGGATCGCGGTGCAGCGCGTCGAGATCCTCATCGTCCTCGGCGTGGTCCGCGATGTCGAAGCCCGCGGTCCGCGCGCGCTCCAGCCATTCGAACGCGGCGTCGTTCTGCTTCTGCAGCGCATGGGCGCAGGCGATGTTGTACGCCGACGTGCCCGGGCGGTAGCCGAGGTCGATGGAGCGGCGGAACGCGTCGACGGCGGCCGGGAAATCGCGGTCCTGCAGCGACGTGAACCCGAGGTTGAACCACGCCCGGCCGGACTGGGGATACTTCTTCGTCACGGCCGCGTGATGCCGTGCCGACTGGCGCCAGTTGTCGAAGATGACCGACATCGGGCCGTCGCAGCAGCCGCGCAGCTCGAGGTTTTTCGCCATGTCGCGCAGCTCGTCGAAGGCGGGCTGCTTGCGCAGGAGCGCGATGTCGGAGTCCTCCATCATGTGATGGTCGCCGGAGTACCCGTTCTCCACGGCCTTGCGCAGCCAGGCCATCCCGTTGGCGGGATCGTTCTTGAGCGAGTAGGCGCAGGCGATGTTGTACATGGCCGACGCGTTCTTCTCGTTGTTGGCGATGGACCGCTGGAACGCGTCGATGGACTCGTCGAGCTTGCGCAGGCGGAGCAGATCGAGACCGACCTCGTACCACTCGTCGCCTTTCTTGACCTTGACGGTGCGCAGGTTGTTGTACTTGTCGACGGTCTGCATTTTGCGGCGCTCGACGGCATCGCCGAGGCGGGACTGGAGGAGCTGGCGGAAGCGGGCGTCGTCGCGGATCGGATCGAAATCCGAATCCTCGGCGATCTTGTCGACGTCGTCCCAGCCCGCATCGAGGGCGCGGCTCAACTCGGCCACGGCCCCAGCCGGGTTCTCGGCGAGCGCGTGGGAGCAGGCGGCGTTGTAGAGCGAGGTCGCGGGCTTGAATCCCTCGTCGGCGGCGCGGCGGAACGCGGCCGCGGCCTCGACGTAGTGCTCGTCGTGATAGAGGTCGTAGGCGCGCTCGTACCAGCCGCGGGCCGTCGACGGCTCGCCGCCCAGGCGGGTCACGACGAAGTCGCCGATGGCGTCGCTGAACACTTCGATCTCGGAGTCGCTCTTCAGCTTGGCTTCCTTGATCGTGGGCGTCTTGTCTTTCTCGTTGGAGGGCTCGGCGATCACGCGCATCGCCGCGACCGGCGCGATCACCGCGACTGCGAGCGCGCATGCGACGGCGACGCCGCGCGCGCTGAACACGCGCCGGACCACGTCCTTGCCGAGGATCGACAGGAGGCGACCTTCGAGCTGCGACTTGCGGGACATGGCCAGCGTGACAGAGCGGAACGGATCGAACGACGGCATGTCCCGCGCGATGGCGAGCAGGTGATCGGCGTATTCGGACGGCTTGGCACCGCCCGCGAGCACCAGATCGTCACACGCGCGCTCGCACTCGCTGCGGCCGGCGCGGTCGAGTGACCAGGCCAGGGGATGGAACCAGAACAGCGACACCGCGAGGCGGGTGAGCAGCAGCGAGAAGTTGTCCCAGCGCGTGACGTGCGCGAGCTCGTGCTCGAGAACGACGTCGAAGCGCTCCTTCGGCCACTCCTCGACGTCGGACGGCAGCAGCAGCACCGGGCGGAAGATGCCCCACACCACCGGCACGGCCACGCGAGACGACTTCAGAAGACGCACGCCGCGGACACGATCGAACTCCTGGGCGTCGCGCGCGACCAGCCACACGCCGAACATCCCCAGGAGCATGTGACCGAGCATCAGCACGGACACCGTGCCGATGGCGATGAGAATCAGCCCCTTCCAGGTCGAGCTCGCGACGTTCATCGAGCGCTCGATCATCGTCAGAGGCTTCTCGGCGATGCCGGTGGCCTTGGCCACGGAGATGGCGGTGGCGATCGGCTCGTCGTCGGCGACGCCGATGATCGACCGGCCGGCTTCAGGACGCGCCTCGGCGCGGACCGGCGACGTCGCGACATTCAGGTCGATGCTCGGCGTGATCACGCTCATCACCGGCATTGCGACCGCGCCGATCAAAGCGGCCGTGGCGATGATGTGCTTCGTGGCGGCGGACGCGCGAGGCAGCGCGAACAGGATCAGGCGGCCGATCACCAGGATGAGCGTGACCTTGGCGATCATCCACAGCGCGTTTTCCGCGGCGTCGGCGGACTGCAGTCGTGCGGCGAGCTCGAACATCGTGGTCATGTCAGCGTCCTTCCTGGCGGGCCTGCTCGATCAACTCCGAGAGACGATCCAGCTCTTCGCCGGTCAGCTTCCCCTTTTGGCGCTCGATGAGGGTGGCCACGACGTTGGCGGCCGAGCCCTCGAAGAACGTGGTCACGAGCTGCTCCAGCGCGGTCTGGCGCACCTTCTCCCGGTTGGTCGTAGGGGTATATACGTAACGCACGCCGTCGGGTTCATGGCGGAGATGCCCCTTCTGCTCGAGCACCCTCAGGGTAGCCCGCACGGCCGAGTACGACGGCGGTGCGGCCATCGCGTCCATGACTTCACCGGCGGTGGCCTTTGCCCGCGTAAAGATGATGTTCATCATCTCCCGTTCGCGGCGCGAGAGCGGATCCTGCTGTTTTTTCACCATGTGCTGGAAATTTAGCACCTGGAGCGCGCCGCGGCAAGCGCGACACGGAAAGTTCACACGCTGTCTCAGCACTCAGCACTCAGCACTCAGCACTCAGCACTCAGCACTAAGCACTCAGCACTCAGCACTGGTATACGATCCCCCCGCCATGCCGGGACCGATCACCGAATTCATCGATCACCATTACCGCCACTTCAACGCCGCCGCCCTCAAGGCCGCCGCGATCGACTACAACAAGCATCTCGGGAAGGGCGGGCAGATGCTCGTCACGCTGGCGGGTGCGATGTCCACCGCGGAGCTCGGCCTCTCGCTCGCGGAGATGATCCGCCAGGACAAGGTGCAGGCCATCAGTTGCACCGGCGCGAATCTCGAGGAGGACATCTTCAACCTCGTCGCGCACGATCACTACGAGCGCGTCCCGCACTACCGCTATCTGTCGGCCGAGGACGAGCGGCTGCTCCTCGACCGGCACATGAACCGGGTCACCGACACGTGCATCCCCGAGGCGGAGGCGATGCGGCGCATCGAGACGGCGGTGCTCAAGCACTGGGTCGACAAGGACAAGGCCGGGCAGCGCCTCTTCCCGCACGAATTCATGTACGAGATCATCCGTGACGGCTCGATCGAGCAGTACTACCAGATCGATCCGAAGAACTCCTGGATGGTCGCCGCCGCGGAGAAGAACCTCCCCATGTTCGTCCCCGGCTGGGAGGACTCCACCCTCGGCAACATGTACTCCGGCCACTGCATCAGCGGCGACGTCAAGAACGTGCACACGGTGCGGACGGGCATCGAGTACATGATCGAGCTCGCGGATTACTACACGAAAGTCTCCGCCTGCTGCTCCATCGGCTTCTTCCAGATCGGCGGCGGCATCGCCGGAGACTTCCCGATCTGCGTCGTGCCGATGCTTCATCAGGACCTGCAGCGCGTCGAGGTCCCTCTGTGGGGCTACTTCTGCCAGATCAGCGACTCGACCACGAGCTTCGGCTCGTACTCCGGCGCGGTGCCGAACGAGAAGATCACCTGGGGCAAGCTCGGCGTCGACACGCCCTCGCACGTCATCGAGAGCGACGCCTCCATCGTCGCCCCGCTCGTGTTCGCCTATGTTTTAGGATGGTGACCATGAGATCGTTCCTGGTTGCTGGTTGTTGGTTCCTCGTGGTCTTCCCGTCAGCCGCAAACGTACGAGCAACCAGCAACCCTTCGACTCCGCTCAGGGCAGGCCAGCAACCAGCAACACCGATTGAAAAGCACATCCGCGCCCTCTCCGCCGACGCCATGGAAGGCCGCGGTCTCGGAACGAAGGGGATCGGTCAGGCTGCGGCGTACATCGAGCAGGAGCTCCGCGCGGCGAAGGTCGAGCCGGCCTTCGGCAAGTCCTATCGCCAGAAGTTCCCCGTCAAGATGGGCGTCGCCCTCGGCGAGAAGAATCACATCGAGGGCTTGAAGAGCGACGACTGGACGCCCCTCGGCTTCTCCAGCTCCGGATCGTTCGACGCTCCGATCGCGTTCGTCGGCTACGGCATCGAGGCCGCGCCGCTCAATTACCGCGAATTCGAAGGCATCGACCTCAAAGGTAAGGTCGCGGTGATGCTGCGCTACGAGCCGCAGGAGCGCGACGACAAGTCGCCTTTCGACGGCAAGCGTCCGAGCCGCTGGTCGGCCATGCGCTACAAGGCCATGCAGGCCCGCGAGCGCGGCGCGGTCGCGGTGGTGTTCGTCACCGGCCCGCTGCAGGACGAGGGCAAGGACAAGATTCCCGCGCTGGCGAACGACGGGCCGGAGTCACCGGCCGGGCTGCCGGTCATCCAGGTGAAGACCAGCGCCGCCCGGAAGTGGGTCGACCTCGCCCAGTTCCAGAAGGACGTCGACACGGACCTCAAGCCGCGCTCGCGCGTGCTCGACACGCGGCTCAAAGGCACGGTCGACGTGAAGGCCACCTACGCCGACGGCCAGAACGTCGCCGGCATCATCCCCGGCAAAGGGAAGCTGAAGAACGAGACCGTTGTCATCGGCGCCCACTACGACCACCTCGGCTACGGCGGCAAGGGCTCCATGCGCCCGAACGACAGCGGCATTCACAACGGCGCCGACGACAACGCGTCGGGCACGGCCGCGATCCTCGCCGCGGCCAAGAAGCTCCACGACATGATGATGAACGCGAAGGATCACCGCACCGTCGTCGTGGCGCTGTTCTCGGCCGAGGAGGTGGGACTGGGCGGCTCGTCGTACTTTGTCGAGCATCCGCCCGTGCCGCTCGGCAGCATCAAGGCCATGATCAACCTGGACATGGTCGGCGCGATGAAGGACGACAAGCTCGTCGCGCTGGGCAGCGAGTCCGCGCCGGAGTGGAAGGGACTCATCGACGCGATCGGCGGCGACATGAAGCTCGCCGTCACGGCCAGCGGCGACGGCTACGGTCCGTCGGACCAGACGTCGTTTTACGCGCGGCAGATCCCGGTGCTGCACTTCTTCACCGGCACGCACGAGCGTTATCACACGCCGGACGATGACGCCGACGCGATCAACTTCGCCGGCGCGGAGAAAGTCGCCGAGCTCACGGCGCGCGTCGCTGCGTCGCTCGCGAAGGGAGACGTGACGCCGACGTATGCGCGTGTCGCCGCCGCACCCGCGATGCAGGGCGACAGCCGCGGCTACGGCGCCTACCTCGGCACCGTGCCCGATTTCACGGCCATGGAGTCGTCGTCCGGCGGCGTGAAGCTGGCCGACGTCCGCGCGGGCGGTCCCGCGGACCAGGCCGGGATCAAGGGCGGCGACGTGCTCGTGGAGATGGCCGGCACGCGCATCGACAACCTCTACGACATGACCTTCGCGCTGCAGGACCACAAGCCCGGCGAGACCGTGGACGTGGTCGTGTTGCGCAACGGACAGCGGGTCACGCTGCGGGCGACGCTCGGCTCGCGCAGCGCACTACCCGCCCCGGCTGGCGCTCACGCCGCGGCCGCCGCGGCCTTCGAGATCAAAGCCGGCAAACCGTTCGAACAGAAGTTCGACGGCGAGAAGCATCTGGCCGACATCCGCCAGCTCACGTTCGGCGGCGAGAACGCCGAGGCGTACTTCAGTCCGGACGGGAAGAAGCTGATCTACCAGTCGACCAACGAGCGCGGCGGATGCGATCAGCAGTACTCGATGGACCTCGGCACGGGCGAGATCAAGCTGCTCTCCAGCGGCAAGGGCCGGACGACGTGCGGCTATTACGCGTATCCGGGCGGCGATCGCATCATCTATGCGTCGACCGAGGCCGACGGCGTGAGTTGTCCGCCGCCGCCGGATCGCAGCAAGGGCTACATCTGGGGCGTGTATCCGTCGTACGACCTCTACATCGCCAAGGCCGACGGTACCGGCGCGCGGCGCGTCACCAGCGCGCCCGGGTACGACGCCGAGGCGACGTGGTGCCACAAGGGGGGGAAGATCATCTTCACCTCCGTACGCGACGGCGATCTCGATCTGTACGAGATGGACGAGAACGGCGGCAATGTCAAACGTTTGACATCGGCCGCGGGCTACGACGGCGGTGCGTTCTACAACGCCGACTGCACGGAGATCGTCTGGCGCGCATCGCGATTCGACGATCCGGCCAAGCTCGCCGACTACCAGCAACTGCTGCGAGAAGGCTTCGTGCGGCCGTCGAAGATGGAGCTCTGGGTGGCGAAGGCCGACGGCAGCGGCGCGAAGCAGATCACCAGCAACGGCGCGGCGAACTTCGGCCCGTACTTTGCGCCGGACGGGAAGCGCATCATCTATTCGTCGAACGTGCTCGATCCGCGCGGCCGCGAGTTCGACATCTTCGTGATCGCCAAGGACGGCTCCGGCCAGCCCGAGCGCATCACCACAGCGCCGGCGTTCGACGGTTTCCCGGTGTTCAGCCCGGACGGCAAGTGGCTGGTGTGGGGCTCGAACCGCTCCAATCCCGAAGGCCGCGACACGAACCTGTTCATCGCGCGCTGGGTCGAGTAAAAACCCGCCGCCGGGAACGCAAACGGCAGTGCTGGCCCGGTGGAACATGCGCGCCGGCGCCTTAGTGCTGATCCTGTTCGTCGCCTGTGGTGGCCGTGAGCCCGCGCCCGCTCCGGCGAAGCCCGCCGCGCCGAAACGTGCGGAGAGCCCGATCCCGAAGCCTGTCGAGGCTGCGCCGCCCGTCGCGCCGCGCGTCGAGCCCATCGTCCGCGACCTCGATGCCATTCGCGCCGACAAGACCCTGCGCGTGCTCTTCACCTTCAACTCCACCGGCTACTTCGTCTTCCGTGGCGACACGATGGGCTACGAGTACGAATTGCTGTCGCGGTTCGCGAAGGAGCAGAAACTCAAGCTCCTTCCGGTGGTCGTGCGCGACAGTGCGAAGCTGATCGATCAGCTCAATCGCGGCGAGGGCGACGTCATCGCCGCACAGCTCGTGGCGCCGGGGAACGAATCCGCGGTGCTGGCGACGGACGGGCTGTACGCGACGGCGCCGGTGGTCGTGCAGCGCGGCGGAGGCTCGCCCGCCGCGGGCCACACCGCCGCGACCACGACCGCGTTGGAGCGCGAGCAGCGCGAGACGGGCGAGACGCCGGTCACGATCCGCGCGCGCCTGGTGGCCTCGCCGCAGGAGCTGGCCGGGCAGGACGTGCATCTGTCGCGACGCTCGCCGTATCGCGGCACGTTGATCGAGCTCAACGACGTGCACGTCGTCGAAGTGGACCAGTCGGCCGACAAGCTCATTCAGCGTTTGAGCGAGGGGGAGATCGGCTACACCGTCGCCGCGGAGAACGTCGCCAAACTGCAGGCGACGGAGTACGCGAACCTCGTCATCCAGCCGCAGCTCGGGCCGCCGAAGCAAGTCGTGTGGGCCGTGCGCCGCAACGCGCCGCAACTCCACAACGCGCTCAACGCGTGGCTGAAACGCAGGCGAAGCTGAAGGCCATCCTCTATCGGAAGTACTTCCTCGACCGCCGCGGCTTCGCCCAGCGCGCGGCCAGCCGCTATCTCACGGCGGAGACGGGCACGCTCTCGCCCTTCGACGAGTGGTTCCGCGAATACGCGCGCATCCCGGGCTGGGACTGGCGTCTCGTGGCGTCGCAGGCCTACCAGGAGTCGCGCTTCAATCCGAATGCGAAGTCATGGGCCGGTGCGATCGGGCTGATGCAGATCATGCCCCGCACCGCGCGCGAGCGGCGCGTGAACCCGCACGATCCGCGGCAGAGCATCGAAGGCGCGTGCCGCTATCTGTGGAGGTTCGACGATCACTTCAAGCACGTGCGCCCCGAGTCGGAACGGACCCGCTTCGTGCTGGCCTCGTACAACGTCGGACTGGGACACGTCGAGGACGCGCGGCGTCTCGCGAAAAAGCACGGCGACGATCCCGATGCCTGGGACGACGTCGCCTACTGGCTGATCCGCAAGTCGAAGCGAACTGTCTACAACGACCCGGTGGTGAAGTACGGCTTCGCGCGCGGCACCGAGCCCGTCGACTACGTCGAGCGGGTCATGGACCGCTTCAATCACTACAAACAGTTCGTGGAGGACGAGCCGGTGCCGGAAGAGTGATGCGTGTCATCCTGTGCCGCGCAGACGGCACAGGATCCCCTGCTGAAACGAAACGGCCGCGCCCTGAATCGGGGGATTCCTCGACCGTCCTGCGTCCCTGCCGGGACTCCGGCGGCTCGGAATGACACGCCAGAAACGTGTCATCCCGAGCGGAGCGCAGCGCAGTCGAGGGATCCCCTGCTTCAACGAGGGGATTCCGTGCCGTCTGCGCGACACGGAATGACACGTAAGTTTCTACGGCGTCTTCCGTCGCGCCAGGTGCGTATCCAGAAACTTCAGGATCGCCCCGTACGCCGCGATCTGATTCTTCTTCTTGGTGAAGCCGTGTCCCTCGTCGTCGAAGACCACGTACTCGACCGGCACGCCGTTCTTCTTCACCGCCTCCACGAGATCGTCCGATTCGGCCTTGATCACGCGCGGGTCGTTCTTGCCCTGGATGACGATGAGCGGCTTGCGGATCTTGTCCGCGTGGAACACCGGGGAGGACGCCTTGAGCATGTCCAGCTGCGTGTTCGGATCGCCGATCTCGTCGTACAGCGACTGGCGCTGCGCTTCCCACCAGGACGGGATCGACTGCAGGGTGCGCACCCAGTTGGTCACGCCGAAGATGTCCACGCCGGCGTCAAACACGTCCGGCTGGAACGCCAGCGCCGCGGCGACCATGTAGCCGCCGTAGCTGCCGCCCATGATGGCCACGCGCGAGCCGTCGACGTACGGCAGCGACGACACGTATTTCTTCGCCTCCACGCAGTCCCAGAGCGGCTCGCGGCCGTGCTTGCGGTCGTCGGCAACGTAGAAGGTCTTGCCGTAGCCCGATGAGCCGCGGTTGTTGATGTCGAGCACGACGTAGCCGTGGTTGGCGAGGAACTGCGCCGCGTACTTGTAGCCGCGCCGGGCCTGTCCGCCGGGACCGCCGTGCACGAGCACGATGGCCGGCACCTTCGCGTCCGGCGTTGCCTGATGAGGCTTGTACAGGATGCCCGGGATCTCCA
Source organism: Thermoanaerobaculia bacterium (assembly GCA_035536275.1). Classification (GTDB taxonomy): domain Bacteria; phylum Acidobacteriota; class Thermoanaerobaculia; order Gp7-AA8; family Gp7-AA8; genus QHVT01. The sequence goes on from DATLOL010000161.1 coordinate 15,917, forward strand.
TCCCGTCGAATGACTTGAACCGCACCACCTTCGCGTCGACCAGGTCTTCGGCGTCCACTTCCTTGCTCAGGGTGTCCGTGAGACGCGTGGTCTTGCCGGTCCGGAAGTCGTGTACGTAGAGGTTCGAGGGCGCGCGGTCGGCGTCGACGTAGAGCGTCATCAGTTTGTCGCTGCGCGAGAAGCGCACGCTGTTGATGTTGCCGCTGGGCAGCTTCGGGAGCGCCAGGGGCTTGCCCGTTTTGGCGTCGACCACGCGCACGACCGTGCGCGCGTCTTCATTGAGAACCGTGATGCGGTACTTGCCGCTCTCCGAGAACCAGGAGCTGGAGATGTCCCAGTCGGCCTTCTCGACGTCCTCGAATTTCCCGGTGGCCAGCTCGTAGCGGCGCAGGCGCGCGAACTCCGAGCCGTCGTTGGTCGTGAAGTAGAGCCACTTCGACGAGTGATCGAAGTCGGCCGACGAGTATTCCGCGCGCTCTTTGTGCTCGGAGATCTTCTTCGTCGTGCCGGTCTGCGTGTCGTGCACGAAGAGATCGTTGTCGGCGGTGCTGATCGGCTTGACCAGCGTCACCCAGCGGCCGTCGCGAGATGCCGTCCGGCTGGTAGCCCTGCTCGTTTTTGTAGACCAGCTTCCGCTCGTAGGTGTTCGTGTCGTAGCGATAGAGGTCGAAGAACTTCGGATCGCGCTCGTTCGACATCACGAAGAACGACTTCTTGTCCCCGCTCCACCCGAAGAACGCGGCCTTGAGCTTGTCGCCCGGCGTGAGATCGCGCTCGCTGCCATCCTTCTCGCGCACGTACAGGTGATTGAGCTCGTTGCCGCTCTGGTCGCGCGTGTAGAGGAAGCGCGAGTCGTGCGGGAAGAACGAGACCGCGGTGGTGGTGTCGGTGGCGGACGTCGTCAGCGCGCGGGCCTTGCCGCCTTTGACCGGGATCGCATAGACGTTGCGGATGCCCGTCTCGTCCGACCAGAACAGGATCTCTTTCTCGTCCGGCGAGAACGATGCGCCGCCCACGGCGATCGTGTTCATGAACTGCTCGATGGTGTACTGCTTCGACGGCCGCGCCTTCGCGGCCAGCGCCGCGGGAACGAGCGCGAGAATGAACAGAAGGCTGAGTGCGCGTTTCATGCGCGCGAGTATAACTACCGCGTGACGGTCACCGTCGTCGAAGCCGTCGTCGGCGTGCCGCTCGCGTCGCGTCCCTCGACGAGCAGACGCGCCGTCACGCCGTTGAACACGGCCTCCGGCACCTCCCGCCGCGGCGCGAAGCGATAGCGCAGCTCGCCGTTCGGTGCGATGGTCGTCGAATACCCGAGGGAGCGGATGCGCGCCGCATCCCACTCCTCGAGATCGACCGTGAGGCCGCCGGGCAGCGTCGCCGTCGCGCTCACGCGATCGATCTCGACGCGGCTGCCGCCGGTCTCACGCACGACGACCTCGAACGGGAGCTCGTACTCGCCCGGCGAGACCTGTCGCGCCACGACCGGGTTCGGGAGGATCTGCACCGTCAGCGCGCCGTGTCCCGGCACCGAGGTGGTGCCGGGCTGCGAGCCGCCGCCGCATGCCGCGAGAAGCAGGAGGAGCGAGAGCGAAAAGGAGATCGTTTTCATCGTCTGGTGACGACGCCGCACGCAATCCTCGCGCCCGCGTTGCCGGTCGGCTGCGTCGTCAGATCGTCCGGATTCGCGTGCAGGATGATGGCGTGTCCAACCGCGCTGGCCGGGCCGTCGGCGACGGTGACCGAGCGCGTGGTGAACGTCGTCCGCACCTCACCCGAGTCGCCGGCGGTGACGTTGCCGAAGTCGCCGGCGTGATGCGGGTCCGCATCCGGAGCGCCGTGCGCCGTGCTCATCGGGTTGTAGTGGCCGCCGGCGGCGTTGCCGTTGTCGCCGCAGTCGCCTTTGTCGTGGATGTGAAAGCCATGCACGCCCGCGGGCACGCCGGTCAGGTCAACCTTCACCTCGACGCTGCCGTCGGCGAGCTGGGTGAGCTGCACGGTGCCCTGCGCGGACGAGCCGCTGATCGGTGCGAGCGTGGCCACGGCCGACGGGCCGGTGCTCATCGATGCGCAGGCGCCGAGGAGGAGTAGGAGCGAAGCGAATACGAGTTTCTTCATGTCGAGATCCTTTCAGCTTTCTGCAGGCAGTTGCAAGGAGCCTTGGGCAACCAGCGCTGCCGGCCGTGCCGGCTCATTGCGAAGCTGCTGCAATCAGCTTTCCCACAGCCCCCAGCCACCCTTTGGCGACGTCCTGGTAGTGCAGCGAGGCCGCCCTCTGCACTCCGTCCGCGAGCGACGGGTACGACGAGATCCGCTGGGCCAGCTCGCCGATCTTCATCCCCTTGCGCCGCGCCAGCACGACTTCCTCGATGACCGTCGACGCGCTGGCGCAGAACGCGTGCGCGCCGAGGACGCGGCCCTTCGCGTCGCAGACGAGCTTGATCATGCCCGCGGGCGTGCGGTCGACGACGGCGCGGTCGACGTCCTCCATCGGCACGGCGTGGATGCGCACGGCGTCCCCATGCTTCGCCCGCGCCTCCGTCTCCGTCATCCCGATGTGCGCCACCTCAGGGTCCGTATACAGCGCCCACGGGATGTGCGTGTAGTCGACGGCGGACTTGCCGGGGAAGAGCATGTTCCGTACGAGCTTGACCGCCTCATACGCGGCGACGTGCGTGAACTGCATCCCGCCGTGCACGTCGCCGCAGGCCCAGATCCGGGGCACGGAGGTCTGCAGGAAGCGGTCGACGACGACGTAGCTGCGCTCGACTTTCACGCCGGCGTCTTCGAGGCCGAGGTCTTCCGTGTTGCCGCGGCGTCCGGAGGCGACGAAGATCGCGTCGAAGGGGAGCTCGCGCGCCTCGCCGCGCTTGTTCTCGATGCGCGCGAGTTTCCCGCGCACCGACTTCACGCCCCAGCCGGTGAGGAGCTGGATCCCTTCGCCGGCCAGGACTTCGCGCACGCGGGTGATGATCTCCGCGTCTTCCTTGTTGATGATCTCGTCGAGCATCTCCACGACGGTCACGCGCGAGCCGAAGCGCGCGAAGATCTGCGCGAACTCGATCCCGATGTAGCCGCCGCCCAGGACGAGCACGTTCGCGGGAAACTCATCGCCGTCGAGGAACGACGCGTGGTCGAGATAGTCGGTCAGTCCGTCGACGGGCGGGATCGACGTGCGCGAGCCGGTGGCGATGACGATGTCCTTGGCCTGCAGCATCCGGCCGTTGACCGCGACGGTGTTGCGCGAGGCCAGGCGCGCCCTGCCTTCGATGACGTCGACTCCGAGCGCGCGGAACCGTTCCGGATCGTCGTGACGGCTGATGCGGCGGCGCAGCTCGCGCATCGAGTCCATGACCGCCTTCGGCGTGATGCGCGGCTGCACCGGCTCGAGCCCGAACGCATCGGCGTGCCGCATCTGATGCGCGAGCTTCGCCGTCGCCACCAGCGCCTTCGTCGGCACGCACCCGGTCCACAGACAGTCGCCGCCGAGCTTCTCTTTCTCGATCAGCGCGACCTTCCTTCCGAGGCGCGCGCACCCCGAGGCGGTGACGAGGCCGGCGGTGCCGCCGCCTAGGATGACTACGTCGAACGGTTCCATTGTTTTCTTCTCTATTTTTTAGCCCCGAGCGAGCCACGCGAGTCGAGGGGCCAACGTTAGCCACGAGGCCCGCGCCACGTGAGTACACTGGCTCCTCGACTCGCAAAGCTCGCTCGGAGCTAAATATCAAGCAACGTACACAACGACATCCCGAGACCGCGGCCCATCCAACTCCACAAAGTACACCCCCTGCCACCTCCCCATCACCAGCTTCGAGCCGCGGTACGGCCACGACAACGAACAGCCGATCAGCATCGACAGCAGATGCGCGTCCGAATTTCCCTCGTCGTGATCGAACTGCACCTGCGGCACGAGCGCGCGCAGCGCGCGCACGAGATCGCGCGGCACGTCGGGATCGGCGTTCTCGTTCACACTGATCGCGCAGGTCGTGTGGGGCACGACGATCGTTGCAATCCCTTCGGTCGCGCCAAGGGACGAAAGTGCGTCGTTCACCTCGCGCGTGATGATCAGGATCTGCTCGCGTTCGGTGGTGCGCACGCGAAACGTCGTCTCCCGCATGCGACCGATCATATAATTCCGGTCACACGAAACCCGGTCCATGGCCTTTTTCTGCATCCACTGCAAGTCGGAGATCGACTCGAAGTACAAAGCCTGCCCGTACTGCGGTGAGCCGATCACGGAGTTTCTGCGCCGTTATCTCGAGACGCCGCTGGACGGGAAGTACCAGCTCCTGTCGCGTCTCGGCATCGGCGGGATGGGGGAGGTCTACAAGGTCCTCCACATCCATCTCAACTCCATCCGCGTGGTGAAGCTGATGCGCGCGAGCATCGCCGGTGCGGACGGTGCCGACGAGCGCTTCGTGCGCGAGGCCCGCCTGGCCACGAAGATCCAGCATCCGAACGTGGCCGCGCTGTACGACTTCTCCACGCTGGCCGACGGCTCGCGCTACATGGTCTGGGAGTACATCGAGGGCATCAACCTCCACGAGATGATCGCCCAGAACGGACCGCTCGCGCCGCGCTACGCCGCGCGCCTGGCCGTGCAGGCGCTGATGGGACTCGAGGCCATCCATCGCGCGGGCATCGTCCATCGCGACGTGAGCCCCGAGAATCTGATGCTCACCCGGGACGACGAAGGCCAGGAGCGCATCAAGATCATCGACCTCGGCATCGCCAAGTCCTCCGGGGCCGACGACAACAAGACCAAGACCGGCATCTTCGTCGGCAAGTGGAAGTACTGCTCGCCCGAGCATTTGGGCATGCTGCCGGCCGGCGAGCGCATCGACGGCCGCGCCGATCTCTACTCCTTCGGCATCGTGCTGTACGAGATGCTCACCGGCGTCCCCCCGTTTGTCGCCGACACGCCGCATGCGTATCTGATGAAGCATGCCTCGGAGCGACCGCGGTCGATCTCTGATGCGAACCCTGCCGCGAGCGCGGCGCCGGAGTTCGAGGCCCTGATCTTCCGAGCTTTGGAGAAGGATCGCAACAAGCGCTACGCGAGCGCGCGCGAGTTCGCACAGGCCATCGAGCGAATCGTCCCGAGTCTCGGGGACACGCCCGGTGCACCGCCTCCCCTGCCCGCCGGGGCTCAGGTCGAGGCCATTACGGAACAGACGAAAGGCTCGACCGTGATTGGCAGTGACGGAGCCACCGTTGCCACCCGCACGCCGGTTCAACG
>DATLOL010000162.1:0-11256 GCA_035536275.1 Thermoanaerobaculia bacterium
GCCGGCCGGAGGCCGGCGCTACGTCGACGATCACCACGGTGAGGTCATCCGCGTCCCCCGCCCGCCACCCGAGCACTTCCTCCACGATCGCGTCGGGCGTCGCGCCGTTGCGCAGCAACGCGTGTAGGCGTTCCTCGCCGAACGCCTCGCCGCGCGTGTTGCGCGCCTCGATCACGCCGTCCGTGTACGCGGCGATGCGATCGCCCGGCAGCAGCGCAACCGTTGCCGGCTCGTAGGCAGTAACGGCGAAGCGTCCGAGGAGCACGCCATAAGGCCCGAGCTCGCGCACCTCATCGCCGCGCACCAGGAGCGGCGGCGGGTGTCCCGCGTTCGCGATCATCACCGTATCGGCGGAGAACCAGAGGTACGTGGCCGTGACGAAGTTGCGGCGCACGTCGCGGCGCAGTGTGGCGTTCAGCTCGTGCAGCAGCGCCGCGGGATCGTCCGCGAGGCGCGCGTGCGACGACACCGCCACTTTCACCATTGACGCGATCAGTGCCGCCGGTACGCCGTGACCTGCGACGTCGGCGACGATCACGCCGCAGCGTGAGGAGTCCACGGCCACGAAGTCGAACAGGTCGCCGGCCACCGACGACGCGGGCTCGTATCGAGCGGCGAAGCGGAGTCCCTCCACGGACGGCATCGACGTCGGCAGAATCGACCGCTGGATGTCGCGCGCCGTGGCCAGCTCCTGCGCCAGCTCCACCCGCGCACGCTCGCCGCGCGTGAACGTGCGCACGGCTGCGTATCCGAGGCAGGCCACGAAGACGAGGAAGCCCGGCGTCTCATCGACGTCACGATTCAGCAGCGCGGCCGCGTTGTTCAGCAGCGCCGCGCCGAGAAACACGAACGAGCCGATCATCACCACGCGCAGCTCGCGCGTGTGCGCTTTGCGCGTGATCACGAGGTTGGCCAGGATGTTGATCGCGCCGATCACCACCAGCGCGTTGTTGATCGGCTCCAGCTCGTGCGGCTCGCCGGTGACGATGCCCGTGACGATCCCGATCGGCGCGAAGACCGCGAAGGCGAGCACCTGCCACCGCAGCGACGAGCGCCAGCCGTCGCCGACCAGGCTCCGCGCCATCAGCCAGCCCGGAATCGTGATGACGTACGTGATCCACGCCACGGCGTATGCGACGTGCAGCGTGGACGCGCCGAGGAGCAGCGGGAGCGAGGAGTCGGCGATGAGACGCAGGCCGTAGAGCGCGCAGAAGACGCCGAACCACTGCAGCGCCGAGGCGTTCTTGCCTCGGCGCACGCGCGAGATCGCGGCCGAGGCGATGCCCACGACGATCAGGATCGCGCCGACGGCGACGTCCTCCATGTCCGCCTGCAACGATCCCGTCACAGTGCGCACGAGGGCCCGCGGCACTGTGTCGCGCGACGCGACGATGGGGATGCCGCCGAGCACCGGCAGCCGCGACCCCTGCGGCACGCGCACGTAGAGATGTCGTCCCGGAGGAATCGGCACCGTATGCAATCGCATCCGTCCCGCGGCCGACGGATCGCGGAACGAGTACACGCGTTGCGCGTCGACGAAGACGTCGAACGCCGCGCCGTACGAACGGAAGACGAGCTGCGGATCCGGCGGCAGCGGGGAGGGGAGCGGCACCCGATACCAGACCTCGTGCTGCCGCGGCGAGCGGAGCACTTCTTCCCAGGCCGCATCGTCCGGCGGCGGCGTATCGCGCGGCGCGACCCGCGTGTACCTCCAGCCGGAGCCGAGATCGACGAGGGCCAGAGCGACGATGAACAGGAAGCGCAACGCTCCGCATTATCATCGCGGCCATGCTCAACTACATCTGGTTCGGGCTCATGCTCGTGGCGCTGATCTTCGGCGCGATCAACGGCACGATGGGGAAAGTGTCCGAGGCGGCAGTCGAGTCGGCGAAGACGGCGGTGGAGATCGCGATCGGTCTGGTCGGCGTAATGACGTTGTGGCTCGGCGTGATGCGCGTCGCTGAAGCGGGAGGCCTGGTCACGCTCCTCGGACGGCTCCTGCGTCCCGTGTTGCGCTGGCTGTTCCCCGAGGTGCCGCCCGACCATCCGGCGAACGGCGCGATCGTGCTCTCGATCGCCGCGAACATGCTCGGACTCAGCAACGCCGCCACGCCCCTCGGCATCAAGGCGATGGAAGAGCTGCAGTCGCTCAACGAGAACAAGGACACGGCCACGAACCCGATGGTCACGTTCATGGCCCTGAACACCTCGGGCGTGCAGCTCATCCCCGCCACGATGATCGGCGTCCTCGCCGCCGCGGGCTCGACGAACCCGACCTGGATCATCGGCCCCTCGATCATCGCCACGTTCATCGGCACCGTCGCGGCGGTGCTGGCCGCGAAGTTCCTGCAGCGCTTTTTCAAGGTGTCGGAATGATCAAGTTCATCGTCGAACAGATCTCGCTGTGGGCCATCCCGGTCCTGCTGGTGGTCATTCCGCTGGTGGGGCTGATCCGCGGAGTGAAGGTGTACGACGTCTTCATCGACGGCGCGAAGGAAGGCTTCGACGTGGCGGTGAAGATCATCCCGTTCCTGGTGGGGATCCTGGTCGCGATCGGGATGTTCCGCGCGTCCGGCGCGATGGACCTGCTCACGCGGGCAATGAAGCCGATCACGGACCGCACGGGATTTCCCGCGGAGCTGGTGCCGCTGGCGATCCTGCGGACGCTCACCGGCAGCGGCTCGCTGGCGTTCACGACGGACCTGGTGAAGAACCACGGCGCGGACTCGCTGATCGGACGCATGGCCGCGACGATGTACGGCTCCTCGGAGACGACGTTCTTCGTGCTGGCCGTGTACTTCGGCGCGGTGATGGTGAAGAAGACGCGCCACGCCGTGCCGGCGGCGCTGATCGGCGACGTCGTGGCCGCGATCGCGACGGTGGCGGTCTGCTACTGGCTGATGTGAGGAGGTGTCATCCTGAGCCGCCGCAGCGAAGCGGAGGACGGTCGAAGGATCCCCCGCCTACGGAGCGTGCATCGGGTTCCAGCAGGGGATCCCTCGACTTCGCTCGGGATGACACGTCGCTACGTCGTCCGCGACACCGTGAACGAGCCGTCCTCGGTCTTCTCCACGACGACGTGCGTCGCACCGTCGTCGACGAAGTCCTGCACCACCCGGCCCACCTCGGGCGCCGGAACGCCTGTGATCGAATCCATCACTGAATCTCCAGGTCCTGCAGCGCCTTGGCGCGGAGCAGGTTGTATTGCTTGCCGTTGAGGAGCGAGGTGACGCTGATACCGGGCGCATTCGCCGACAGCCACTGCGTCAGCTTGTCGCGATTGCCCGGCTCGGCGTCGATCCAGGTGCGGAGCGTTTCGCTGTTCGAGTCCGCTCCGAACACGGCGGTGCCCTCCGACACGTTCTCGCCCGTCACGCGCGCATGCGTCGGCATCGGCGGGCCGAGATGTCCGTCCGCGGTGATCGGCAGATCGAAGCCCAGGTAGCCGACGACGAGCGGGCGGGGGAAGGTCTCATTCATGGCCACGCCGCGACTCGACGCGGAGGCGAAGGTCACGTTCGCGCCGGGCGTGGCCGCCGCCACGCTCTGGGAGAGACTGCTCAGCATCGACGCGTAGTTCTTCGCGGCATTCGCGGCCTCGGTCGTATCGCCCGCGTCGAACAGCGCGACCGGCTTCGATGCGCCGGCGTCGACGCGCGCGCCGAAGGAGCGGTTGTCCATCAGCGACACGTTCACGCCGCCCGCCACGTACACGCGATAGACCATGCGCAGGTAGTGGTTCTCGACCTGCTGCCGGCCGCGGCGATCGGTCGTCGTGCGCGGTCCGTACTGCTTGAGGAAGTCGCGATTGTCCGCCGCCCACGCCGTGATCTGCGGCGCGAGCACCGAGATCGGCAGTCCGTACGTCGACGCGGAGGAGATGTTGACCGTGCCGTACGCGTCTCCGGTCTGGAGGAGACTCAGGCCGACGGGCACGGACTGGATCGGGATGGCCAGCGTCGCGCCGCCGCCTTTCTTCACCTCGAACGTGTACGACGGGAACGCCGCACCGGGCGCGGTGCCCCAGGCCGTGGTCGCGGACGTGGGCGCCGGCTGCGGGAACTGCCACTGCCGCGGCAGCACGCTCGAGTCACCGACGCCATACGCGCCGTTGTAGAAGGCCTGCCATCCCGTCGGCTGCAGGCGCGCGACGACGTTGTCCAGCGGCAGGAACCCTTTCTGTTCGAGCTGGTGCACCTCGTCCTCGATCGGCGTCGACACGAGGAACACATCCCCGACCTGCAGGTCCTCGGTGAGCGGATACACCGGCAGGACCTGGCTGGCGCGGATGGTCATGCACCAGTCGCGCGCGACGCGGGAGAGCTGGTCTTCCTTGGTCTCGTTCAACGAGCGGCACGCGCCGAGGAGGAGCGCGAGCATAGCTATCGCGACGGTGTGCGTTTTGTGCATGCGCGGAAGTGTAGCGTTAAACTCGCTCGCATGAACCGCCGCCAGATCCAGCTCGGCTTCGTCCTGATCTTCCTCGCGCTGTCGACGGGATTCTTCCAGCCGTTCTACCGGAGCCCGCGCCTCGGACTGGCCGCACACACCGTCGGCATCACCGGCGCCCTCGTTCTCATCGCCCTCGGCGCCCTCGGCGACAAGTTCCTCCTCGGCGCCCGCGCATCGAAGGTGATGCAGTGGTCGTGGATCTACACCGCCTACGTGAACTGGTTCGCGTCGCTGATCGCAGCCATCACCGGAGCCAGCCGCCTCACCCCGATCGCCGGCGCCGGCACCACCGGAACCCCATTCGCGGAGAACGTTGTTGCGTTCCTGCTGCAATCACTCGCGCTGACATCGCTGGTCGGGACGGCGCTAGCCGTCTACGGCTTCCGCCAAAAACGCGCGGCGGCGGTGCCTGCTCCAGTCCCCGTCGTATAGGTCCCATACGTCCCATACGTCCTATACGTCGGATTCCCCCGGCCGCGAAGCCAGATACACCACCCCCCCAATCCCCAGCCCGATGAGCAGCGCCAGAAACCGGAGCTTGTTCTCCCACATCGCCACGACCAGCACCATCGAGAACAGCGCGCCGACGACGGGCACGATCAGGCCTGGCGTGCGGAAGCCCTCGTTGAGTTTGCGCAGGCGCGGCACGGCCAGACAGGTCATCAGGTAGGTCACCAGTCGTGCGCCCGCGGAGATCAACGCCATCGTGCGGAACGATCCCGCAAGTGACGCGACCAGCGCCACGGTCATGTGAATCGCGATCGCCACGGATGGCGTGTGAAAGCGTGGATGCACGTACGAGAGAGGGCCGAGCCGCCGTCCCAGCGAAAGCGCGTAGAGCATGCGCGAGCCTTCGAGCATCGTCCCGGAGTTCGTGCCTGCCATCGACATGAGTGCGCCGATGGTCACGATGATTGCGCCGAGCGGCCCGATCAGCTCCGCCGCCGCCGACGCGATCGGCGTGTCGCTCTTCGACAGGTCGGGCAGTGCCGACATCGCCCCGAACTGCACGAGCACATAGATCACCGCGATGATGACGATGCCGATCAGCAGTGCGAGGGGCAGATCGCGGCGCGGGTTTTTGTACTCGCCGGCCGGAACGCCGAGGTTCTCGAAACCCGCGTACGCGAAGAGCATGAACAGGGCGACCTCGGGCCAGTTCGCGCCCGCCGGCACGTCGAACGAGCCGGGGATCGGATTCGATCGCCACGCGATCAGCGCGACGAAGATGAAGCCGACCAGCGGAACCAGCTTGCCGAAGGTGAAGACGTAGATCGACGCGGCGCCGTACTTTACGCCGATGTAGTGGATCAGCGCGAGGAAGAGAATCGTCGACGTGATCACCGCCGCGCGCCACCAGCCCGTCTTGAGCATCGGGAAGAGCAGCGCGAGTGCGAGAACGAACCCGTTCGACAGCGACGCCAGCGACGTCACGCGTGCGATCCAGTTCATCCATCCGGTCTCGAACCCGATGAAGTCGCCGAAGGCCGTCTTCGCGTAGAGATACGCGCCGCCCGGTTCCGAGAAGTGACTGGCCGCCTCCGCGAAATTCAGCGCGAGGATGAACACCGGGATGGCGAACAGCAGCGGTGCCCAGAGCGAGAACGGCCCGAGGAGCTTGTATGACTCGTAGGGGAGAAGGAACACGCCGCTGCCGATGACGGCGTTCATGCACATCGCCACCAGGCCCCAGAAGCCGACCGTGCGGACTAGCTTATTCGTGTCTTCCATGTTTGATCAAAATTCAGCCCCGAGCGAAGTCGAGGGGCCATCTTAGCCTCGCAACTCGATCCGATCGTCGTCCTAAGCCCGGCCCCTCGACTTCGCTCGGGGCTAATTCTTTTGAAAGCCGGCCCCCCGAATCGAACGTCCCGGCAGCTTGCCCGTCATCGCGCCGCCGCGCAACACGGGAACGCCGTTCACGATCACGTCCGTGATGCCGGCCGGATCCTCGTGCGGATTCTCGAACGTCGAGCGATCGATGATCGTGTCGGGATCGAACACCACCACGTCCGCGATCAGCCCTTCGCGCAGCAGGCCGCGGTCGCGCAGGTTCGCGCGGGCCGCCGCCTGCGACGTCATGCGCCGCACGCCCTCCTCGATGGAGAAGAGCTTCTCCTCGCGCCCGTAGCGGCCGAGGACACGGGGGAACGTGCCGGTGGCGCGGGGGTGAATGGCCACGTTCTCCGCGCGCTGCTGCGGCGTCGGGCAGCCGCCGTCGGAGCCGATCGAGATCCACGGCTGCCGCAGCGCGGTGCGCACGTCGTCCTCGCTGATCGAGAAGTAGATGACCCGGGGCGAGGGCATGCTCTGCGCGAAAAGCGTCATCAGCGCCTCGTCCGGCGTCGTGTTCATCTCCCGGGCGATGTCCTCGATGAACTTCTTCTCGTACCGGTCGAGCTCTTTCGGCCCGGAGATCTGGGTGACATAGATCCCGCGCTCGCCGCGCCGCTCGAACTGCGCGCGCAGCGTCTCCGCGATGCGGGCCCGATCCTCGGGTCTTTGCAGGCGCTGTTGAAAGTCGTCGTAGCCGCCTTCCATGGCCCAGTCGGGAGCGAGCGTGGAGAGGCTGGTCGACGACGCGGCGTATGGGTAGATGTTCGCCGAGACGTCCAGGCCGTTCGTGCGTTGCTCCTGGATCTTCGCGACGATCTCCGGCATGCGGCCCCAGAACGCGCGTCCGCCGATCTTGAGATGCCATACGTTCACGGGGATGTTCGCCTCGCGGCCGATGCGGAACGCTTCCTCGAGCGCGCTGTCGATCTTCGCGCCCTCGTCGCGGATGTGCGAAAAGTACACGCCGCCGTATTTCGCCGCCACCTTCGACAGGTTGATCAGCTCCTCGGTCGTCGAGTACATGGCCGGCACGTAGATCAGCGACGACCCGATGCCGATCGCGCCCTCGCGCATGGCCTGGTCGACGATGCGCTCCATCTCGCGCATCTCCTCGGCGGTGGCGGCGCGGTTCGTGTCGCCGATGACCATCGTGCGCGGGTTGGCAGTCCCGACGAGCATGGCGAAGTTGATGGCCGCGCCGCGCCGATCGAGCTCGTCGAGATAGTCGCCGAGGGTGGCCCAGCGGTCGCCGGGGCGAACGCGGTCGGGGAGGTTCGGACCGGGCGACACGCCCTCACCGGCCACTTCCGTGGTGACGCCCTGGCGCACCTTCGGCTCGAGCTGCGGATACTCGATGATCATCGTCTGCGACCAGCCCAGGAGATCGATGAAGCCGGGGGCCACGAAGCGGTTCCCGGCGTCGATGGTGGAGGCGGCGGGCGTGTTCGAGAGATCGCCGATGGCGACGATGCGGTCGCCGCGGATGCCCAGGTCGCCGCGGTACCAGGGCGAGCCGGTGCCGTCCACGATGCGGCCGTTGACGATTTTCAGATCGAGCTGATTCATGTTGACAGTCGGTGTGGTGGCGCAGCCGGTGAACAGAATGGCAAGAGCAATGGCAAGCGCGATGGACCGCGTCATTCCATCCCCCGGACCAGATCCGCGTGGGTCTGGCGCGTGCGGATCAGCGCGACCGCGTCGCCGTCCACCATCACCTCCGGCGGCAGCAGGCGGGCGTTGTAGTGCGAGGCCATGGAGAAGCCGTACGCGCCGGCATCGCAGAAGGCGAGGAGGTCGCCCACGCGCACGTGATCGAGCGGGCGGGTGACGGCCCGCCCCTCCGTGCGCGTGAACACGTCGCCGGACTCGCAGATGTTGCCGGCCACGACGACGTCTTCGTGCTCGCCGGTCTCGCCGCGCGTGGCGTTGAGGATGTGGTGATAGGCCGAGTATTTCGACGGCCGGGCCAGATGATTGAAGCCGCTGTCGACGCCGATCCAGGTCACGCCCGCGGAAATGCGTCGCGCCGTCGACCGGGCCAGCAGCGCGCCGGCCTGCGCGACCAGGTAGCGTCCCGGCTCGAGGATGGCCGTGAGGTCGCGGGCCCGCAGCATCGAGTTGGCGAGGTGAGTCAGCTCCGCGCCGTACTCGTCGATCGGGAACTCCTGCTCGCCCGGCCGGTAGGGGATGGACATCCCGCCGCCGAAATTCAGCCACTCCAGATTCGAGAACGACGGCGCCAGCTCCAGCAGCTTGCGCGCGGCCTGCAGCAGCGGCCCGGACGAGTCGACTCCCGAGCCGATGTGGTAGTGCAGCCCGACCACTTTTCGGCCGCTGTCCTCGACCAGGACGCGGGCCGTGTTCAGCTCCGCCAGGTCGATGCCGAATTTCACTCCGCCGCCGGCGGTGATGACGTCGGTGTGGTGTCCGGCCCCGACGTCCGGATTCACCCGCAGCGCGATCGGATTCGGTACGTCGAGCTTCAGACAGTGGTCGATCTCCGACAGCGAGTTCACGTTCACGACGATGCGCGGATCGGGAATCGCACGCAGGTCTTCGTCGGAGACGTTGGAGCAGGTGAACCAGATCTGCTCGGCGGTGAAGCCGGCCTGCATGGCCAGGTAGATCTCGCCGGGCGACACGCAGTCGCAGCCGAACCCGCCCTCGCGCAGCATGCGCAGGATGGAGAGGTTGCCGTTGGCCTTCATCGCGTAGAAGGGCCGGAAGGGGAGGCCGGCGAAGGCACGGGTGAGGCGATCCATCTGCCGCCGGATGATCGCCGCGTCGTACACATACAGCGGCGTCCCGAACTGCGCCGCCAGTCGTTCCGCCGGATGATCGCCGATGTAGAGAACGTGATCGCGGTACTCCATGAGCGCGGCGAAGTGTACCGGACCGGCCGGCTCATTCACGTGTCATCCCGAGCGAAGTCGAGGGATCCCCCACCTGGTAACGCGCAGGGGATGCCTCGACTGCGCTCGGCATGACACAATCTTCCCATGCAGCAGTACCTCTCCCTCGTCTCCACGATCCTCGATCGCGGCGCGAAGAAAACCGACCGTACCGGCACGGGCACGCTCTCCGTGTTCGGCCACCAGATGCGGTTCGACCTCGGCGCCGGCTTCCCGCTGCTCACCACCAAGAAGCTGCACCTGCGCTCCATCATCTATGAGCTGCTGTGGTTCCTCGCGGGCGAGACCAACGTCCGCTTCCTCAACGAGAACAAGGTCACGATCTGGGACGAGTGGGCCGATGCGCACGGCGAGCTTGGTCCCGTGTACGGCTACCAGTGGCGCTCCTGGCCCGCGGCGGATGGGCGGCACATCGACCAGATCTCGAACGTCATCGACGAGATCCGGCGCAACCCCGACTCGCGACGCCTGGTCGTCAGCGCGTGGAACGTCGGCGATCTGGAGAAGATGGCCCTGCAGCCGTGCCACGCGCTCTTCCAGTTCTACGTCGCCGGCGGACGCCTCTCCTGCCAGCTCTACCAGCGCAGCGCCGACGTCTTTCTCGGCGTCCCGTTCAACATTGCCTCGTACGCCCTGCTGACGATGATGATCGCCCAGGTCTGCAACCTGCAGCCCGGCGACTTCGTGCACACCCTCGGCGACGCGCACCTCTATCTCAATCACCTCGAGCAGGCCCGCGAGCAGCTCGCGCGCGATCCCCGTCCGCTGCCGACGATGAAGCTCAATCCCGACGTGCGCTCCATCTTCGACTTCAAGTTCAGCGACTTCACACTGGAGAGCTACGATCCCCATCCCGCGATCAAGGCACCCATCGCCGTATGAAGCTGTCCCTTCTCGCCGCGCTCTCCACGAACAACGTCATCGGCCGCGACAACCAGGTGCCGTGGCGTCTCTCCACGGACCTCAAGCGCCTCAAGGCCATGACCATGGGCCATCACGTGATCCTGGGCCGCAAGACCTACGAGTCCGTGGGACGCCCGCTGCCCGGCCGGACGAACGTCGTCATCACCCGCCAGGAGAGCTATGCGCCCGAGGGGGTGACGGTGGTGCATTCGCTGGAGGAGGCGGTGCGGGTCGCGGAGAGGAACGGCGACGACGAGGCCTTCCTCCTCGGCGGCGCGGAGATCTACGCGCAGGCCATGCATCGCGCTGACCGCATGTACCTCACCCGCGTGCACGCGGAAGTCGACGGGGACACCTGGTTCCCCGAGTTCGACGACGTCTCCGAATGGCAGCTCACCGACTCGGAGCATTTCGACGCCGACGAGAAGAACGAGTACCCGTTCTCGTTCCTGACCTACGAGCGCGCGGGGGCGGAAGGACACGCGATTCCGGAGGAGGGGTAGGGGCGCACCCAGCACCCAGCACTCATGTATCTCCGGCTGCTGCGCGACAACCGCGACTTCCGCCTCCTCTACTTCGGCACGCTCATCTCGCTGGGCGGCGACTGGTTCCTCACCGTCGCGCTGCTCGATCTCGTGCTGCAGCTCACCGGCTCCGCGACCCTGGCCTCGGTCATCCTGCTCTGCCAGACCCTGCCCATCTTTCTCTTTACGCCGCACGCGGGCCACGTCATCGACCGCGTCGATCGCCGCAAGCTGATGATCGCCGTCGACGTCCTCCGCGCCGGCGCCTGCCTGCTGCCGCTGCTGGCGCGCACGCCGGCGCTGCTGCCGTTCGCCTACGCAGGCGTGATCCTGATCTCGATCGGCTCCGCGTATTTCGAACCCGCCTCGCAGGCCGCGCTGCCGAACATCGTGTCCGCCGAGGACCTTGGCCCGGCGAACGTGCTGATGGGATCGACGTGGGGCACGATGCTCGCCGTCGGTGCGGCCCTCGGCGGCGCGGTGACGATGCTCCTCGGCCGCGACGCGTCCTTCGTCTTCGACACGGCGAGCTTCCTCCTGTCGGCGGCGCTGCTCTGGTCCATGCGCGGGCGCTTGTCGGAGTGGAGCGGCGGGCTTCAGCCCGCCGAATACGACCGGCGGGCTGAAGC
>DATLOL010000163.1:0-4028 GCA_035536275.1 Thermoanaerobaculia bacterium
GGATCGCGCGGAGGCGGCGGGCGACGTCGTAGACGTAGTTCGACTCCCAGACGTCGTCGTGCGCGGTGCCGACGTCGCGCCCCCCGTGGCCGGGGTCGAGGATCACGTGGACGCCGGAGAGGCCGGCGGCACGCGTGCGGCGGGCCACCTTGGCGCTCTCGCGCCTCCCCTCCTCGCGGGCCACGCGGGCCGGATCGCCCTGCGGCAGGTACTCCGGCAGCAGGAGGTCCATCGGGATCTTCACCGGATAGCCGACCGGAAGGCGGGAGACATCCTCGATGCCGTTGAACTTCACGATGCGGTCGAGGACGTCTCCGACGTCTTTCGCGTAGACGCGGCCGGTGAAGCGGATGGCCACGGAGGAGTAGAGGGCCTCCCCCTGCTGCAGCCGATAGACGGCATGAGGCTCGCTCGTGCCGCGGACGTAACTGAGCGAGGGGGGCGTCAGGATCGAGGGTCCCGGTACCGCGGCCAGTGCCGCCTCCGGAACATCTTCATCCGCTGCTGCACGCTGAGTCGCATCGTCCGCGGGTTTCCGAACCTCTGCTGCCGTCTTCGGTGCATTCTCTTCCTCCGAGCTCCCGCCGAATGCGGCAGAGAGCAACCGTTTGGGAACGAGGATCACGTCACCTTTGCGGGTCGAGAGTCCCTGACTGGGGTTGGACTTGCGGATGAGGGAGTAGTTCGCGCCGTCGCCGGTGAACCACTCCGCGATCTTCCAGAGCGATTCCCCTTCGATGCCGCGCGAGCCGACGACGAGATGCTTCCAGCCGTCGGTCGTGGCCTGGTCTTTCGGAAAGAGGGTGCGGATGATGTCCTGCTGCAGCGAGGGCTTGAGCATCGCGAACGGCACGCGCACGGTCTGCTCGCTCTTGAGGTTTTCGTCGGCCTCGTTGAACGCGGCCAGCTCTTCCCAGTTGTTCGCGTCGCCGGTCACACGGCGCGCGAGGCGCGACCAGGCGTCGCCTGCGTGCGGTTTGACGGTGACGGCGATCTCGTACTCGCGCGTGAGGATCGCGCGCACGGAGGGAGAGATCTGCGCGGTGGCGATGGGAGCTTGCGTGGTGGCGGGAGCGGCCGAGAGAACGACCGCCGCCTGAAGGACCAGGAACAACCACACCCACCCGCTACGCACGAATGGGATTGTACGCCCTCCGGTTGAATTTTTTCTTAGCTCCGAGCGGAGTCGAGGAGCCAACTGAGTCTCAGGGCACGCTCCTCGGACCAAGCTGGCTCCTCGACTTCGCTCGGAGCTAAAGGGAAAAAGAGCCAAACGTCAGCAGCCCGACTTGCCGAGCTCGCAGCGGGTGAGCTTCTCGCCGCTGCAATTCAGGGTTACGAGATCGAATCCGTTCCCCTTGCACGTCGCGGTCTCGCAGCGCGTGCGGCTGATCTCGCGGCAGGCGCGCAGTTGCTGGCCTCCGCGGCCCGGTACCGGCTGCACCTCCGGCCGCGATCCCGGTCCTGGCGCGATGGGCGGACGCTCCACGTACGTCGGGCGGTACGCGCACGAGGCGATGGCGAGGAACAGGAGCGCGGTGAAGACGATCCTTCGCATGCCTTCAAGTTAGGTCTGCGCGGCGCCTTTCGCAGCAACGATTCGCGGCTGAGCCTTCCAATACTGCGTTTCGGCCTCGTAAAAAGCGGCCGCGCGGAAGATCGCCCGCTCCTCGAAGTGCCGTCCCATGATCTGCAGCGACAGCGGCAGTCCGCGCAAGTCGAAGCCCGACGGCACGGCCAGGGCGGGGATCCCCACCAGGTTCGCCGGCGCGGTGAAGATGTCGGAGAGATACATCGACAGCGGGTCCTCCGACTTCTCGCCGATCCGGAACGGCGCCTCGGGCGTCGTCGGCGTGATCAGGAAATCGCACCGTTCGAACGCGCGCGCGAAGTCGTGACGCATCTTCGCGCGCACAGCCTGCGCGCGGCCGTAGTACGCGTCGTAATAGCCCGACGAGAGCGCGAACGTGCCGAGCATGATCCGGCGCTTCACCTCCGGGCCAAAGCCTTCGCCGCGCGAGTCGAAGTACACCTCGTCGAGCGTGCGCGCGCGCTCGCTGCGGTGGCCGTAGCGGATGCCGTCGAAGCGCGACAGGTTCGCGCTGGCCTCGGCATTCGCAACGATGTAGTAGATGGCGATGGCGTATCCGATCGATGGGACGCTCACTTCCTCGACGATCGCGCCGCCGCGACGGAGCACGTCGACCGCCGCGTCGAAGTTCGCGCGCACTTCGCCCTCCAGATGCTCGAGAGCCTCGCGGACGACGCCGAAGCGCATGCCCTTCACACCTTTGTCGAGATCGGCGGCGTAGTCGTCGACCGGGTGTGTGCTGGAGGTGGAGTCGAGCGGATCGTGTCCGGCGATGATGCCCAGCACCTCCGCGCAATCACGCGTCGTCTTCGTCACGACGCCGATCTGATCGAGGCCGGACGCGAAGGCGACCAGACCCCAGCGACTCACGCGCCCGTAGGTCGGCTTCAGGCCCACGACGCCGCAGAACGCGGCGGGCTGACGCACGGAGCCGCCGGTCTCGGAGCCGAGTGCCACCGGCACCATGCGCGCGGCGACGGCGGCGGCCGAGCCACCCGAGGAGCCACCGGCGACGCGTTCGAGGTCCCAGGGGTTGCGGGTCACGCCGAACGCGGAGTGCTCGGTCGATGAGCCCATCGCGAACTCGTCGAGGTTGGCCTTGCCGACGATCGCCGCGCCGTTCGCGCGGAGGCGCGTCACGGCGGTGGCGTCGAAGGGCGAGACGAAGTCGCGGAGGATGTGCGACGCGCAGGTCGTCGGCGTGCCGGTGGTGACGATGTTGTCCTTGATGGCCATGGGCAGCGCGCCCTCGGCCGCGTCGCGGTCGACGTGCAGGAACGCGTGCAGTGCGCCGTCGCGCTCGTCGATCGCACGGAAGCACGCATCGACGTACTCGCGCGGCGACACCTGTCCGCGCGCCTCCGTCCACGGCAGCTCGAGGATGTCACTCACCGCCGATGACCTTCGGAACGACGAACAGTCCGTCGCGCCATGCAGGCGCGTTGCGGGCGACGGAGTCGCGATCGAGCGACGGACGCGGTTCGTCCTCGCGCAAGGGAGTGGCGACGACCTCGGGCTCGGTGACGTCGTCGACGTCGGCGTCGCGGAGCTGATCGATGTAGGAGAGGATCTTCGTCATCTCGTCAGCCATGCGGTCGAGACCCGCGTCATCGAGCTCGAGATGGGCCAGCCCGGCGACGCGCCGGGCCTCTTCACGGTGGATCTTCATGGCGCAGCGTTATACCGCCATTCATACATCGGCATCACGCCGTGCGAGACGAAGCCCATCCCGTGATAGACGCTCTCGCCGATCGCGGACGACTGCAGCGCCGCAACGCGGGCGCCGCGCTCTCGGCCGTAATGCAGCGCCGCCAGCGTCGCCGCGGTGCCGAGTCCTCGGCCGCGCGCCTCCTTCAAGGTGCCGACGAGATAGATGCCCGCCACGTCGCCGCACATCAGCACCGACGCCGTCGCCACGGGCTTGCCTTCGTCGTAGGCGATGAAGTGCGCCCAGTCGCGGTCGTAGCCGATCTGACCGTACGCGGAGGTCCAGATGTCGATGTCGCTCTTCGGGCGCTCGAAGACGGTGGTGAGGACGTCCGCGAAGACATGCATCTGCGCGTCGTCAACTACGCGCTCGATGATGCCTTGAGGCGGCTGTGCGAGATGCGCGAGATCGAGGGTCATGCCGGCGGAGTCGTAGACGTGACGCAGCCCGTGGCGCTCGAGGATCTCGCGCAGGTTGGACGGCTGCGACGTCGGCAGGATCCACCAGCGGAACGGCTTGCCGAAGCGTGCGATCAGTTCGTCGACGCGGCGGTCGGCATCGGCTTGGTCGAACTGCGTCGTGCCGATGCCGTTGAAGAATGTGATGGGGAGGGTGGTGATTGCGCCGGTGGCGTCGGCGTCGTCGATGACGACGGTGTCGCGCAGGACGCCGAAGCTGTGAAAGCAGTCGCGGGAGATGGTTTCCAGCGCGTCGAGCATGGACGCGGCA
>DATLOL010000164.1:0-46234 GCA_035536275.1 Thermoanaerobaculia bacterium
ACGCCAGGTGTTTTTCAGGCAGCCAATCGCTCGGCGCGGGCGGCAGCAGGTAACTCTGCTCCGGTTGGTACGCTCGGTAGTTGCTCGGCATGCATCATTTTACGACGCACTACCGCTTTTCTGCCGCGCAGTCTCCTAGCCGCGCCGCACGTCGCCACGCTCGCCGAAGGATTTGCCGCCGAGGGCCTGTCCAACGGGGCGAAGGATGGCAATCATGAACCGTTCGATCTTCCTCGTGCTTCTCGCAGTGCTCACGACCGCACCGCTCCGCGCGCAGACCGCGGTCACGGATTGGCTTTCCTCCCAGCAGAACGGCGGCGGCGACCGCTTCCCCTCGTCGCGGCCGAACGCGACGATCGAGTTCGCGAACGGCTCCGGCTACGGTGTCAGCGCCAGCCGCATGTTCGGAACGCGGCTCTCCGGAGAGCTGTCCGTGTTCCGCACCTCCTCCGGCGGCAGTCTTCGCGACGGCGGCGTCCAGTTCGTTTCGCTCGGCGACGTCGAGTTGACGCCGGTCACGGCGATGCTGCGATATCACTTCCGCCCCGGCTCTCCGGTCGATGTGTACGTCGGCGGCGGCGGGGCGTACGTCATGACCGGAGATCTCGACAGCGCCGACCTGCGCGATGACGGTCTGGCGCCGTTAGAGCTGGCGGAAGAGACGACGTTCGTCGTCGGCGGCGGCGTGACGTGGTCGTTTGACGATCGCTGGGGCGTATCGCTCGATGCGCGCTATCGGCCGCTCACGCTGCGCGGCAGCGCGCAGGGCTCGACCGCTGATGCCGCGATCGATCCGCTGATCCTTCCGCCGGTCTCACCATTCGCTTCTAGACTCGCGAGACCCACGCACATGACCATCGAGCATGCCGATCGCTTCCTCGTTGCCCGCCTGTTGCGCGGCGACGAGGACGCGTTCGCGGAGTTTTTCGATCGGAACTTCGGTGCGCTGTATCGCTTCGCGCTGCCACGCGTCGCGGACGAGGATGCCGCCGAAGAGGTCGTGCAGACGACGCTCTGCCGCGCGGTGCGGAAACTGGCCAGCTACCGTGGCGAGGCGGCGTTGCTGACCTGGCTCACCACGATCTGCCGCCGCGAGATTGCAACGCATTTCGAACGACGAAAGAAGGTACCGCCGATGATCGATCTCTCGGACGACCTGCCGGAGATCCGGGCCGCGCTCGAATCCCTCGGCGCGGAATCGACGGTGCAACGGCGCGAACTGGCCAGGATCGTTCAGGTCGTGCTCGACCGTCTTCCCGGCCGCTACGGCGACGCGCTGGAGTGGAAGTACATCGATGGATTCTCCGTCGCCGAGATCGCGGAGCGGTTATCGTCCCGATCAGATGCTGCACGGCAACGTGCCGCTATCGGTCGGCGAAGCGCTCGATGCCGCTACCGCGGCGGCGGGAGTGACGTATCGCATCGAAGGCGACCGCCTGATCGTGCGGGGGCGCTCGTGATTCGCCGCGCGCTGCTTCTCCTGGTCGTCACCGGCACGCTTCACGCGGCAGAGGCTCGCTTCGCGGGCCGGCCGCTGACCGAGGCGCTGCGCGAGTTGCAGTCGCGCGGACTGCGCCTCATCTACAGCGATGACGTCGTGACCAGCGACATGATCGTGCGCACCGAGCCGCGTGCGACGCAGCCGCGGAAGATCCTCGACGAGTTGTTGCGCGAGCACGCCTTGCGAGCGAACGACGGTCCGCGTGGGACGCTGCTGATCGTGCGCGACGAGCGGCCGCGGCGCCGGTCCCCGGTCCCGGAAGCGTCACCGCGCCGTCTCCGCAAATGCCGGTGGCGCTCGAGGAGATCGTCGTCACGCCGAGCCGTTTCACGATCCTGGGCCGGGAAGCGGAGAGCCGCCAGTTTCTCAGCCGCGAAGAGGTGCGACGCGTGCCGCATCTCTCCGACGATCTCTATCGCGGCATCGGCCGGATCCCGGGAACGACCAGCGCGGACGTGAGCGCGCGATTCAACCTGCGCGGCGGCGAGGAGGACGAGGTGCTGGTGCTCGTCGACGGCGCGGAGATCTACGATCCGTTTCACATCCGCGATCTGTATCGCGCGTTCAGCACCATCGACGCCGAGGCCGTGGGATCGGTGGACGTGCTGAGCGGCGGATATCCGGCGGAGTACGGCGGACGCATGAGCGGCGTGGTGGACATCAACACGCTCTCCCCGGCCGATACGAGGCATGAGGTCGGGGTCAGCCTGCTCAACACGCGATTGCTGTCGCAGGGGACGTTCGCGGGCCAGCGCGGAGCGTGGCTGTTCTCGCTGCGCCGCGGCTATCTGCGCGAGGTGCTGACGCTGCTCGACGACGCCGCGGACATCGATCCGCGCTACTACGATCTCCTCGGCAAGGTGCAGTGACGCTCGGCGAGCGCATGGTCGTTTCGGCGCACGCCATGGCGTCGCGCGATCGGCTGACCATGCAGGATGGCCCCGGCACCAGCGCGCATGCGAACTACGACGACCGCTACCTCTGGATCAATCTGCGCCGTTCGTGGACCGACGCCCTGTTCACCCAGAGCGTGCTCTCCTGGGGCAGCATGGAACGCGATCGCGAGGGGGCCTTCGACAACGAGCTCGATCTGCAGCGCGGCCAGCTCGAAGATCATCATCAGTCCACGTTCCTGACGCTGAAGAACGACGCCACGCTCCATCTCTCGCCGCGGCAATTGCTGAAGTTCGGCGCGACTGCGAAACGCACGCGGGCACGGTTCGACGTGGAGGGATCGTCGGTCATCCCGTTCGCGATCTTCGAGCTCGGCTCACCGCCGCGCGAGGTGCGACGATCGGTTCACGTGCGACCGGGCGGCAGTCAGCTCGAGGCCTACGTCGCCGATCGCGTGCGCATCCGCGACAGCGTCGTGGTCGAGGCGGGGCTGCGCGCGGGGTCGGAGAGTTACACGCCTGACGGCGTGCACGTCAGCCCTCGCCTCAACGTCGCATGGACGCTCTCCCCGCATACGTCCGTGCGTGCGGCATGGGGGCTGTTCCATCAGCCGCATGCGATGCACGAGCTGCAGGTCGAAGACGGCGTGACGGAGTACCAGCCGGCCCAGCGCTCCGAGCATCGGGTACTCGGCATCGAGCGCTCGTTCCCCCGCGGCTTCGCAGCACGGCTCGAGCTCTATGACAAAACGCTGACGCGTCCGCGGCCGCGCTACGGGAACCTCTACGACCGCCTCCTGCTCTTTCCCGAGCTGCGCGCCGACCGCATCCGCATCGCGCCGGAGAAGGGGCATGCACGGGGAGCGGAGCTGCTGGTCCGTTCGGATGCGTCGCAACCGCTCAGCGGCTGGATGAGCTACACGATGGCTCGCGTCACCGATCGCCTCGGAGACCGCGACGTACCACGCGATTGGGATCAGCGGCACGCCGCGACTTTCAGCGTGAACTATCAGCGCGGTCCGGAATGGAACTTCAACCTCGCCGGCACCTGGCACAGCGGCTGGCCGACCACGCCCGTGCTCGCGCGGGCGGAAGGCACCCGGCTCCTTACCGAGCTCGGACCGCGCGCCTCGGCCCGCCTGCCCGACTATCAGCGCCTCGACTTCCGCGCGAGCCGCACCGCGGGCGCCTTCAGTTTCTTCGTCGAGCTCTTCAACGTCCTCGGCCGCGAAAACGTCACGCGCGTGGACACGTTCGAGTTCCGGCAAGACCCGAACGGTGCGGTGACGGCCTCGCCGGTCACGGAAAGCGTGATCGGAATCCTGCCGTCATTCGGTGTGAGTGGCGGTTTTGACTCGACTCGGCGCCCAAAAGGTCGGCCGCGGCGACGGAGGGCACTCGTCCACGTCGGTCAGCTACTGACCGCCCGACATGCGCATCGCCCGCCGGCAACGGCGGGCGATGCGCTATCGGGCGTGTTACTGCTTGCTCGCCTGCTTGCGTTTCGGCACGACCGGTTTGCCGGCTATCGGAGGCGATCCGGGAATGGTGTCACTCCACGAGATGACCTTCAGGTTCTGTCCCGCGGTCTGGACCGCCGTGACGATCGAAGCGACGCCTTGGAGCTCTTCCTGCGGAAGCGCGATGTGTCGGGCGACACCGGCCTGCGAGCCACTGTCGGTGACACGCATGAGTGCGCCCTGCGCCGAGATCGTCCAACGGATCAGACGGAGTCCGTCGAGGCCGTGAACGGCGCTGAGCACCCCGCCGGGACGGCTCATCAGCGCATTGTCGATGATCTTCCCCGCCTGGCCATGACTGTCGCTCAGTCGCGCAAGGGTGCCGTTCGCGTCCAAAGACCAAGAGATGAGAACGAGGTTTCCGGAAGCACTCCGAACGGAAGTGACGACACGGGTCGGACTCGTCGCGACCGAACTGATCAGGTCCGCGATACCGGTCTCGCCCTGGCCGTGGTCGAATGCGAGGCGCCGGATCGAAGATCCATTCGGTGCGACGCTCCAGCTGATCATGACGAGCGTCCCGTCACCACCCCGCACCGCCGTGACGACGCGATGATTCCCAGCCTGATCGGGCGAGACCTTCACCAGCGAGATCTCGGTGACCTCTTGCGCCTGATCCGCGCTGTCGCCGACTCGGATCAGTTCACCGTCGCCTTCGAGCCTCCACGTGATCAGCACGAGATTACCGGACCCATTGCGCACCGCCGTCACGAACAGCGTGTCCGTGAGTGCAACGATCTTGATGTTCCGCGCATCGCCGGCCCGGTCGACGCCCGATGCACTCCGGCTATCCCCGCGCCTGACGATCGACGTGGCCCCGGCGCTCGTACGAAGCTCCCAACTGATCAACACGAGTTTTCCGGAACCGGACCTGCACGCGGTCACGAACAGCCTGCCGCGTGCGATGTCGATACTGGAGGCCTCCCCTGCCGCCGACCCGCTGTCGGCAATGCGGCTGATGGTGGCTCCGTCCGCACTGACCGACCACTGAATCAGCTTCAACGTGTCGTCAGCCGTCCGCACCGCGGTGAGCACCTGCCTCGATCCACTGCGGATCGCGGCAATGCCGGACACACGCCCGGCCTCGGCGCTTCCTTTGCGCACGATGAGGGTCGGCGTGACCCCGGGACGCACGACATACTGCATCTGCGCGGTGTGGCCGGCGCCGGCGACGTCGCGCACTTCGAAATTGCCCGCATTGTCGCCGCCGACGCTCGAAGTCGCATCGGGAGAGCCGGTGATCGGGTTGTTCCACCCAATGTTCACCAGGAAGCCCGCACCCGACTCGTAGGTGACACGCCCTTTCGTCCCTGAAACGATCCCCGTGTCCGTCGCGCCGAAAACATCCGCCTGGCCGGGCGGGATCTCGATGCTGGGAATCTCCGCGAAACCCCCATTCGTATGATCGAACGCTACGCGCTTGAGCGGGGCGCCGGTCAGGTTCTGCACTTCCAGGATCACAGCCCGTTCGGGCGTGAGCCCCTCAATGACTGTCTTGATCTTGCCAATGGCATCAGCTACGGCTGACGCAACGCCCACTGCCGCAAGGATTCCCATGAGCACCTCCCGGTGCATGTGGCTCCAATCAGGAGCTCATCCAGGTTGTAAAAAGGTCGACGGATACGCGCATTGGTCCAACCGACGGATGCCTCCATCCAATCGAGACGCGAAGTGCGCCGGGAGAGGGAGAGAAGAGACTTTGAGTAGTAGAGGCCTTGTCCAATGATGTAGTGCTGCCACGGCCAATTTCGTTTCATACCCCCGACCTCCGGGCTGTCACGCCGGAGGTCGCGGGTTCGAGTCCCTGTACCCGAACTTCGCGGAGACGGTGAACGGGTGAATACCGCGGATCGGGAAGTCGCGTTCCTCCGCGCTGCGAGGGATCGAATGTGGCGCCCCTGGAGCCTCATGTTCGGACCGTGTGTTACCTTGCGAAGCGCGATGACACTGGATTCGGCGCTCGATGCGGAGGTACGTTCGCTCGTCAATGAGTACCGGGAAAGATGCCTTTGGTTCGTTCGCTCGGACTACTATCCATCCACCCCCGAGGAGATCCTGCGCGTCCTGCGGTGGATTCGTGCACGAGGCGACCGGGAAGCGTTTCAGCGGGCGGGGAAAATCGAGGAATGGCTCTCACGAACATCCAGCGAGAAGTCTGCCGCGTCCTAGCGAAACAGCGGATCGCGTCGGGCGAGAGCTATGTCGCTGGTGGCGCCGCACTGAACACGCTCCTCGACGCACCACGGATTTCGCAGGATCTCGATCTCTTTCACGACACGGCTGCAGCTCTGGCAGCTACATGGAGTGCCGATCGCGCGGCACTGCTCGGCAGTGGTTACGACATCGAGGTCGTTCGCGAACGGCCGACGTTCGTCGAGGCGATCGTGCGGCGCGGGACAGAGGTCGTCATCCTGCAGTGGACCCACGACAGCGCTTTCCGATTCTTTCCGCTCGTCGAACATCCCGAGCTGGGCCTCACGCTGCACCCCTTCGACCTTGCAACGAACAAGGTGCTCGCGCTGGTCGGTCGCGTCGAGGCTCGCGACTGGATCGATCTCCTGCAATGCAACTCGGCTGTCCAGCCTCTTGGATACCTCGCGTGGGCGGCCACAGGGAAAGATCCTGGACTCGCTCCCGATGCCATTCTTCAGGAAGCCCGACGGTCAGCGCGGTATTCGGCGGTCGAGATCGCCGCGCTTGCGTTCGACGGGCCGGCGCCTGACGCATCCGATCTGTCCCGTCGTTGGCACGCCGCCCTCGAAAATGCCGTGCAAATCGTCGCGTCGTTGCCATACCAGAATGTCGGCCAATGCGTGCTTCGCGGCGGAGAATTGTTTCGCGGCGACGGCGCCACTCTTCCCGAGGTGCTCGCACGCGGTGAGATCCACTTTCACACCGGCTCGATCCGCGGTGCCTTTCCGCAAATCATCTGAGTACGTGGTGCACCATCTCGCAAAGTCGCTGGCTCCCGGCAGACGCGACCTCAAACCCCCAGCCGCTTCGGCGGTCCGGTAGCTTCGCGCCACCGGAACGAGCGTCTCGTCCCCCGCATCATCATGGAGCACGAGGAATGGCCGCTCGCTCACCGTCCGGAACGCCTTCGCCCGCGTCAGATCGACGATGAACGAACGGTGGACGCGCTCGAATCGTACCGGGAGCATCCTCGCCAGGGCGGTCAACGACTTCTCGTGCAGGTGCACGGAGCCGTCGGCGAGGTGAAGCTCGGAATAGTCGTCCGCGCCGCGCACGAACAGCAGATCGGCGACGTCCACGGTCTGCAGCTCCCCTGCTTTCCGAATCACCAGGCGCTGCGCGCGCCGGTGCGTGGAAAGGTCGCCGCCCGTCGCACGACCGATGGCACGGCGCAGCCGCGCTTCGTTCCACGGCTTGGCCACGAAGTCCGCCACGCCATAGTCGAATGCGCGAACCGCTTCTTCGTCATGCCCCGACACCACGATCGTCTGCGACGGCAACGCCACGGCCTGCTCGAGAAGCTGGAATCCATCCTTCCCGTGAAGCCTCAGATCGAGAAACAGGAGATCGAACGGCGTCGCCTGGATCAGCTCCACGGCGTCGGGAACCGAAGTGGCCACTTTGATCGAGCCCTGCTCGCCGACGATGTCGTGCACCATGCGGGCGAGCCGCCGCGCCACCACCGCTTCGTCTTCCACGATCGCGATCTTCAAGCCGGCACCTCGATCTGCACCTGCCACGTCGAGCCGACGGGCGCCTGGCGCATCGACCAGGCATCGCCCCACACCTCCGACAGCCTCGCTTCGATGTAGCGGGTGCCGTCCCCGGCCTGGAAGCTGGTGTCCAGGCCCGGCTCGATCGGCGACTCGAACGTGTACTGCAGGTGATCGCCCTTCTGTGTTGCCGCCAGACGAAGCAGCACGTCGCCGTGCGATGAAGGTCCATGCGTGACCGCGTTCTCGACCAGCGTGTGAAACACCGTCGGCGGTACCAGCCGGTGCGCCTCGATCCCCTCGGTGTGCAGCGCGTAACTGACCTCTTTGCGCAGACTCATCGTCGTGAGATGGCTTCGGCAGAGACGCAGTTCCTGGCCCACCGTCACCAGCCGTTCCGCCGACATGCGCCGCAACCCCCGCACTTCGTCGGCCAGCGCCTCGATCATCTCGATCGCCGTCCGCGGGTCCTCTTCGATCCATTCCGAAAGCGCGGTGAGCGTATTCATGAGGAAGTGCGGCTGCATGTGACGCTTCGTCGACTCGAGCTCGAGACGCGCGGACTTGAGCAGCGCGGCCGTGCGCTTCTCCTCGTCGGAGCGCACCTGCAGTGCGTGCGCGCAGATCCCGCTGAGGGCCATCAGGGCAATGAGTGAGCCTCGCTGGTTCAGCGCGGCGATCGTGTCGTAGTCGCCGACGAGAATCGCCCAGTAGCCCCGCTTCGGCTGGAAGTGCCGGTGAAACGCGGAGGTCCGCACCGCGAGCAGGTGAATGCCGGGTGCGGCCAGCCGATCGGGAATCTGGTAGTGCGATCGGCCCCGGCAGCTCGGTCTCCGGAGTCCGCCCGACGACTCCTCCCGCTCCGATCCGCTCGCCGTCCCACCAGATCTCGTGCGAGGCGATGCCCGCGAAGTAAATCGCCAGCGGACGGCCGGGCCTCCGGTCGAGCATCGTCGTGTCGACGCGCTTCCGCAGCCAGACCGAGTCACCCATGGCCTGGAGATGTTTCAGATGGATCCTCTGCCATTCGCTGTCGTCGAAGTCGACGGCGGACCAGCGCGCGTCATGTCCGCTCTTCATTGCGAATGGCTTCTCCATGCTGATGAGAGGCACACCCGAGGCGCGGAGCAGAGCCGCAGAACCGACGAGCAGGAGCAGGGAGAGGACCCGTGTTCCACCGATCCAAACCGCCGTTCGCCGAACAGAACCTCCCTCGGACGACGCCGTCGCTACCGTGGGCTCGGAGGGAATCATGTTCATCGGTATACGGCTGCTGATCGTTGTTGTTCTCGTTACGGGATCGGCGTGTGCGGCGCCTCCTGCACTCCGATTCAAGCCGATCACCTTCACCAGCGCGGCCGGCAAGGCGGTGGAAGCGGAGGAGGGCGAACTGCGCGTTCCCGAGCGCCGCGGCGTCGCGAAATCGGGGACGGTGACGCTGAAGTTCGTCCGGTTCAAATCGACGTCTCCCCGTCCGGGACCTCCGATCGTCTATCTCGCCGGCGGACCCGGCTCGTCGGGCATCCAGACCGCGAAAGAGGCGCGGTTCCCTCTCTTATGGCCATGCGGGAGTACGGCGACGTCATCGCGCTCGATCAGCGCGGCGCCGGCGCGTCGCGGCCGGACCTCGATTGCGACGAGCCGTTCGCCGCTCCTTTCGACGAGCCGCTCCATCGCAGTGCGGTCGCATCGATGATCGCTGCCGAGGCAAAGTGCGCCGCGCGACCGCGCCGGAGCGGAATCGATCTGGCCGGCTACAACACGCGCGAGAACGCCGCCGATCTCGAGGACCTGCGCAAAGCCCTCGGCGCCGACAAAATCGTGCTGTGGGGCACGAGTTACGGGACGCATCTCGCGACGGCGGCCCTGCGCGATTACGGCCCGCACATCGCTCGCGTGATTCTCCTCGGAGTCGAGGGGCCGGACGACACGTGGAAGCTGCCGACCGATCAGCAGAATCTACTCGAGGAGATCGCGCGCCGCGCCGCCGCCGACCCGGTCATTCACGGACGTCTCCCCGATTTCCTCGCGTCGCTGAAGAACGTCCTCGCGGAGCTCGAGGCGCGGCCGAAGCGTGTGGCGCTCGTCCATCCGATGAACGGCCGGAAGCTCGACGTCGTCGTCGGGAAGCTCGATCTGCGGTTGCTCATCAGCCAGCTCCTCACGTCGCCCGAAACCTTCTCCGGACTTCCCGACCTCGTCTCGCGGCTGGAGCGCGGCGACTGGGCCGCGCTGGCGCTGCTCGCGGCACGCCAGCGTGCCGGAGAAGCCCCGAAGGCCATGCCTGTGGCGATGGACTGTGCATCGGGCGCAACCGAAGCGCGTCGCAAACGGATCGCGGAGGAGGCGTCGCGGACGCTGCTCGGCGACGCGATCAACCTCCCCTATCCCGACCTCTGTGCCGCCTTGAACGTGCCCGACCTCGGAGACGCCTTCCGTGCGCCGCTGAAGAGCGAGGTGCCGGCCCTCCTGATCAGCGGAACTCTGGACGGCCGGACGCCGCCTCGACAGGCCGGCGAGCTGGCCGCCGGAATGCCCAAAGCGGTGCAGGTCGTCATCGACGGCGCCGGGCACAGCGACCCGCTGTTCCTTTCGTCGCCGGAGATCCTCGTCGCCATTCAGGAGTTCATGCGCGCGGGAAAGACATCGCACACGCGCATTCAGGTGACGCCGAAACGATTCGACCATCGAGACGGTCGTGGAGCTTCCGGAAGCAACCTTGGAAAAATACGTCGGCGTCTACAGGGTCTCGCCGAAGGTCAAGCGGCGCGTCCTGAAAGCGGGCAACATCCTGTACACGATTCGCGACGACGGAGGCCTGCCGATCCCGATCCGCCCGACCTCCCCCACCACGTTTTTCGGCGAAGGAGTGCGAACGCGCATCCAGTTCGAGCTCGACACCAAAGGCAAGGCCGTGGCGATGGTGTTCACGCAGGCCGACGGTTCGGTGCAGCGCGACCCGAAACAGTGACGGTGCGATGGTCGCAGGCGAGCGCAGTGGCTGTCGGAGATCTGCGCCAACGCCTCGCCTCGGACGAATCGCGTCGTATCGGCGGCGCTTTCGACCTCCGCCTGTCACGCCGGAGGTCGCGGGTTCGAGCCCCGCCGGCCCCGCCGATCTAAAGCTCTCATGCACCGCGACTTCGCGGTGTTTTAGAAAGTTGTGAGTCGCAAGCTTTGGGTTTCGTGAACGCGCGAGCATCCGAATAACGTCTTGTTCCGTGGAACACTCGGGCACTTTCGAGCGATGTTCCAAGAAAAGTGTGACCGGAGAGCGCTCGCGGATGCGCACTCAGCGATTGAGATGGGAGTGCTGCGGAGGTTTGCGAGTGGCTCGACATGGTGCTGTGGACGCGCTCTGCTGGTTGCGGGCGTCAGATCGCAGAGACAGACGGAGCAACCCGTAATCGTCGATACTTCGCCTGGATGTCGGGTCCGAATTTCGACGACACCATAAGAGCTGATCGACACGGCGCCGAACACGGTCGGCCCGATCACCGCGACAGGCCAACTGCAAGGCGGGCTCGCACCCCGCCCTGCGTGCGCGTGCCGCCGCTCATGCATCACGGCTTGTGAAAGAGGCGGTCGCCGCCCCAGTGCTCGCCCCTTTTCCGTTCGCGCTCGATCCGGCTGCTTCCGAAGATCGTATCCATGACATTGCGATCGAGATCGTTGGACGGGAGGACGACCCCATCCGCCTGGAGGTCCGCAAGAATGTCCTGCAGGCTGACGCCGAGCTGATGAAAGACTGGCCGGCCGTCCTTGTCCAATTTCTGCTTTCCCGACGCATCCAATTCGAGACGCTCGCCGACGTGCAGCCCGACGACGCGCCGCTCCGGGTTGCAGATCAGTGAGCCGGACGAGCCGTTGAGCGTCTTGGTGTAGTAGCGGAAATGCTTCGGCGGATCCGGCTGAATCTCCAGCTCAGCGTCACCGTTCCCTGCCGAAGCGAACTTCGCTGGGATGTTCCCCGGAGCGAATTGTTGGAGACCGCCCAGCGGATGCTGCACGACGAACACGTCGCCTTGTGCGGGAATGTTGGCAATGCTGCAGTCCGTCCAGCCGCGGATGCGGTGGGAGTACGGCAGGAACGACAGCCCCATCGGCCGGTCGAGACGAACGAGTGCGTAGTCGAGCCCGTTGTCGCAGTTGACCTTCCGGCACTTCGGATCGGTCTTGATCGAAGACCCGACGATGTCCGGCTGATGGGTGAACGGAATGGAGCGCAGGCGGCATTGATCGCCGGCGGCGCGAGTCCGCTTCCGCTTGTTCCAGATGAACTGGTCGAACAGGATCGTGACCTCCGCGGGGTCGACGAAGATCCCCGACGTGCCGAGGAGATTGTGCGCCGCGGTCAGCATCAGGTCCGCACCGACCATGAAACCTGTTCCCTCCGGGGCCTCGTTCCGCCGGATGAGACAGACGCGGCGGGAGACTCGCTTGAAACCGCTCCCACGCGGATCGACCGCGTGCATTCCGGGATCGACGTCATCGTCATCGAGCTCGTCGAGATCGGCGATGTCGTCAACACCCTCGTCGCCGGTGAAAAACAGGGGACTCGTTCTCTGATTCTTGCTCATCCGTTGCTCCCTACCGCCGCGGGATTGCAGGCATCGACTTGGGTTTGCGTGGTGCCGCTCTGCGGCAGCGGTCGCGTTCCGAAGTCTTCCAGCATGTCGTAGTGCAGATCGAAGTCGTCGTCGCGCGGGACCATGACCGGCCGGCCGTTCACGTCGCGCGACCGGGCATCGCAACGGCGGAACGACCGGAGTGCGCGCGCCTCATCCTTCGTGTCGTTGCCCATGCGCACGTCGATGGCCGTCCGATCCCCCCATTGCAGGAACAGCGCATTTCCCGGGACGCCCGTCGAAAGGTCCTCGGGACCACGAAGCGGATCGAGACGGAGGCTGACGATCGTCGTCTCCTCCTTGAATTTCATCTCGATGAAGAACTCGGTGGCGAGCACGCGCTTGAATCCTTCGATCCGGCCGCCGGGAGAAGCGAATGTTTTCGGCTGCGCCGACTTGCATGCAAAGTTCGCTTTCAGGGTACCGCCGGGCAATTCCACGACTGCCGCGACCTGACGTTCCTCGATCCTTCCTCGGGCCGGATTCGCCGCATCCTTCAGAGTCGCCTCCGGCAGGATCTCGTTGATGTGCATGAGCCAGCGCATGTCGTACTCCGACGCCACGTTCTCTGAGCCCGGCCGCACGCCCATCTGCCTCGTGCTGTCGGTGTAGTAGTGCACTTCCGGCTCGGGGAGTGGATAGAACGTCACTCGCGCGTTATCGATGAAGTAGATGTTGCACTTGCCGAGCTTGTCGTCGTTCACCGAATCGGCAGGCGTCGGGATCTCGCCCCACTGAATCGACTCGGGGACGTAGATGAACGGCGAATGCGGCTCGATGTTCCCCTGCCAGGCG
The DNA here is from genome assembly GCA_035536275.1 of Thermoanaerobaculia bacterium. Taxonomy (GTDB): domain Bacteria; phylum Acidobacteriota; class Thermoanaerobaculia; order Gp7-AA8; family Gp7-AA8; genus QHVT01. The sequence continues at coordinate 13,024 of DATLOL010000164.1, forward strand.
TTCGTCCGTTCCCGCCCCTCCGACGACGCCATGAGCACGAACGCCTTCGGTGCCGCGCCGTTCGGCGGCAGACCCGGCGTGAGCGTCGAGATGCCATTGAACGTGATCCTCAAAATCTTCTCAGCCATATCTCTCCTTCCCTCTCGGCGCCTCAGAAACCGGCGCCGATGACCCGGAATGCAGCCCAATCGCCCGATTGCGGGAACCGGCTCTGGACCTCCAACTGCGCGCGGCGCAATGCCTCGGCCGGCATGTCGCCCGCGCGCAAACGCTCGTGGAACAAGGGGGCGGCGAATCGCGCGACGTCATCGCCGACCGGCCATAACGTCCCGATCACGATCGGAACGCCGGCCGCGAAAAACGAGCGCGCCAACGTCACGCTGCCTTCCGACTTGAGAATCGGACCGCTGTCCGTCTCGCAGGCCGACAGGTAGACGAGGCGCAGACGGGACAGCGGTGCCGCCACAATGTCGTCCACACCGAGACGCGCGTCGGGGGCCTCGCCGAGGCGGAGCGTGCGCAGCGAACGGTCGCTCTCCATGGCTGTATGTCCGACGAACTGCAGGACCGTCACGTCGCGCGCCTGGTTGAGGAGTTGCGCGCCGCTCTGGCCGCCGCCGTCGACGATCCGCGCGTCGCGATAGATGCGCGCCACGGCCTGCGCCTCGCGAGTGGCCTCCGGCAATGCGGCGAACGTCTCACCTCCGCCCCCCGCCTTGACGACGAGCATCCGGTCATCGCCGCCGGAACGCTCCCGCTCGCGGAGGCGGCTCTGGACGAACAGCGCCGCGCTCGGTGAGATCGCGGTCGCATGCGTCGCCAGCAGAAAGCGATGCTGCACGCGGTCGTACAGCGCGCCGTACGGCACGCGCTCCAACGCGTCGTCGGGCACGATCACGAGGGCCGAAACACCCTTCCATTGCGGTTCGAGACGGCGGAGGAGCGCGTCGTAGAGGTCGGACGTATGGCGAATGAGCTCGGCCTCGGCAACGTCCCGCTCGAGCGCCGCCATCGGCTCGCGCAGATCCTCGATCGAATCCGGGAGCGTGACCGTGGCGAGGGTTTCCGGCCTCAGAACCCAGGCGACGATGCTGCTACTGAGCACGCGGTACTCGATCAGCGCGGTGCCGATCGGCAGCGCCGCCTGGACGTACGGGACGAGCGCGCTCGGAGGCGGCGCAGGCCAGCGCGCGGTCGGCGAGTCGACGAGCTCCCGAAGGCGGATGCGGTCGGCGACGTCGAATGCGTCCTGACCGCGACCCTGCCGCAGCAGGAACTCGATGTAGCCGTCCGCGACCTCGTCGTTCGTCGCGGTGAAGGCGATCCGCGTCAGTCGTTCGTCGATCTTGTTCCGCGTCGCCTCGCTCTCTTCGAGCGCGGTGCGATAGTCGCGCTCGGCCGCCGAGGGGTCGGTGCGCTCCAGCGTCTTTGCTCGCGCGAAGTACGCGGTTCTCAACCAGACGTGCGCATTCGACTTCCTGAAAAACGCGATCGCGCCGTCGAGGCCCGACGAGCCGGCCTCGCTTCCGCGCACCGTGAACCTCGCGATCTCCAGGTTCGCGAGCATGCGCTCGCGCACGAAGGGATCGGGAATCGCACCGCAGATGCGTTCGGCGTCCTCGAGATCCGCCGCGGCCGGCGCGGCCTGTCGCAGGCGGTAGCGATTCGCGGCGCGCCACATCAGCGCCGTGCATGCCCGCGACTGCATCCGCGCCGCTTTCGCATTGCCGACCAGCGTGCCGAGGTACAGCTCGGCGACCGCCTGTTCGTCGTGGCCGATCGCGACGAACGCCGCCTCCATCATCGTGTCGTGCCGATGCCTCGCATCCCCCGTGCGGTCGAGCAACTCGAGCGCCTGATTTCGGTACGCCCGCGCCTGCGCGAGGTCGCCCGAGAGCTCGACCGCGCGCGCGAGTCGGCCGAGCATCGCGGCCTCGTAACTGCGCTCGCCGGCGCGGCGAAACGCTTCGAGCGCCGACTTGTAGTGCGCCGCGGCCTCCTCGTAAGAGCCGGTCTGCAGCGCGATGATGCCGAGGAGGGCCTGCACGTTTCCCTGGGCAGCGTCGGAAAGCGGCGTCTCGTCGTCCGTCAGGCGGTTCAGCTCCACGCGGGCGCGGTCATAGTCATTCGACAGATAGATGGCGGCGCCACGTTCGACGCGCGCGAGCGTCGAGAACGGCGTCAGCGACGGCGAGAACGCGGCGATCGCGACGTCGGCCTCGCGCAGCGCGCGAACGGGCTCGGGATTGCGCGTCGCGCGCCGGGCAGCGCCATACGCGACGTGTCCCGTCGCGAACTGCCGGATCGCCGCCGGCGGCGCTTTCCGGATCGCGGCCACCGCATCGGCAAGCTCCGACTCGCCGCTCACCCGCTCCAGCGCGCGGCCGAGCTGCTCGATCTTCGCGAGCCGTTCGTCTGCCGACGGATCGGCCCTCAACACCGCGTCACCCCACGCCGGCAGCAGCTCGTCCTCGCACCACAGCCGCACTTCCTGGCGGAATCGATCGACGGATTCCGGTTGCCGCGAGTCGGGGACCGGCGCCGCGAGCAGTCGCGCGCGGGCCGCGGGCCACGCTTCGGCATCGGTCGGCTGTTCGAGCTCGGCGAGACGCTTCCGCGCGACGTCGCTCCATTCGGACCGCGGGTCGAGCGCGAGATAGTTCCGCCACGCCGTGATCGCCGTCTCGCGGACGTGATGCGCCTCGATGACGATGGCCCGCGTCCACGCGGCGGAGGCGGTCGGCTGCAACGCGTACGCACGTTGCGCGGCCTCGAGCGCGAGCGGGCGGACATGGTCGCCGTTCCCGGACTCGACGAGCGTTTGATAGGCGACCGCCAGATCGTTGAGGAGCGCGCCATTTTCGGAACGCCGGATCGCGGCCGCGATCGGACCGCGTCCGCGGGCGTCATTTCGCACGGCCGACTCGAGCGTTTCCACGGCCTGCGCCGCGTTGCCGATGAGGAGATCCGAAACGCCGAGCGCGTGGAGGCGCGGCAACGAGGGCTCCTGCCCGGCTTCTTTCCGCAGCCGTGACGCGACCGAGAACAGCTCGAGATCGCGGACTCGGGAAGTGCGTGCCTTGCCGCGGCCGCGCTGGGGCGGCCGCACGGCGCGATACGGAAAAGGCGCGCTCAGGCGCGCCTGCGAGGGGCGGTATTGCAAGAGCGCGCTCGCGGCGACGACTTCGTCCATCTCGCTCGTGCGGACGACGCGGTGCCAGAGATCGACCGCGCGATCAGCGGCGAGCCATGCGACGACCAGCACAGCCGTAAGCGCGGTGAACGCGAATGCGCGCCTCATGCGTGTACGGCGTCGTGCCTGCGAGCGGCCCGGCCGAACAATCTCGCTGCAATCGCAGCACTCCACGACGTGCGTCATCACCCTGCTCTCGGTCTCGTGATCCAGCCGGCCGGCGTCGAACTCGGCGAGCGTCGCCGCGTCGGGACAGCCTTTCACGCTCATCGCGGCTCCGCATCACCCGCGAGACCGCCGAGCGAACAGTGAGAGGGACAACGAGGCGCGTTTTCCGAGCTGCACAGCATGCGCTGAGGTTCCTGGCGACCAACCGATTTGGAGACGCACGAGTGTAGCGCGGACGTGAGTCAGCTTCGCGAAAGGGATGCGATCGCCGGGGCTGGTTCGAGCGACCGGTGGCGACGCGACTGCTGCGCTACGGCCATGTCGCGCAAGTCTGGAGCGCGTACGAAGCGCGCGAGGCCATCAACGACGTCCATGGATGTCGGGATAAGGGATGCGTCCCTTCCTGGCACCTGGATCGAGACCGACCCCATGGGCGCCCCGTCGATCGGACTCGCGCCGGAGCACTACGGGCGCATCGCACGACTCGTCGACGACAAGCAGAACGTGGAGCTGGAGATCGATCCCCGCACGCGCTTCATCGCGGAAGACCCGCGGGAGAAGCGCTCGACCGTTCCCGCGATCATGATCCTCGCGTCGGGCGCAAAGAGCGCTTCGAAACTGCCTCCAGTCGCGCCGTCCTGCTGGTCCCGACAACACGTTGTAGACCGCGAGGACCATCGCCTCGATTTGGAACTCGTCACTGCCCACCGGCGGCGTATCGGGCGTGGATGCGCACCCCGTCAGGAGAATGGGAGGAGCATGACGGAGACGGGACTTCATGGACGCGGAGTATAGGTCCGATCAGCGCGTCGCTCGTCTCGACGCCGCACAGCTAAGGAGAGGGCAGGATCTGACGCAAACGACCGCGGGATCAACCGATGGCCACACCAAAGCAGGGTTGGAACGCCGGACGGTCACGCCGGAGGTCGCGGGTTCGAGCGCCCAGAGGCCGCCTGACGTTATACGACACGCTTCTCACGCCGCTGCGGTTGCACGTCGAGCGGTTGATTCGGGAGCGATCGTGATCGCCGGCGCCTGAGGAGCGCGGGAGTCAGGAGCGCAAGTCCGAGTGCCGCCGCGGTGAGCAGCGTCGCGCGGAAGATGCGCATCGGCGGCGCGTTCTCCGCGGTGAAGCGCAGCGCCGCGTCCCACGTCGGCAGCGGCGGAAGCGGGGAGACGCTGCCGTAAAGCGGCTGAAATCGCGCCGTGAGCGGGCCCGAAACCGGCAGGCCTTCCTGCGATTTCTTCGTGGCGACGCGATGACCGGCATACGCGAGCGCGACGAACACGATTGCTGCGACGGCGAGCGACGTGCGCACGGCCGCGAACGGACGCGAGTGATCGGGAGCCGGAACGAGTGCGAACAGCGCGATCAAAGCTAGCAGAAGCGCGGCGACGATCATCAACGCAGTCGAGTTGATGATGATCCGGCGGTCCCACGTCTCGCCGGCGGCCGGCGCGGGATTCGATGAAAAAGCGAGCATGGCATCGGCGATCGCCTGCGAGAACGGCACGTGCGCGAGAATGCGGCGGACCTCCGCGGAGGGCGGGATCTGGCGTGGCGGACGGCCGGCATTGAGGTCCGTGAGATTCGCGGACACGCGGCTCTCGGCATCGCCGATCGTTCGATACAACTCCGCCGCGCGCTTCGTACGGCCGGCCAGATGATTCGCGGTGGCCACCGCGAACGTGAGCTCCGGCCTGCGCGGCAGCTCTTCCTCGAGCGCCGCAACGACGACCGGCGATCCGAACGCGTCGGAAAGGCCGCGAAACTCCTTCGTCATCGCGGCCGAAGCGCGAAATGCCTTCATCTGCACGAAGATGAGAAGCATGTGCGTCCCCAGGAGCACGACGATCGCGATTCGCGTGCGCAGCGGAATGCGCCGCATGCCGCGCACAAACGTCACCAGGAGCAGGACCGCTCCCACGAGCGTCACTGCGAGGATGGCCGGTGATAAAAGGTCCGCCATGGCCAGCCACTTCGCCGGATTCAACGGCTCCGCATCGCGTCCGAACTTCCGCGCGCGCGACGCGAATTGCAGATTTCCCTTCGACTCCCAATAGCGCACCCACGTCGCCGCGACTTCCTGATCGCCGTCATACACGGTCCCGCTCAGCTCGCGCACGCGCAGGAGCAGCGCGAAATGCCGCGGCGGGTCGGGCTCCCAGCGGCTACGCGACGCGGCGCCGCGCGCGAACGGAGCACTGGCAAGACGCTCGATGCCGTGCGAGGCGGAGATCGGCTCGGCCATCATCCGCCGCCGCCGCAAAGCCTGAGCAATGGCCAGATCGGCCCACTCCCGGCGGCCGAATGCCTCGAGCTGCCGCGCGTGCCACGCGTACTGGTAATAGGGAGTGTCCGGATACCCGTCGCCGAGGGCCATGGCCGCATTTCGGTCTGCTCCGGCGAAGTCTCCGAGCTCCCGCAGCGTCAGCGCGAGGAAGAGACGGTGTCCCGGCTGCGTAGGATCGCGCTCGATCTCCTTTTCGAGCAACGCGCGCAATTCGTCGAGCGTCTTCGCTCCGCCGGGCTCCGATCCCGGGTGCGGCTTGTAGCGGAACATCGGGCGGCGCACCATCATCGATGAGAGCGTTGCGACATCGGTGATGAAGTGGCGCGGCGCCACCCACTGCGCGCGCAGGGTGTCGAGGCGGGCCACGATGGACACCGGCAACTGCCGCGGCGGATCGAAACGGCCGCGCGAGAAGCGCACGGTCTCACTGTGCGGAACACCGCCCGCATCGTCGGAGTAGCGGATGACCATCGACTCGCCGTCGACGCGAAACGCGTGCGGCCTTCCCGGCAACCACCATCGTCCGATGACGCGCTCCGTGGCCGGATCGATCGCAAGCAGCACCGGTGCGCGCCGCGGCAGGCCGTCGTAGAAATGCTCGACGACGTACAGCCTGCCGTCGAAGAGGATGCCTTCGCCGGGGGTGACGCGCGCGTCCTTCACTTGTGCGAGATGCGCGGCGGCGGCGCGAAAACGGCCGTTGCGGATGGCGATATCCGCGAGCATTGCGCGCGTCGCCGCGTGCGACGGATCCGCGGCGAGCGCCTGCTGCAGCTCCCGGATCGCATCGTCCTCGCGGTGCATTTGCAGGAGACAGGACGCTTTCAGATCGCGCGCTTCGGGCGTGGAACGCAGTTCCGAAAGGAGCGCCAGCGCGGCAGCGGGATCGTTCTGCTCGTGGAGGAGCTGCGTTGCGGCGGCGAAGACGACCACTTCGCCGATCCCTTCGGCACCCGTCCTGCGCAACTCGATCTGATTTCCAGCTTCGGCCGCCACGCGCACCGGGCGCTGTGCGGCCAGCTCCGCGAACATCACCGAGGATGCGTCGTCTGCCGCCGACACGCCCCGCTTCCGCGGAATCACGGTGAGCGACGGCTGAACCGCGGCCTCGCCGCGGAACACATACGCATCTCCCCAGATCACCAGCGACGCGCCGAGCCGTTCTCCGAGACTCCGTGCGGCTTCGGTGTCGCGGAGGGCGTTCCCCGTCTCCTCGATGCCGAGAACCTTCACGCCGCCGCGCATGCGCCGCTCGAGCTCGCGCGCGACGAGCGACGCCATCACCCGCCCTTCGCGTGCAGAGTCGGCGTCCGGCCCATAAAACGGCGCAATGGCAATCACCACGCGGTCGTTCTTCGCCGCGGGGGGCGTTTGATTGCGCGCGAGCCATTGCCATCCCACGACTCCCGCGAGCGCAATCGCGCAGATCATCAGAAGCAAGGCGGCCGCACGGCGCCGGCGGCGCGGCGGCGCGGCTCGCGGCGCTGACATCTGGCGCGTCCTGGCCACGGGGAGCGTGGCCGTGAGCGCGGCATAGGACTCCGGCCGGTGGGCCGCCTTTTTCTCCGTCATCCATCCGATCAGTTCCTGAATGTGAGAAGGAACGTCACGACGCAGAGCGCGCACGGGCGGCATCGGCGCATGGAGATGCTTGGTCAGGATCGCAAGCATGCTCTCGGCCTCGAACGGTCTTTGTCCCGTGAGCATCTCGTAGAACATCACGCCGAGGGAGTAGATGTCGGAGCGGAAATCGACGTCCTGGCCCTGGGCCTGTTCCGGCGAGACGTAGTGCGGGGAGCCGAGCAGATAACCGCTCTGGGTCAGGCCGGCGTCGCTCGATGCGGAATCGACGCCCTTCGCCAATCCGAAGTCGGCCACCTTGAGATGACCGCGCCGGTCGAAGAGGATGTTCGACGGTTTGATGTCGCGATGAACGATTTGCCGTTCCCACGCCGCGGCCAGCGCATCGATGGTGTCGTGAAGGATGTCCAGCGCGTTCTCGAGCGACAGCGGGCCGCCGCGTGCGATGCGGTCCGCGAGCGTGTCGCCTTCGACGTACTCCATGACCAGATAGGGCCGGTCGCCGGCGAAGCCGAACGTGTAGACGCGGACGACGTTCGGATGCTCGACCGTGGCCAGCAGGCGCGCTTCGCGAACGAACCGGGCCCGTGTCTCCTCGTCTCGTGCGACGTCGCCGGAAACGACCTTGACGGCCACTTTCCGCCCCAGCGCGATCTCCTCGGCCAGATAAACCGCGCCCATCCCGCCCTGGCCGATCCGCCGCTCGATGCGATATCCGGGAATCTCGATCGGCTCGGCGCCGTCAGGCGAAGGCGCACGGTCGCCGTACACCGCGGTGGCGTCGTCCGGAGGATTGGCGGACATGCGGAATTCAAAAAGTATACGGCCGGTGTGCGCGAACGGCCGCGCGAACGGGCTCAGGATATCGCACCGCCGTTTACAAAAGGCCGTACCGGTATTATTATGGAGGTACTTATTGGATGATCCGCTAATCCGGTAGGCACAGTCGACTGAAGGAGTACCGCGGACATACGTGTGCGGACCTGAAGGAGAGTGTCATGAGGAAGATTCTTGCCGTTTCACTCGTGTTGTTGTTCGTCGCCGGCACCGCCGGCGCCGTCTGTAATCTCGAGGTCCTCGACGAGTACATCCCCGACGGCTACGTGAACACGCCGTACAGCCTCCAGATGTCGGCCTACGGCGGAAGCGGGTCGTACACCTGGTCGATCTGGGCGGGGTCGCTGCCGGCCGGCCTGTCGCTGAGCAGCAGCGGGCTCATTTCGGGAACCCCGACCACGGCCGAGTACCAGCTGGTCTACATCCGCGTCACCGACAACGCGGATCCCAGTTGCACGAACACCCGCGCGTATTTCATGTACATCAACTGAGCGCGCGTCCGTTGCGCGGCGCCATTCCGTCGCGCAACGGACACCAGGCGCGCTCGGCCTGCGACGAAGGGTGCGCAGGCACCGGTTGGTTAAGATGGCGAACATGACCAAGCGGGGACTCTTTCTGCTCGTAGTCGTGATGTGCGGGATCGCGCCGTCGGCATTCGCACAAAAGGCAGCCCGAACCATCCTCCTGGTTCGCCACGGCGCGTATCAGTCCGATCCGAAGGATCCGTCGCCGGGACCAGGGCTGCTGCCGGTCGGTGTGGCGCAGGCGAAGCTGGCGGCCAGTCGCCTTGCGGCCATGGGGAAATTCGACGCGGTGCTCTCCAGTCCGATGACGCGCGCCCACGAAACCGCGCGCGTCATTGCGGCCGAAGTGTCGAATGGAGCGCTGCAGATCGTGCCCGAGCTCCATGAATGCACGCCGGCCACGCGCCGGAAAGAGATCACCAAAGACGAGAGCGTGGAATCGATGGCGAAGTGCACGGCCCAACTCGACGCGCTGTTCGCGCAGCGCTTCGTGCCCGCGGCCGGCAGTCCTCGACGGGAAATCCTCGTCGCGCACGGGAACGTCATCCGGTCGATGGTCGTCCGCGCGCTGGGGGTGGATCCGGAAGCGTGGCTCGAAATGTCCGTTGCCCACGCCAGCATCACCGAGATCCTGGTCGAGCCGGACGGCCGCTTCAAAGTGATCTCCGTCGGCGACGCCGGCCATCTCCCCCTGAATCTGCAGAGCGGCGTGACCGGTGTGAGCGACAAGAGTCTTGCCGTTCCGCGGTGACGCGCAGCAACGTCCCCGCTCCCGCGTCGTCGTAACCAGCCATCCCCTACGGGTCACCAAAGGGTCACCAGCCCGTCCCGACCGGCGCGCCCCGAATTCTTAGATTCCTCGCAATCGATTCAAGGAGGAATCTATGAAGAGAACGAAGTGGTTGGCCGGCGCGGCTCTCGCGCTATTCATGACCGCCCCGCTCCGCGCGGACGAGGGGCTCATCGCGCTCGGGCAGCTGATGGGGGGCGCCGAGGCGATCCTGATCGGCCGCGTCACCGAGACCGTGCCCGTCGAGGGCGGCAAATATCTGATGACCGTGGCGGTCGAGCAGACCCTCAAAGGCACACCGCCGGAGAGCGTCCAGATCGTCGCCAGCCCGGTCTCAGCGGGGGTGCGCATCCTCGCCTTCCTCGAGCCGCGCACGCTCCAGCCGGTGGCGGGCGAGCACGGGATTCAGGTGCTCGTGAACGACGGCGCGGCTCGCGTCGCGAGCGGCATCGTGACCACGGCGCTCGCGAAAGGCACCGCGCTGCAGTTGCGCGACGTCGCGGCGTACCTCGGCTCGCGCGAAAGGCTGCCGAAGCTCGTCGGATCGCTGCTCAAAGAGCTGTCGGCCCGCGTGACGGCATCCGCCGACGGCCCGCAACTGGCGCAGTTCGCGTGCGACGGCAGCGTGATGCCGGCCGTCCAGCTCTGGGCCATCGGACAATCGGGACGGCTGCAGATCGCTGCCGCGCGTCCGTGTCTGGAGTCGCTGGTCGGCGATCCGACGAACCGCGGCACGCGCATCGCCGCCGCCAGCGCCCTCGGCGATCTGAAGATGCGCGAGAGCGTGCCGGTCCTGCTGACGCTGATCGCGCCGCTCCCGGCTCATCAGACCAGCAGCACGACGGGCGACGAAGAGGCGCCGCCGGTGCGCACGGCGAGCGATCCGGAAGACGTGTCGTCGCCGGTCGCCGATCCGGAGGAGCGCGCCAGCGGCGTCGCCATCGACGACGAGCGTCCGGGAACGCCGTCCACGCTCCCCGATGGAGAAACCGAGCCCGATGCCGCGCCGAGCGACGACGTTCTGAGCCGCCGCGCCGACGGAGGCCTCTCCGACGCCGCAATGCTGGCGCTCGGCAAGATCGGAGATCCCGCGGCGGTGCGCGATCTGTTCCGCGTCGCCGGCGAGGGAAACGACCTCTCGCTCCACTCCACCGTCGTCGTGGCCCTCGGGATGATCGGCGGCACGCCGGTCATCGAACCGTTGACCTCCATCAGCAAATCGCATCCGAACGATCTCGTTCGCGAGCTGGCCGGCCAGACGCTGGCCCGGCTCCAGACGAAACAGTGAGCAGGAGAGACACAGCCATGAAAAGCAAACGATTTCTCGCCACTTCCTTTCTGATCGTCCTGTTGAGCGCGGCCCAGGCGTGGGCGGGACACGTCGTCTGGGTCGACTTCTCCGACTTCGACCTCGGCGCCTGGAATTCGGTGAACGGCAACAATCCGCCGACGAACGCCGACCTCAGCGCCATTCGGCGACAGATCATCGCCGAGATGAGCGAGGACTACGCGACGTTCGACCTCCGAATCACCACCTCCAAGCCCGCCAACGGACGGTACACGTGGATCAAGATTCTCGATGAGTCCGCCGGCGGAACGTTGGGATGCGCGGGCCCGAGCTGCTGCCAGCAAGGCGATTGCACCGACATCGGCAGTTGGGACGGCATGACCGAGAGCGCGCTGGAGGTGTACACCGGCACCTTCGCCAACCAGCCGGAGTTCATGAATGCGAACGCCACCACCGCCCGCATCTCCAACGGCATCTCGGGTACGGCCAGCCACGAGCTCGGACACATCCTCGGGCTGCTGCACTGCAATGCCGCCAACGACTCGTTCGAGGTCGGCTGCGACGAGAACGTCACCCCCATCGTCACCGATGACCAGAATCCGCGGTGGCACATCATGGCCAGCGGCGACTCGTGGGAGCTGTCCGTGGAAGAACGCGCTTCGCGCGACCGCTTCTTCAGTCCTCACTCGGAACGGCGCGTGCTCGCCAGCGCGCTGCAACTGCGCAATCACTTCGCGCCGCTCGCCAACCTGGACGAAACAGAAAAGCCCAAGGCCGATCTCACCTACGGCCGCCTCGCGTCGCCGAACACCGTGCAGTGGTTCGGGCGGATGTCGAGCGGCGACGCGTTCGGCAACTTCTCCGAGTGGAGCGGTGACGCCGGCGACGCGGGCGACATCTTCCTCACCGGCGACGTCGACGAAGACGGCCGCGCGGACCTCGTGTACGGCCGGGTCAAATCCCCGACGCAGGTGATCTGGTACGTCCGGCTCTCGAACGGCAACGGCTTCGGCAAGTACTCCGTATGGAGCGCCGACGCCGGCGACGCGGGAGACATCTTCCGCCTGGCCGACGTGGACGGCGACGGAAAGGCCGATCTCGTCTATGGGCGAGCCATCAACCCGGGCACGGTGCGCTGGTACGTGCGCAAGTCGGACGGCAACAGCTTCGGGAGCTATTCGATCTTTGCTTCCGATGCGGGCGACGTCGGCGATCTGTTCTTCGTCGCCAATGTCGACAAAGACAAGAAAGCCGATCTCGTTTACGCGCGGGCGATCGGTGAGACGCAGGTGAAGTGGTTCGTGCGCCGCTCCGACGCCGCCACGTTCGGACCGCTCGAGACCTGGAACGAGGATGCCGGCGATCCGGGGGATCTGATGTACGTCGGCGACGCGAACATGGACGGGAAAGCCGACCTCGTGTACGGCCACGTGAGCTCCAGCCTCAACGTGACCTGGTATTTCCGCGGGTCGGACGGCTCCGCCTTCGGATTCCCGCTGACGTTCGCGAACGATGCCGGAGACGCCGGCGATCTGTTCCGGCTCGGCGACACCACGGGCGACGGAATGGTCGACCTGATGTATGGCCGCCCGTCCGGCCTGGTCAGCCTCACCGCCACGCCGAACCACGCCGCGGTCCGCTGGTACGGACGGTCCTCGATGGCAGCGGCCTTCAGCACGGTCTCGACCTGGGCCAGCGACGCCGGCGACGAAGGAGACTGCTTCCCGTAACGTGCTCGCTTGTGGCGCAGACGCGACGGCGTCTGCGCCACAAGTTCAAATCAAAAGGCACTCTCGGCACTTCGGCCACGAGAGCACGCATCCTGGTGACGAATTCTCCCTCGTCATGCGCCCTTCGGGACGAGCGGCGTCGCGACGCCGACGAAGATCACGATGCCGTCGCCGCCGGGGTTGCCGCCCTTGTAGTCGTCCGTGAAGTTCGGCTTCCAGTTGTTGCATGTCCAGACATTGCCGGCCGCGTCGACCTGCAGGCCGGTCGTGCGCATCATCGGGATGAGGCACGGGTCTTCGCCCGGACCGACGTGGCCGTAGAGCGGGTCGCCGTTCGCGAGCGTCACCGGATCTCCGCCGGTCGGCAGCGTGTAGCCGGTGGACGGCGTCAGCGGCTGGCCGGGATTCGATGACGTCGCGGAGGCGAGTTGCGTGACCCGCCCTTCGAACACGTCCCCGGGGAGCATCGAGCCGAAGTTGCCGACCCAAAGATTGTCGCCGCCGTCGAGCGTGATGCCCCACGGGCCGTGCATGCCGCCGCCCTGGAACGTCCGGCTGCTGCCGTCGGCCCCGAAGAAGTGGATGCAGTCTTTCGCATGCTCGTCGGACGCCGCGGCGAACCAGACGTTGCCGCCGGAGTCGATGACCACACCCTTGTTCTGCGCGCCCACATGAATGGGCTCGCCGATCGCCGTGATGACGTTGTCGGCGAGCTGGAGATGCACGATCTGCGGATTCTTCGAGTTCGTGCTCGTAACCCACGCGGTGCCGTCGGCGGCGATGGCGATGCCGAACGGATCGAACGTGGGGTCTCCCGGGTCGTAGCGCGCGACGTTGCCCGGCGAGCCGCCGATGTAGACGAAGACGGTGTGACTCTGAAAGCCGGCGAACCAGACGTTGCCGGACACCGGATCGACGACGGTGCCCTGCACGCGATCGGCGCGGCCGGTGCCGGCCGGCGAGACCGGCGTCGTATCGAGGTTGAGCTCCGAGACGCATTCGGCCGGGTAGTACGAATCGCCGCCCCAGCCAAAGTTGCCGAGCCACACGTGCTCGTTCGCGTCGATCGCCACACCGAATCCGCCCCCGATGATGCCGCCGCCCGTGATCGGCGAGAGCTTCTGCTTGTCTCCGTCGATCGCCGGACGTCCGGCCGGATCGAGCAGCATCGCCCACGTGCACGAGTACGGCTGCCCCTGCACGACGTTGTTCGGAATCCATGCGCGGCCGTAGCGGTCGAAGGCGATGTTGCCCGGCCCGGCGAACATCATGTCGTTGTTGCCGGAGTCGTTCACCTTCACGGCGATGGTCCATGCGTCCGGCACGTTCTCGAGCGGCGGGTAATACACGCCGGCCGCGTGGGCCTGGTCGTAAATCAGTTGCACCTGGTTGGACGGATTGCGCGCGATGTTCAGCATCGCGGCGATGGTGTTCGTCGGGCGCGTGCCGCCGGGCGGCGTGGCCAGGTTGAAGAGCGCCAGGAGCGCGGTGTGCGGATCGCGGACGCCGGTGACGAGCAGGTTCGCGAGCGAGAGCGTCAGCCGCCATGCGTTGGTCTGATCGCCGTTCGGCGGCGAAGTCAGGACGTTCGACGAGCCGCCGGTGTGCACCTGGACGATGTTCGTGTTCATCAGCGCCGCGATGCGCAGGCCGAATTGCGGCCCTTCGATCACCTGCTGCTCGTTGAAGAACTGCGCGAGCGACCAGACTGCGGCGACGGTGGTCAACTCGTTGACCACGATGTCGTCGACGAACAGCGCTTGGCCGATGACCGCCATGAGCACGACTTCCTCGCTGACGCTGGCGGTCACGTAGTAGATCGAGCTCGCGCCGTAGTGGAAGGCCTGGAGGTGAAACTCGCCGTTCTCATCGGTGATGCCCTGATCGATCGGCGCGGAGAGACCGGCGTCGAAGAGCCGGACCTGCACGTTCGGGAGCGGCATGTAGGTGGGACTCAGCGGGTTTTCCGCGATGTCGGGGTGGGCCGTGCCACCGGAGCGGACGATCCCGTTCAGATTGAATTGCATGATGGCGGCGATCCTAACATCGCGTCGCGCGACGGGACCTGCATGCATCGCTATCCAAAAATACCGCGAACCGTTTCGCGAAATTGTGTGAGCGTCGCGGCGAGCGACTGCAATGCCATCAGGAACGAATCCGCGATCATGTCGCCGATCTCGCGGAACGTGAACGATCTTCCTTCGAGGCCGCCGACCATGACTGCCGTGGCCGGAAAAGCGAGGACGCCGATCGGGTATTGCAGGTTCGAGAAGGCCGAGGCCTTCGTGGCCCAGCCCGCGGCCGAGAACACCGCACCGAAGAGTTGCTCATCGACGTCGCGGCCCATTCCCGATTGACTGTACTCCGAAGAAGAAAAGCCGGCCCTCTCCTCGAACTGCGCTTTGGTGATGACGCCGCGGTCGAGCAATCCACGGAGCAGGCTGCTGAGAAGCTCGAACGGCGAGAGGTAATCCTCGAGATCCTGCCTCGGCACGTCCAACCCGTTCGCGGCGGCGAAGCGTGCGAACGCGTCATGGCTCATTGCGGCCGCGACGAATCGCTTCCTGAGATCCGGATCGGCATGCACCCGTCGCAGGAACGCGACGATGGCTCCGTTCGTCGGAACCGTCGCCTTCAGGGAGTCGAGGTATTCCTTCATCACGTGCTCGTGGACGTGGATCCCGAGTACATCCAGCGACGCCTTCGCGATGGCGTAGGCCATCGGCGCCCTTCGATTGAAGGCCGTGCTGATCGCAGCGCCCACGACTTTCCCCCTCGTCTGCCCGTCCGCGTTCATGAACTCGACGATGAAGTCGAGTGCGGCGGCCCGTTCCGCGTGCTTTTCGAGAGCGAATGCGTTGCTTTCTGCGGTCATGATGTACGAGCGTAGCATCGGCCAGGCGGCAACCGGTAACGTCGCCCCGCATGTACTCATCTCCGAGGTCCTTCTTGACCTCGCGGTATTGAGCTGCGGACCTTTCGGGTGAAAGGCCGGACACGATGTCATCGTTGAACCGCTGGCGCTGTTGGCGACCCGAAGCCCGGCGGGCTCGGGCTCCCCTTGAAAGAACGTCGCATTTCCGGGCGCGGACTGTACTCTGTGCGGATGCAACTCAGCGATGAAGAGCGCGAGCACATCCGGCTCACGGAGGAGTACCGCGCCGAGGTGCGCGCGAAGCTTCATGCACCCCGCGAGTCGCTTTCCGACAGACTGTCCGGACCGATTGTGGTTCTCCTGGCCACCGCCTTGGTGAGCGGCCTGCTCGTGCCGTGGGTGTTGGGGAGAGTGGAGGACAAGCGTCGCGCGTTCGAGCTGCAGTCGCAGCTCATCGAGCAGATCGTCGCCGATGACGACGCGGCGCAGATCAACCTCTACCTGTTCCACGCAACCATCTCTGACTACATGCGCGACCTGCTGAAGAACGAGTTGGATAAGAAACTCAGCGCGGTGCATAAACTGGACGCAGAAGAACGTAAGGCACTCCACGAGGACCTGCTGCGAATCCGCAAGAACTACAAAGACGCCCACGTGGCGACGCTCGCCGGCATCACCAAGTCCTACATCGAGCAACGCGGAAACGCGGAGAAGGTGCGGCTGCACTACGGTGACAAGGCGAAGACACACCTGGAGACCTACGCGAAGGCCTCGCAAGACGACAGCGACGCGGAGGTCGGCAAGGTGGTGGCGTATCAGGACAAGCTGAAACAGATCCATCGAGCCGCAGCCGCGCAGCTCCGAGGGTGTCCGGATGAATCGGCGTGTCAGAAGATCTTCGATGACGCCGAGGCCAGGATGACGGCACTGCGCAGCGAGCAGCCGGAGTTCAAGGCTTGGGAAGACGCCAAGCGTGAACTGGTGACATTCATCAGCGAGACCAGGCCGCGGATCTAGTTACCGCGAGCCGCTCGCGCCGGGCCGAGCGTCCCTCACTCCGCGTACAACTGCAGATCCGTCCCGATCCGGTCGGCCATCTCGCATACCGTCGCGAGATCGGGATGCCGCACGAACACGTAGCCGTCGGAGAGCAGCGTCTTCACCCAGTCGCGACGGTGGGCGCCGATGGGGAGGAGGTCGATGCACGGGATGTGCTCGCCGAACGACGCCAGGATGCGCTCGAGCCCCTCGATGCGCCGGATCCTTCCCTGCCCCGACGCGCGTTTGAACACGATGGCGCAGTTGTACCGTCGTTCGAACGGGGCGTCGAACGTTCCGTCCACGACGGCCTCGGCCCATCCGGTGAAAAGATCGATATCGCTGGCGAAGTTCATGGTGTCGACGGTGTGCGCGCCTGGCGGCCGGGCGGCGATCTCGCCGAACACGACCTCGCCGTCGCTCTTGCGATACCACTCCATGTGCGCGAAGCCGCTCTGATGCTTCAGCGCCTGCAACACCTTGCGTCCCAGCTCGCGGCCCTCGTCGAATCGGGGCGCGTCGTACTCGCGCAACGTCACCGTCTGCGGACTGATCCACTCCACGCTCCGCCCGATCAGCGGGCGAGGCCGGTACCAGGAGAGGCTCTCGTACAAGATCCGGCCGTCGGCAGAGATCGTGTCGAACGTAAACTCCTCGCCGTCGATGAACTCCTCGACGTTGTACTCGCGCTCCTTGCCGGCCTTGTTCAGCGCCGCCTCGAGCTCTTCCAACGAGTCGACGCGGAACGTGTTCTCGGAGCCCGCGCCGGCGACCGGCTTGAGACAGATCGGAAAGCCGACCCGCTCGGCGGCTTCGGCGCATTCGCTCGCCCCCGACGCGCGCCGGTGCCGCGCCGTGCGCAGTCCTGCCGCGCTGACGGCCTGCTTCATCCGATCCTTGTCGCGGAAACAAAGCGCCTCGTCGTAGCTCAGGCCCGGTGCACCGAAAGCCTCGCGCAAACGGGCCGCGAGGAGCACGGCCGGCTCCCACAGCGTCTCGACGAGGTCGAACCGCACCGGTCCAGCCCACCGCCGCACGGCGTCGAACGCCGCCTGCTCGTCGAACAGCGAGGTCACCTGCAGGTACCCGCTCAGGCTCTCCCGCGCGTGCGGCGGCAGCATGCTCTCCGGCATCCCGTCGACGCCGAACACACGTGCACCGACGCGCGCCAGACCGCGGGCGAAGAACGACAGCTCGGCCGGCCATGCGCAGCCGAGAAGGAGGACGTTTTTCATCCGAGCTCCACGCGAATGAGATTGATGATGGTTTCCAGGGCCCTGCCGACGACAGACGTGTCGCGGTCGCGGACGATGATGAACCCTTCGCCTTCGTAACTGCCAGTGGGCGACTGCCCGATTGACGGGATCCTCGCCGCGACGACCATCGGTCCGACCGCGGCTATGGCCTCTTCCACGCGATGGATCGCCTTCACACGCCCTTCACCCTGTCCGCGGAGAAAGGCGATGCCGGCCGACCATTGCGGCACCGCCGGCTCGAACGTGCCGAGGATCATCAGCCGGACCCAGGCGGCATCGAAGTCGATGTCGTGCGCATACGACACGAGGTCCATGATCTGGGCCCCGGGCGGCCGCGCCGCGACCTCGGAAATGGCGATCGATCCGTCGCGGCGGCGGAACCATTCGAGGTGACACAGCCCCGTCTTCATGCCCAGGACCTCGAGCGCCCGGGCGGCGGCAGCGCGGATGCCGTCGTAACGCGACGCGTCCGTCTCGCGCGGCAGGTGAACGCACCACTGGATCCAGCCGTTCCGGAGAACCTCCAACGGCGTCGGACGGTAATGCGTCAGCGAATGCCAGACCAGACTCCTATCGACCATGACCCCTTCGAACGAATGCTCTTCGCCGACGATGTGCTCCTCGATGAGGAGCGGCGGCGGGGCGATGCGCAGCGCGTCCGCGAGCTGTTCCGCCGTGTCGACGCGGAACGTCGACTTCGCCCCTGCCCCTTCGAGCGGCTTGACCACGACCGGATAGCCGTTCGCTTCCACGAATCGCCACGCCTCGTCCGCGCTGGTGACGCGCGCGTGCCGCGCGCACGGCAGTCCCGCGGCATCGAACAGCTCTTTCATCCGCGCCTTGTCGCGGAAGTTCCGCGCCGCGTCCGCACTCAGCCCCTCGACCCCGAAACGCTCCCGTACGAGGGCGAGGGGAACCTGGAGTTGCTCGTACGCGGCGAACAGGCGATCGACCCCGCCAAGCCTTTCCGCCACCGCTTCGACGGCGCCTGCCAGCTGTTCGAGGTCGAGCACATCCGCGACCCGCCAATGCTGCGCCACGCCGCCACGCAGTGGCTCGGGCAGCCTCTCGATCGGATCCTGCGTGACCACCCCCAACCGCACACCCTCGAGCCGCACCGCCGCCCCAATCACCCGCGCGGCGTTCTCCGACAGGACCGGCGCGGCGAAGATGGCGTTCAGCATCGGACAGCAGTGTAGCTAGTCTCGTTAGACCTCCGCGAATGGCGGGCGGATGCAGCCGTGCGCGTGACCAGGTGACGCTCACTCAGCGACGCGGCGCGAGCCCTGCTACGCAGCGACGGAGGGGGTAGCACTTTCGTCCGGCTCCGAGTCCTCGCGGAGCGGCGCGAGGCCGCGAAGACCTCGGCGTCAGGGATTTACCAACCGTCGATGCTCTCCTCCATCGCTTCATCGTCAAGGTTGCCTCGTGCGTCAGTACACCACCTTCCAGTTCGCGTCCGGGATCATGTTCACCGTTCCCGTCGAGGTGATGGTGAAGCCGTTCATCAGGTACATGTAATTCTCGCCCGTCGCGGAGTTGCGCCAGAGGATGTCCGACTTGCCGTCGCCGTTGTAGTCGCCCGTGGCCACGATCTTCCAGTTCGAGTCCGGGATCGTGTTCACCGCTCCCATCGAGGCGATGGTGAAGCCGTTCATCAGGTACATGTAGTTCTCGCCCGTCGCCGTGTTGCGCCAGAGGATGTCGGCCTTGCCGTCGCCGTCGAAGTCGCCGGTGCCTACGATCTTCCAGTTCGCGTCCGGCAGGACGTTGATCGAGCCGCGCAGCGAGAACGAATTCATCCAGAGATAGTTCTCCCCCGTGGCGGCATTGCGCCAGAGAAGGTCCGTCCTGCCGTCGCCGTCGAAATCGCCGTAGCCGGCGACGTTCCAACTCGGATCGACGGAGTCGTAGACGGTGCCTGGAGCGCCGAGCTGCGCGTCCATGAACGGGCTGCTGTTGGTGTAGATCGTGTTCTGCCCGGTCACCGTATTGTGCCAGAAGAGATCGTCGCGGCCGGAGTCGTCGAAGTTGCCGATGGCCGCGACCTTCCAGTCGCCGCTGCGGATGTCGTGGCCGCCCCCCAGGCCGACGAAGGCCGCCGCGCGCACGATCGAGCGGCTCATGCAGTCGACGATGCTCTCGCCGCTCGCGGCGTTGCGCCACAGAGTGTCGTGGCTTCCGTCGCCGTTGAAGTCGCCCAGGCCGCCAAACTCCCAGCCGGCGCGGGGAAGCTCCACCACGGCCTGCGAATCGATGCCGAAGCCGTTCATCTGGTAGAGATACTTTTCGTTGGTTGCCTCGTTGTGCCAGAAGATGTCGGCGCGGCGGTCGACGTTGAAGTCTCCGCGTACGTTCGGCGTGCGACGGCCGGCCTCGTAGGCGCCGATGCTCGGCGGCGAGGGTCGCGTGTAGCCGTCGAAGTCGACTGCCGGTGCGCCGGTGCCCGTGCCCGCGCCGGTAGCCGGTGAGCCTGCGCGGAGGTGGAGGTCACGGGCCGTCACCGGGAAGCCGTCGTTCACGAACAGCGGATCCGTCCCGACGATCGCGTTCGCGCCGGTGTCGCCCTCGAAGTCGACGTTGAGGTAGAACAGATTGTTCGTCGCCGAGGCGATGTCGAATCCGCCAATGCTGAAGCCGTCGTTGAACGCCACCACGTTGTTGTCCGCCCTGGCCAGCGGTGCATCGATGCCGCCGGCGCCGCTGCTGCTCGAGCCGCAGCGCGTGCCGGGCGACCAGTTGAAGCTCAGCGTGTTGTTGATGAACAGCGCATTCGCCGACGCCGCTCCGGCCGCGTAGATGCCGCCGCCGCGGGCGGCGCCTGCCGTTCCGCCGGAGAACGCGCAGCCTCCTCCGGCCACGTTGTTGCGGATGACGCAGTTCACCACCTTCGTCTGCGAGTCGACGATGGCGATCCCGCCGCCGTACCCGTTCCCGCCGTTGGGATTCACGGCAGTGCCGTCGTAGCCGCGGGCCTCGTTGCTGAAGATGTGGCAGCGGCTGATGGTGGTCTGATCGTTGGCCTGGGTCAGGATCCCGCCGCCGGCGGCGTCGGTCGCGCCGTCGTTGGCCGGCTGGACGAAGCCGCCGGTGATGAAGAATCCTTCGATCAGCGTCGAGCTGTTGTTGCCGCTGCAGGTGATGGCGCGCTGATTCGAGCCGCTGGCATCGATCGTCGTCTGCGTAGCTCCGTCGGCCGAGCGCAGCGTGATGCCCGAGGGGATCGGCAGGGGAAACGTCTCGCCGGTGGCGGTGGTGTAGATGCCGGGAAGAACGGTGATCGTCGCGCCCGGCCCGACCGCGGCCAGCGCGGCGGTGATGGTCTTCAGCGGGGCCGCGAACGAGCCGTCGTTCGCGTCGTTGCCGCGGTAGACGTCGACCCACGTGACTTCGGTGACCGTCACGTTGACGGTGCCGGTGGCTGATCGAGGATCGGGCGAGCCGTCGGTCGTGCCGTCATCGGTCACGGTGTAGCTGAAGCTGTCGGCGCCCACGAAGTTCGCCAGCGGCCTGTAGGTGATGTTGCCGCCGCTGAGCGAGACCGTTCCGCCTTGCGTGGAGGTCGCCGATACGCCGGTCACGCTCAGCGTCTGCGTGGACTCGTTCGCCGGGCCGGGGCTGTCGTTCGTGGTCAGAGGCGCGGCCGCGAAGGTGAGCACCGTGGCTTGGGCCGTGCTCCGCGCGTCGGCGCTTGCCGACGGCGCGTCGTTGACTTCGGTGACCGTCACGTTGACCGTGCCGGTGGCCGACTGAGGACCGCAGCCATCGTCGGTCACCGTGTAGGTGAAGCTGTCGGCGCCGAAGACATTCGCCGGCGGCGTGTAGGTGATGTTGCCGCCGCTGAGCGACACCATTCCGCCCTGCGTGGAGGTTGCTGCGACTGCACTCACCGTCAGCGTCTGGGTGGACTCGTCAGGCGGGCCCGGGCTGTCATTCGTGGTGAGGGTCGAGGCTGCGAACGTCAGCGCCGTGTCTTCGGCGGCTGTCACCGCATCCGCGGCCGCGACCGGAGAGTCGTTCGGGCCGCCGAGGCGGTAGATGTACGCGGATCCCGCGTTGGTTCCGTCGGACGTGTCGTCGCTATACGCACCGACAACTGCCCTATCGCAACTGATGGCTACCGAGGTGCCGAAGAAGTCATTCGCCAGGCCGTCACTCGCGAAGAGGTGTGCCTGCTGGCTCCAACTCGTCCCGCTACGCACGAACACGAACGCCGACCCCGCGTTGCTCCCTCCCGCGTTGTCGTCGAAATATGCACCGACCACGGCCATGTCGCCGCTGATCGCCACCGAGTTGCCGAACTGGTCAGATGCTGCGCCGTCGCTCGCGAAGAGCTGCGCCTGCTGGCTCCAGCTCGTCCCGCTCCGCACGTACACGTACGCCGACCCCGCGTCGCTCCCTCCCGCGGTGTGATCGTGATGGGCACCGACCACGGCCGTGTTGCCGCTGATCGCCACCGAGGCGCCGAACAGGTCAGATGCTGCGCCGTCGCTCGCGATGAGGTGCGTCTGCTGGCTCCAGCTCGTCCCGCTCCGCACGTACACGTACGCCGACCCCGCGACGATCCCTCCCGCCGTGTTATCGAGAACGGCACCGACCACGGCCGTGTCGTCGCTGATCGCCACCGAGATGCCGAACACGTCATTCGCTAAGCCGTCGCTGGCGAGGAGCTTCGCCTGCTGGCTCCAGCTCGTCCCGCTTCGCACGTACACGTACGCCGACCCTGCGCCGCTCCCTCCCGCCGTGCTATGGCCAGGCGCACCGACCACGGCCGTGTTGCCGCTGATCGCCACCGAGTTGCCGAACTGGTCAGATGCTGCGCTGTCGCTCGCGAAGAGCTGCGCCTGCTGGCTCCAGCTCGTCCCGCTCCGCACGTACACGTACGCCGACCCCGCGTCGCTCCCTTGCGCGGTGTGATCGTAATGGGCACCGACCACGGCCGTGTCGCCGCTGATCGCCACTGAGTAGCCGAACTCGTCGAACTCGTCAGTCGCTGCGCCGTCGCTCGCGAAGAGGTGCGCCTGCTGGCTCCAGCTCGTCCCGCTCCGCACGTACACGTACGCCGACCCCGCGTGGCTCCCTCCCGCCGTGTCGTCGAAATGTGCACCGACCACGGCCATGTCGCCACTGATCGCCACCGAGTTGCCAAACCGGTCACCCGCTGCGCCGTCGCTCGCGAGGAGCTGCGCCTGCTGGCTCCAGCTCGTCCCGCTACGCACGAACACATACGCCGACCCCGCGTTGCGCCCTCCCGCGTTGTCGTCCGAAGGCGCACCGACCACGGCCGTATCGCCGGTAATCGCCACCGACGTGCCGAACTCCGCGCCAGACTCCTTGCCCGCCAGGAAGAGGTGCGCTTCTTCGCTGGTCAGCAGGGGATCGACCGTGAGCGGATACACCGCGCCCTCGTCCGCGACGGTGATCCGGATGTTCGCATCGCCGGCCGCCAGGCGCGCCGGCAATCGTTCCCCGCGTGCGTCGATGACAACCAGCTCGTCGTATTGCAGCCGCTCGCCCGCTTCTCCGAGGAGCACGACCTTGCCGCCGTCCATCTGCGGCTGCCAGCTTCCGCCGACGGCCAGATCGATGACCAGAGGCCGCGCGCGATCCACGCCTCGCGGATCCGCGATCGTGAATCCCTGCTCCAGCCCGCGCGGCGTGTTGATCCACCACTCGGTCAGGCCTTCGTACGCATACTCCACCCGGTTCTCCGTAGCAGCCCGTGATGCCGCGCCCGGCGCACGCGTCGATCCTTCACGCCCCCAGCCCGCGAGCTCGATCCGCAGCGGGCCTGATCCCTTGTCCTTCTTCCCGCGCGGCTCCACTTCGATCCCGCGCTCCCCGAAACGGGCGCGGAGATCCTGCGCGTAGTTCGAGACCGCGGGGGTGCGGCCATCGGTCTCGAACCGGACGGCGTAGCGCGCTCGGGTCACCGCGGCCATCAGGTCCTGCGGAATGTCGGCGCCCGTTGCCGGAGAGACGCCCTCCGCGCCGAACAGCGAAGCAGCACAGAACAGAAAGGACCACGCGACGATCACTCGACGGCTCATACACCTCTCCTCACGGGCGACGACGAGTCGGTCGACGAGAGAGGGATCGACGGGCTGGACGTTCTACCCGGGCTGACGGGGGTCCACCGGCAATGAATGTATGTGTAAGGGTGGATCGTACCACCGGTCGAGCGGAGCGGGGCCGCATGTTTTGCCCGACGACGATCGCCGCTCGCGTGGACCGGAACGAGGAGTAACGCGCACGTGCGAAAGAACTTTCTGCTTCGCGCCGAAGCGGAGGAGATCGTCGCCGTTCTCCCCCAGTTCGTTCTCTTCGAGCCCCCCTACCGCCCCAGCCCCCAGCTCGTTCGCGACAGCCACTCCATCAGCCCGTTCGCGTCCATCGGTTTGGCGATCCAGAAGCCTTGGGCGAGGTCGCAGCCCAGGTCTTTGAGCATCTGCCAGGTCTCGGCGTCCTCCACCCCTTCCGCGCAGACCTGTTTGCCGAGGTTGTGGGCGAGGTCGATGACGGTGCGGACGATGGCTGCGTCGGCGTCGCTGGTGCGCATGCCGATCACGAACGACTTGTCGATCTTGATCTCGTCGATGGGCAGCTCCCGCAGGTGTGTGAGCGACGAGTAGCCTGTGCCGAAGTCGTCGACCGACAGGCGCACGCCCATCGACTGCAGCATCGACAGGATCGCCAGGGCGTGCGCGGGGTCGGCCATGATGCTGCTCTCCGTGATCTCAATCTTCAGGAAGCGCGGATCGACGCTCCAGCGAGCGAGCGCGCTTTGGATCTTGTCCGGCAGGCTCTGATCGAGGAGGCTGCGTGCCGAGACGTTCACCGCGATGTGGATCGGCGCGCCGGCGTCCTGCCACACCCGGCACTGGCCGATCGTGTGATCGAGCAGCCAGTCCGTGACGCCGCGAATCAGGCCCGTGCGCTCGGCCAGCGGGATGAAGTGCGACGGCGCGAGGTGGCCGCGCTGCGGGTGGTCCCAGCGCACCAGCACTTCCGCGCGGGTCATCAGCCCGCTGCGCATGTGCAGCTTGGGCTGGTAGTGCGCGGTCAGCTCGCCGCGCTCCACGGCGCTGCGCAGCTCCACCACCAGCGCCAGCTCGTCGGGCGAGCGCGACTCGTGATCGTCGTGGTGAAAGCTGTAGCCGCTCTGGCGCTGCTTGGCCGTGTACATGGCCACGTCGGCGCGGCGCAGCAGCGTCCGTGCGTCCGCGCCGTGCTCCGGAAAGAGCGCGATGCCGATGCTGCCGCCGACTTCGAGCACATGTCCCTCGATCACGAACGGCTGCTCGAGCGTGCCCAGGATGCGGCGCGCGGTCGTGGCGGCCGTGGACGAGTCGGCGACGTCCGGCAGCACGACCGCGAACTCGTCTCCGCCCAGCCGCGCCGCGAAGTCGTCGCCGCGCAGCTGGTTCTGCAGGCGGAACGACACCTGCCGCAGCAGCGCGTCACCGAACTGGTGTCCGAACGTGTCGTTCACTTCCTTGAAGCGATCGAGGTCCATGATCATTAGCGCGAGCCGCGACCGGCCGGCGCGCGCGGTCTCGATGGCGCGCTCCAGCTTCTCGAAGAGCATGGTCCGGTTCGCGAGGCCGGTCAGCGCGTCGTGCATGGCCTGATGGCGGAGCGACGTCACCTGATGCTTCGCCTGCGTCACGTCGCGGAGGAACGCCACCCAGTGCGTGAGCTGTCCCCCATCTTCGACGGGGACTAGCTGGAACTCGAGCTCGAACTCCGCTCCGCTTGCGCGGCGGGCCGTGACTTCCGCGTCGAACGGGCGTCCTTCGAACACGTGCTGGAGCAGCGCGTCGAAGATGGCGGTCTGTCGTTCGACGATGCCGAAGATCTGCGGCGTCTGCCCGATGATCTCTTCGCGGCGGCGGCCGAAGGTCGAGCAGAAGCCGTCGTTGACGAACGCGATGCGCGGGCCGATCGCCTCCACCGCCGGGGTGAGGATGGCGATGCCGACGTCCGAGACCCGGACCGCCGTGCCGATGAGCTGGAGCTGCTCGCTCTGCAGGCGTTGAGCGGCGAGCTCCCTGTCGAGCGCGGTCGGTAACGCTACCGCGTCAGGGAGCTCGCCGGACATGAACGCTATTCGAGCCCGAGGGCCTTCGGCACGTTGATGCGGCCGTGGCCGTACAACGGATCCACGCCCCGCGCACCGAGATCATCGGCCGACTGCAGCAGGCGCGCTTTCACCTGCGACGGGCGCCCGTGTCCCACGTCTTCGACGATCAGCGCCGCGAGGCCGGCCACGTGCGGGGCGGCCATCGACGTACCGCCGATGCCGAGGACTTCGTCCGAAGCCTGGCAGAACGGGACGAGCAGCGAGGTCTTCGAGCACGCCGCCCAGACCCGCGCCGCGCCGGTGCCGCCCGGTGCAGCGACGCTGATCGAGGAGCGGCCGTAGTTCGAGTACCAGGCGAAGTCGTCGACGCCGGTCCACGGTCCGTTGATCGACTCCGCGACGTACGGCCCGGTGGCCGAGACGCAGACCACGTTCGCGGCGTTGCAGAACATGTTGAAGCTGCTGCGGTCGTGATCGAGGTCGCGGCCTTCATTGCCCGCGGCTACGACGACGAGCGTGCCCTTGCGATGCGCGTAGTTGAAGGCCTGGTGGATCATGGCCACGTAGCGGCCGTTGTGGGACTTCGGGAGCGTGTCGCCGAGGCTGAGGTTAGCGACGTCGGCGCCGTGATCGGCGGCCCAGAGCACGCCGTCGAGCACGCCGGCGATCGTCCCCTCGCCCCAACGCGACAGGACTTTGATACCCATGATGGTCACGTTCTGAGTGACGCCCGCGGCGACCTGCGCATTGCTGGTGATCGTCGCGGCGACGTGCGTGCCGTGGTAGAAGAGGTCGGTGACCGGATGCCGTCCGGGAAAGATCGCCGCGACGTCTGCGTCATCGCTCGGCACGAACGACACGGAGCGGCTGAGATCGACGCGGCCGGCGAGATCGGGATGCTCGTAGCTGACGCCGGTGTCGATGACCGCGACGGTGACGTCGGGCGATCCGAGGCGGCCGGCGGCCCAGGCCTTGTCGGCGCCGATGGCGCGCAGGTGCCACTGCCACGAGTACACGGACGCGTTCTCGGGCGACGGCTGCGACGTGGCGATGCTGATCCGCGGATCGGCCGCGTCGCCGAGACCGCCGAGGCGGAGGCGGATGCCGACGTCGGGAAGGACGTCGGCGGCGCCGGTCTCCTTCGCGAGCTGCGCGGCCTCTTCATCGGTGAGGTCGCCCACGACGACGAACCCTGCGCCGTTGTGAATCGAGATCAGCGCGCCGTCCAGCGTGGCCAGCGACGACTGAAACGAGATGGGAATCGAGCTCGTGTAACGGAGCAAGTGCCGGTCGGCGCCAAGCGCGACGACGGGAAACAGCGCTGCCAGTACGAACCACCGTCGGACCATCAATCTCTCCTGGCGTACGGGAAATGAACGCGTCATTCTACTCCCGGCGTCCGTCATCCCTACGTATTTTTTGCCGCCCGAATTCCTTAAATCGTTTCTACCGGCGCTCGATGGTCACCCCGCGGCGCTCTTTCATGTTCTCCAGCGCCGTCCGTCCCTCGGCGCTCCCCTTGAGGTACGCGTCGAAAAACGCCAGGGCGCTGGCGCGCACGATGCCGAACATCTCCTGGGTCCGCAGCATCGCCGTCTGGATACGCGTGGCCCGAACCTGCTCCTGCTGCGCCAGCGCCGGATCCGCCACCGCCGACCGTGACGCCTCATGTCTCGCCTGCGCCTCGGTGAACGCCTCGTAGCGGCCGGTGAACGCGACCGGGTGCGCTCTCTCGATGGCCACGTGCCACTTGTCGCTGCCCGGCGTCAGCGAGAACGGATCGTCCTTCTCATCGGTGATGAAGAGCGTCGGAACGCCCATCTTTTCGAGCGCCACGCCGCGCGTGTACGGCGCCATCGCCACCACGGCCTTGATCCGCGGATCGCTCGCGAGCAGCAGCGCGGTCTGCCCGCCGAATCCGTGTCCGGCGACCCCGATCCGCGTGCGATCGATCTTCCCCTGCAGCTCCGGGAATCGCTGCTCGAGCGAGTCGAGGTTGTCGATCACCGACAGCACGTCGCGCACGCGGCCCTGGAACTCGGTCTCCGTCTGCGTCTCGAGGTTGCCGCGATCCCCGTGCGATGGCCGGACCACGACGTAGCCGTTGCCGGTCCAGTACGAGCTGAGGCCGATGTACGCGCGGTTCGAGCCGCCGATCTCGTGGGAGAAGACGACGAGCGGATGAGGGCCCCCGCGCGTTGGATACTCGATGCTGATCAGGATGTCGCGATTGCGCGCGGCGTCGCGGACGGTGACGTCGGGAATCGCGCCGACCGGCGTCGGTCCCGTTTCGTTCCCCGAGTATTTCCCCCTCGGCAGATACCGCGACGAGGTGGTGAGGGTGTCGGCCGGGTCGGTCGTGGCGCATGAGACGCACACGGCGACGATCCACAACGTGACGATGAGACGACGAGTCATGCTTCCTCCAGAGATGTGCTCACCGCGGGTGCGTACTGTGCGACGAGAACGCTTGCAAGAACGAGGACTCCGCCGAGGATGACGACGGCGCTGACGCGCTCCCCGAGGAGCAGCGCGGCCGCGGCGAAGGTGACCAGCGGCTCGGCGTAGAGCAGCGCCGCCACGCGGGACACTTCGATGTGCTCCAGCGCGCCGTACCAGAACAGGTATCCGAGGGCGGAGCAGCAGACGGCGAGAAAGAGCAGCGCGCCCCATCCTGTCGCGGAGAGGCGGGGCAATTCGGTCCACCCCCGCCGGGCCACGAAGGCCGGCGCGAGCATCAGCGCGCCGAAGAGCATCGCACCCGTGGTGGCGCGGCGCGGCCCGAGCTCGCGGATGGTCTTGTGTCCGAGGACGGAGTAGACCGCCCAGTTGATGGTGCTGAGAAAGATCATCAGGTCGCCGATCGTCGACGGCGTGCCGAACACACTGGCGCTGAAGTCGCCCTTGGTCACGACGAGCAGCGCGCCGGCGAATCCGCCCGCCAGCCCGGCGAGCTTCCAGCCGCCGAGACGCTCCTTCAGCACGATCGCGGAGAGGATGGCGGACCAGATCGGGGTGATGCCGATCAGCCACCCGCAGTTCGTGGCGCTGGTCATGGTCAGCGCGTAGGCCTGCAGCATCTGGTGCACGAAGACGCCGACGAATCCCATCACGGCGAGCGCGCCCCAGGCCCTGCGCGGCGGAAGCTCGCGAACGATGGCCAGCAGGACCAGCGCGCCGATGGCGAAGCGCACGAAGATCAGCGTCGACGGCGAGACCTCGGCCAGGGCCGCCTTCGTGGCCACGAAGGAGATCCCCCAGAAGACGATCGCGATCGCCGCGAGAGCGCGCGGGGAGAGCATTGGGGGCAATCTAGCAGAACCGCGCGGCGGTGCGGGCCGTCCACTGGATATGAGGCTCGTTCGCTCGCTCCTTCGCATCGTCACGGCCGCGGTGGTCCTCGGCGCCATGGGGTTCCTCGCGCTCGCCGTCGCGCTGCGGCAACCGGTCGTGACGGCGACCGCGTGGCGCGGCGGCGCGCGAGCGGATGCGCGCACGCTCGAAGCACACGTCCGCTTTCTGACGAATGACGTGCGCCCGCGCGGCGCCGCATATCCGGAGAATCTCGATCGCGCGGCGCGCTACATCGCCGGGCACTTTCGCGCCGCGGGCGGGCGCACTTCGCTGCAGACGTTCGACGCCCGAGGGCGGCGCTACTCGAACGTGGTCGCCGAATTCGGACCGGCGTCGTCGGGCGATGCGGTACTGGTCATCGGCGCGCACTACGACGCGTTCACGGAGACCGGACCGCTCCCGGGCGCCGACGACAACGCCAGCGGCACCGCCGGCCTGATCGAGCTCGCCCGCCTCCTCGGGCGCAGCGACGTGCGCCGCCCGGTCGTGCTGGTCGCGTACACGACCGAGGAACCGCCCTTCTTCGGATCGGAGCAGATGGGCAGCGCGGTACATGCGGCGTCGCTCGCCTCACCCGTTCGCGGAATGATCTGCCTGGAGATGATCGGCTACTTCGCCGAGACGCAGTCGTGGCCGAATGCGCTCTTCCGCTGGATCTATCCCACGCGCGGCGATTTCATCGGCGTGGCCGGAGGCTGGAACGACCGGCACCTCGCGCGCGAGGTCAAGCGCGCCATCGCCGGCGCGGGCGGCATCCGCGTGGTGAGCTTCAGCGGTCCGCGGGAAACGTCCGACGCGTCGGATCACCGCAACTACTGGGCTCGCGGCTGGCCGGCGGTGATGGTCACGGACACGGCGTTTCTGCGGAACCCGCACTACCACACGGCCCACGACACGGCGGAGACGCTCGACTACGCGCGCATGGCGCGCGTAGTCGACGGCGTGCTCAACGCGGCGCTGTAGGAACGCGTGTCGGGACGGGGGGCGAGCTGACGTTCTCCAGCCCCCTCTCCCCGCGTGCGGGAGAGGGCCGGGGTGAGGGGTCGATCCATCGCAGCCGGGCGCGTGCCCCTCCTAGCCCTCTCCCCGCACGCGGGGAGAGGGGACTGGGTCATTCGCGGAACGGGGTGTCGGTAACATGTCCCCATGGAACATGAGCAAGCCGTACGGCGGCAGCAGCGCCGGGCCTGGATCATTGCTGTCGCCATCATCGTGCCGGGCATGCTTTTCTTCGTGACGACGCGATTCATCGTCCGGCACCACCACGTTCCTACCGCCTCGATGAGTCCCACCATTCATCCGGGCGATCGGATCCTCATCAATCGCCTGGCCTATAAGTTCGGCGGCAAACCGCAGGTCGGCGACGTCGCGAACTACCGCCTCGATGCGCTCTTCATCCATCGCATCGTCGCCGGTCCGGGCGACACCATCCAGATGCGTGACAACGTGCTGTTCCTGAACGGCAAGCGCAGACACGAGCCGTACATCATGCTCACTCCCGACATCCAGGCCCTTCGCACCTTCGGTCCCGTCACCGTCCCGCCGGACCATTACTTTTTCATGGGCGACAACCGCGACAACGCCAACGACTCGCGCTTCATGGGATTCGTCTCCGAGGACCAGCTCCGAGGGCGGCTGATCCATGTGTTTCACATCGGGCGGTGCAACGAGTAGGCTCCCCGCGACCGATGTCCGAGATCACCCCCAAAGTCCGCAAGTACACCCTCAAGCGTCCGGAGAAACCGCAGAAGCAGTACAAGGTCGCGTACGAGGATCAGCTCAACTCCGAGCAGCTCGAAGTGGTCATGGCCGGCGAGGGGCCGATGCTGGTCATCGCCGGTGCGGGCAGCGGCAAGACGCGCACCCTCACCTATCGCGTGTCGCGCCTCATCGAGGACGGCGTCGATCCGAACGACATCCTGATCGTCACCTTCACCAACAAGGCCTCGCGGGAGATGCTCTCGCGCGTCGAGCAGCTCGTCACCACCGACACGCGCCGGATCTGGGGCGGCACGTTCCACTCCATCGGCAACCGCCTGCTGCGGCGTCACGCCCAGGCCATCGGCTACCGGTCGAACTTCACCATCCTCGACGACGAGGACTCCAAGGAGATGATGGAGTCCGCCATCTCCTCCCTCGGCATCAAGACCCTGGAGAAGCGCTTCCCGAAAGGCGACGTGCTGCTCGACATCTACTCGTTCCTCATCAACACGCGCACGCCCCTGGAACTGCACCTCGAGCAGAACTACCCGCACTTTTCGATGTACGGCGAAGAGATCGTGAACGTGTTCCGGCGCTACAAGGACCGCAAGCGCGACGCGAATGCGATGGACTTCGACGACCTGCTGGTGTTCTGGAAAGTGCTGCTCGACGATCACGAGGAAGTGTCGGCCTCGCTCAAGCGCCGGTTCCGGCACATCCTCGTGGACGAGTACCAGGACACGAACAAGCTCCAGGCCGACATCATCGACAAGATGGCCTCGGAGCGCCGCAACGTCATGGTCGTCGGCGACGACGCCCAGTCCATCTACTCGTTCCGCGGCGCGTCGTTCGAGAACATCCTCACCTTCCCCCTGCGCTTCCCGGAGGCGCAGATCTACAAGCTCGAGGTGAACTACCGGTCAACGCGGCAGATCCTGCGGCTGGCCAACGCCTCGATCGCGGCGAACCGCTTCCAGTTCCGCAAGGAACTGCAGGCCGTGCGCGGCGACGGCCCCGATCCCGCGGTGGTCGGCGTCGACGACGTGTACGAGCAGGCCTCGTTCATCGCCCAGCGCATTCTCGAGCTGCGCGACGAAGGCGAGAAGCTGAGCGAGATCGCGGTCCTCTATCGCTCGCACTACCAGTCGCTGGAGCTGCAGATGGAGCTCTCGCGCCGGCTGATCCCTTACGAGATCCGCTCCGGCGTGCGCTTCTTCGAGCAGGCCCACATCAAGGACGTCCTCGCCTATCTGAAGGTGGTCACGAACTCGCGCGACGAGCTGTCGTGGAAGCGGCTGCTCAAGCTCTATCCGAAGATCGGCGAGAAGACCGCCTCGGAGGTGTGGGCGCGCATCATGACGGCGTCGAATCCCCTCGACGCGTTCCTGCGCGGTCCGGCCGCGGGCGCGTATCCGCCCGGACGCGGCGTCTCGGGATCGCTCGACAGCGCGCGCGACGTGCTGCGGCTGATCTCCGGCGAATCGATGCAGCGCAACCCCTCGGAGACGATCCGCCTCGTCGTCGAGCGCGGGTACGGCGACTACGCACGCACGAAGTTTCCGAACGCCCAGGCGCGGCTGGACGACCTCGAACAGCTCTCGCAGTACGCGCTTCGCTACGACGACGTCGGACAGTTCCTCGACGAGGTGGCGCTCGCGAATCCGATCGCGGGCGAAGACGTGGCGGTGGTCGGTCCCGAGGACGAGAAGATCGTGCTGTCGTCGGTGCATCAGGCCAAGGGACTGGAGTGGCGGGCCGTGTTCGTGATCTGGCTGGCCGACGGGCGCTTCCCCTCGCAGCGCGCGCTGCGCGTGCCGGGCGGCATCGTGCGCATCCCCGCCAATCGCGTGCACGAGGCGCTGCCCCTGCTCGAAGGCGCAACCCAGGACGCGCCGGTCATCGATGAGGAAGGAACACGCGAGCTGGTCATCCCCGGCGAGGAGGAGGAACGGCGCCTGTTCTACGTCGCCGTGACCCGGGCGATGCAGGAGCTCTATCTGGTCTTCCCGGTCATGGCCCGCGACCGCGCCGGCATGGACGTGCTGATGGAGCCGTCGCGCTTCATCCGCGAGCTCCCGGGCGACGCGTTCGAGAAGTGGGTGATCGGGTCAGAGTGACGATGTTCACAACGTCGCCATGACTTCCGGAACGGGCAGGCGTACGTTGATCGCATGCTCGCCTTCGTCTTCTGGCTTCTCAGCCGGGTGATGGCTGAGGAACAGCCGGCGACGCCCGCCGACTTTCAGAAAGACGTCCGCCCCATCCTCGAGCGCCGTTGCCAGCCCTGTCACTTCGAGGGCGGGAAGATGTACGCCAGCCTCCCCTTCGACAAGCCCGCCACCGTCACCCACCTCGGCGAGAAGCTCTTCACGCGCATCAAGGATCGCGAGGAGCAGGCCGTCATCCGCGCCTTCCTCACGAGCCGCTGATCATCGTCCTTGTGGAGCGGCGGCCGCTCTCGGCCGCCGGAAAGAGAATCGGCGGCCGAAGCGGCCGCCG
>DATLOL010000165.1:0-26514 GCA_035536275.1 Thermoanaerobaculia bacterium
TCACCCTAACCCTCTCCCCGCGGAGCGGGGAGAGGGGACTGGGGTGCGCCCATGAAGCGCGAGTTGATCCTCGTCCGCCACGGCGAGACTGAGCACAACGTCGCCCGCATCACCCAGGGCTGGAGCGACAGCGACCTCTCCGAGCGCGGGCGAGAGCAGGTGCTGCGTCTCGCCCAGCGCCTGAAGGAGATGAAGCCCACCGCGCTTTATTCGTCGCCGCTCGGCCGAGCGATGTCCACCGCGCGCGCCATCGCCGACGCCACCGGACTCGAGATCGTGCCCCTCGACGATCTTCGCGAGATGAATTACGGGCGCTGGGAAGGGCGCGCGTTCCTCGACATCCGCAAGGAGGACGAGGAGATCTACAAGCGCTGGGTGGTCGACGAGCACTGTGCCTGCCCCGAAGGGGAGTCGCACCATGAGGTGCGGGAGCGGCTGCTGCGCGCGTTCGCGACCGTGAATTCGGAGCGGGCCGTTCTCGTTGCGCACGGCACGGCCATCCGCATCGCCATGACCGCGCTGCTGAACATCCCGGTCATGGCGGCGCTGCGATTCGCGCAGGACAACGCGGCCCTCAACCACTTCGTCCAGCGCGGCGACGGACAGTGGATTCTCAAAGTCTGGAACCAGTCATGATCCTCGAATCGATTCACGAACAACTCATCGAAACACTGAAGAGCCGCACGCTCGCGCTCTTCGGCCACGCCGTCGACCGGGTCGTGCTGCAGGCGCCGCCGAAGCTGAACATGGGCGATCGGGCCACGCCGATCGCACTGGAGCTGGCCAAGGCGCTCAAGCGCAAGCCGCGCGAGATCGCCGAGCAGCTCGCGAACGGCATGACCCTGCCGCCGCTCGTGGCGTCGGTCTCCGTCGAGGGCGCGGGCTATCTGAACTTCCGTTTCGATCGCGGCGCGTTCACCGCGGAGCACTTCCGCAACGTCATGGCCTCGCCCCGGCCGTCCGGCGAGCGGGTGATCGTCGAGCACACGAACATCAATCCCAACAAGGCCGCTCACATCGGCCACCTCCGCAACTCCGTCCTCGGCGACACCTACGTGCGCTGTTCGAAGTGGCTCGGCGATCACGTCGAGACCCAGAACTACATCGATGACACGGGCGTGCAGGTCGCGGACGTCGTCGTCGCCTTCGAGCGTCTCGAGAAGAAGTCGTTGGCCGAGATCGAAGAGCTGGCCAGGCAGGAGCGGTTCGACTACTTGTGCTGGGACGTTTACTCGAAGATGGCCCAGTACTACGCCGACCATCCGGAGGCGAAGGAGTGGCGCCGCGAGACGCTCCACCGCATCGAGAACCAGGAAGGCGAGACGGCGCAACTGGCCAGAGTCATCGCCCGCGCGGTCGTGCGGCGGCATCTCGAGACGATGCGCCGTCTCGGCATCACCTACGACCTCCTGCCGAAGGAGAGCGACATCATCCACCTCCACTTCTGGGACCGCGCCTTCGAGCTGCTGAAGGAAAAAGGCGCCCTGGTCCTCGAAGAGGAAGGCAAGCACAAGGGCTGCTGGGTGATGAAGCTCGAGGAGTCGGAGGAGTTCTCCGGCATGAACGAGCCGGACAAGATCCTCGTGCGCTCGAACGGCACCGTGACGTACACCGGCAAGGACATCGCGTATCAGCTCTGGAAGCTGGGCTTTCTGGACCGCACGTTCCAGTACCGCAAGTTCCCGTTCGAGTACGTGCTCTGGGAGACGACGCACGAGAACGACGGCGACGCCAGTGCCCCGAAGTTCGGCGGCGCGACGCGCGTGGTGAACGTCATCGACTCGCGCCAGGCCTACCTGCAGAAAGTCGTGAAGGAAGGCGTGCGCCAGGTGGCCGGCGAGAAGGCTGCGCATGCCTCGATCCACTTCGCCTACGAGATGGTGGCGCTGACGCCGGCAACCGCAAAACAGCTCGGCATGGAGATCTCGGACGTGGACGCGCAGCGCGCGTACGTCGAAATGTCCGGACGCAAGGGCTTCGGCGTGAAGGCCGACGATCTGCTGGACGCCCTGGAGCAGAAAGCCACCGAGGCGGTGAAGGCGAGCCGCTCTGGTGGAGCGGCGGCCGCTTCGGCCGCCGGAGCGGAAGCGGCGCCCGAAGCGGGCGCCGCTCCACTCGACGCGGAGACCCTGGGCCGCCAGATCGCCATCGCAGCACTCCGCTACTTCATGCTCCGCTTCGGCCGCAACAAGGTCATCGCATTCGACTTCGACGAGGCCCTCCGCTTCGAAGGTGACTCCGGCCCGTACTTGCAGTACTCGACCGTGCGCGTGCAGAACATCTTCCGGAAGATGGCCGAGCGCGGCGTCGAGGCCCGCATCGACGAGCGCGCGGTCGACGACCTCACACTCCATCAGGGGCTCACCGACGACATGTGGGAGCTGGTGCGCCTGTCCGCCGAGCTGCCCGCGGCGATCCGTCGCGCGGTCGACTCACTCGAGCTGTCGGTGGTGACGCAGTACCTGCTCGACCTGGCCCAGAAGTTCAGCAGTTTCTACCACAAGTACCCGATCATGAATGAGAAGGACGACGCCGAGCGGCAGCGCCGCGCGGTCTGCGCGGAAGTCTTCCGCCGCACCATGGTCGCCGCCCTCGACCTCCTCGGCATCCCCGTGCCTGAGCGGATGTAGCCGCCTGGTCGTGCGCGTCAGCGCACGACCAGGGCGTTGCTCATCTCCGACGTCTCCACCGGCGTGAACTGCTGCTCGTCGTAGCCGCGGTTGTTCGTCACGGTCACGACCTTGCCGCGCAGGTCGCCGATGTACTCGAGCGTGAAGTCGTAGATCCCGAGCGCCGTCCGCAGCGGGAGCTGGTTGCCGATCTGAAGGCTGCCCGCGCCGTCGACCTGCAGCTCGATGAGATGGCGGAACGCGCCGGGACGGGTGATGGCCACTCGGCCAGTGATGAGCGTCTTGCCCGACGCGGCGTCGTACGTCGCGCTGAAAAGCTCGGGCACGTCGGGCATGTTGCCGCCGTGCAGGGTCGGGCCGTTCAGACCGTAGTCGATCGCCTGCGCGCCGGTGCCGGTGATCCTGTTGCGGAACGAGAGCATCGTCGCGTCGCCGGCGACGGCGATCGCGAAGTCATTGATGTATCCGAGGGTGGTGTCCGTGACGTTGAGGTGGCCTGTGCGGATGAACAGGCCGCTCGCGCCGTTCGGCAGCGGGAGACCGTCAGGCGTCGTCCCGACGGACGAATCGTCCACATGGACCTCCCTCGCGTTCCAGGCGAAGACCCCGCTGCGGCCGTTGCCGCTCAACACCGACTCGAAGACGCTGACGAACGAGCTCGCGTCGTCGACGGAGATGCCGCGGCCGGCGTTCGGGCGGGCCTGCCGTCCCGTGACGTCGGTGCCGATGAAGCATCCGAGGCAGTACAGATTGCCGGCGGCGACGTGCACGCCGTTCCACGGAAAGCGATTGATGGCCGCGCCGACGATCATGAGCTGCGGCGCCAGGCCGGGAGTGGTCGGGCACGAGGCGCGGAACACCAGCCCGTGACCGGTGCTCTGTCGCGTGCCGCTCAACTCGATCGAGCGATCGCCCGCGCGAGAGACGGGAGCGGTCCCGATCTTCACCTGCGCGCACGCCGTGATCTCCGGCAGCGGCGTGAGAGGCTCGATCACTGACCCTGCCGGCAGATCGAGCTCGATCGCGCATTCGCTCGCGCAGCTCGCATTCACCGATGCGATCGCCGCGCGCAGCGAGCCGGCGCCGCTGTCGGCGGTCGTCGTGACGCGATAGGTCTGCGCGAAGAGCGGAAGAGAGAGAAGAGAGAAGAAGAGTGTGATGAGGGTTTTCATTGAACTGTGATTCCGTTGCTCACTTCCGACGTCTCGCGCAGAGCCCAGTCCTGCTCGTCGTAGCCGCGGCTGTTGGTGACCGTCACCACACGTCCGCGTAGGTCGCCCTCGTGCACGATCGTGAACTCATGGAGGCCGACCGGCGTGCGGAAGGTGAGGTTCGTGATCGTGCTCGTCCCCTTTCCGTCGGCCTGCAGCTCCAGCGCGTGGCGATACGCGCCGGGACGCGTGATCGTCACCCGGCCCGTGATGGTCGTCCGGCGCGTCGCGGGATCGTAGGACGCCGACAGCAACTCGGGCACGTCGGGCATGTTCCCGAGTTGCTCCGTCCGGCCGTCGAGGCCCCAGTCGATGGGCTGGCCTCCGTTCGCGGTCATGGTGTTGGCGAAGGCGAGCAGGGTCGCGCCGC
The DNA here is from genome assembly GCA_035536275.1 of Thermoanaerobaculia bacterium. Lineage (GTDB taxonomy): Bacteria > Acidobacteriota > Thermoanaerobaculia > Gp7-AA8 > Gp7-AA8 > QHVT01. The sequence continues at coordinate 4,212 of DATLOL010000165.1, forward strand.
CGTGCACGCCGATGCCGAACTCGCGATTGTTCGCGATCGTGCTCTCCGTCGCGATGAGAACACCTTTGTTCATGAACAGCCCGCTCGCGCCGTTCGGCAGCGGCAGTCCGTCCGGCGTCGTTCCGACGAAGGATCTGATGACGCGAACTTCGGTCGCCTCCCACGCGAACACGCCGCTGCGACCGTTGCCGCTCAGCACTGAGTCCTCGACGCGGACGAACGAAAACCGGCTGTCGACGGAGATCCCGCGGCCTGCATTCGGGCGCGCCTGCCGTCCCGTGATGTCCGTGCCGATGAAGCATCCGCTGCAGATGATGTGTCCTTCCTGGATGTGGATGCCGTTCCAGGGAAAGCGATTGATCGCCACGCCTCGGATCCAGAGGAGCGGGGACGATCCCTGCGCGCCCGGGCACGCCGGTCGATAGACGAGACCGTGTCCGCTGGTCAGTCTGGCGCCGCTCAATTCGATCGTGCGATCGCCTTTGCTGATGATCGGTCCCGAGCCGAAGTCGATGCGCGCGCAGGCCGTGATCGCGGGCAGCGGCGTGAGCGGCTCGATCACTGAACCGGCGGGCAGATCGAAGTCGATGCGGCATTCGCGAAGGCAGGTCGTGTTGGCGGAAGTCAGCGCGTCACGCAGCGATCCGGCGCCACTGTCGCTCGTGGACGTGACGCGATAGAGCTGGCGGACTACCGTGCTCACGAACCACGGACTTCGCGCCGTCCCGTTCGAGGCCGTGACGTCCATGCGCACGAGGATGTGCTGGCCGCCGAGCGAAGGATCGAACACGAACGCGCCGTTGATGGATGAACCTACGGTCTGGTCGACGGGCAGCGAGGCGATCGTGCAGACGATGCCCGGCGAGGTCTCGGCGCACGACCAGCCGTTCGTCTGCTGGATGTCAAAGCGCACGCCGGTTGGGAGATCGATCGTGAGCGTGACGTTCTCGGCGACGTCGGGACCGAGGTTGAAAATCCGGATGGTGCGGGCGACGGGCGTGCCGGGATCGACCGAGGAGAGATGGTCGGTGTCGACGTGAAGAACCGCGGCGCCGAAGAGAGGAAAAGAGAAGAGTAGAGAGAAGACCCCAGCCGCGAGGGTGCGCATGTAATAACTTTACGTCAGTGAGCGTTGAAACGTCTGCTACACTGCGTTTCGCAGCCCGTCCAAGCTGCGCGGTCCATCATGAAGCACGACTACAGAGACATCGTTCTCCGCACACTCATTCTTGTCGCCGGCGGTCTGTCGGCAATCCTGCTGACCATGAAAGGCCATGGCGAGGCTCTGCCGGGCGTGGCCATCGGCGGGGCGCTGGGCGCGTTCTTCGCCACGCGCGCGCAGCAGACGACGTCGCAGGAGTGACGCGGGCGGGCGCGAGGCCCGCCCGGCATCAGCTCGCTTCTTCGTGACGGCCGCCGCCTTCGGCGCGGCGCACGTTTTCCGCCTGCAGTCCCTTGGGTCCCTGCTTGACGTCGAACTCGACCGCCTCGCCCTCGTTGAGGGTGCGGTACCCCGAGGCCTGGATCGACGAGTGATGGACGAACACGTCCTCACCCGAGCCGTTGCGTTTGATGAAACCGTAGCCCTTGTCGTTATTGAACCACTTCACCGTACCTGTCTCAGGCATTTCTACCTCCGACGACGCCGTGAAGCTTTGCCCGGCGCGCCCTGCGCGTTGAATCAGCCGTCTTCAGAACGAGAGCGGCCCGTCAACGTTTTGTGCAATGGTCGGGCCGGATCACCAGATCAGCGCGCGGTTCATTCCTATGCGTTTGAATCCGAGCGATTCGTAGAGCGCCACGGCCGGCTGGTTGAAGTCGTTCACGAACAGCGTGACCGTCTTTCCGCGGCGGGAGAGATGCCCGCACACCTCGAGCAGGAGCTCCTTCGACAGCCCGCGGCGGCGGAAGCGCGGGTTCGTCCAGACGCCCATGAGCTGGACCGCGTCGCCGGTGACCGCTGAGTACTCGCACTTCGACACGATGCGGTTGTCGATCACCCGGATGACCGAGCGCTTCTTCTCGATCAGCTCGCGGATGCGCTCGCGGTAGCCGTGCGCGTCGCGCTGCAGCGGGTCGATCCCCACTTCCTCGTTGTGCATCGCCGCGCAGGCCGGCACCAGCGCGTCGAGATCGCGCATGGCGGCGTAGCGGGCAACCGTGAGGTCCGGATAGTCGAGACGCTTCTGCAGCGCATAGACCGGCTGGTTGAGACGGATGACCGTGGGAGGATCGAGGCGCGCGCGCAACTTGTCCCACAGCGTCTCGACGAGGTGCTGCGGCGAGATGATGGCCCGCACCGGCAGCATGCGATGGAGGATGCGCTCGGCCACGAGCGCGACCGCGGCGTCGGTGATGTCGCGCGACACCGAGGGGTCGCCGGCCATGACGATGTTCGTCGCCATCGAGGCCACCAGCACGATCACGCCGTTGTAGCGCACCACCGCGATCTGCGATGCGGCGATCATCCGCTCGTCGATCAGACGGGAGAGCAGATAGACGTTGATCAGCGGATCGCGCTGCAGAAATTCGAGCGCGTCCTTGAAGTCGTCTTCAGCCAGCAGGCGAAGCGACCAGCGCCCCTCGGCGGGAAAGGTCAGAGTTGCGATCGGGGCAAGTATGACACCGGCGCTAGAGCTGCGAGCGGCCCAGGTACGCCGTCCCGTCCACGAGCTTGTGCCAGAGCGAGCGGTTCTTCCACTCCTCGAACTTCCGCTCGTTGGTGAAGCGCAGGTCATCGAAGAACGCTGCGCGTAACTGCGCGGCCACGACCGGATCGACGACGCCGATGCTCACCTCGTCGTTGAGCTGGAAGGAGCGCTCGTCGAAGTTCGTGGAGCCGACCGCCGACCAGAGGCCATCCACCACGATCACCTTCTGGTGCAGCAGCGTCTTGTTGTACTCGTAGATCTTCACCCCTTTCTTCAGCAGCGTGCCGAAGTGGTGGTGGCTGGCGTGCTGCACCAGCGGCGAGTCCGTGGCGTCGTCGGACGGCATCATCACCCGCACGTCCACGCCGCGCGCGACCGCGTCCGCCAGCAGCGCGATGCCCTGCTCGTCGGGAAGCATGTACGGATTCTGGATGAGGATCTCGCGCCGGGCCGCTTTGAGGGACAGGTAGTACAGCAGCGAGACCGCGGACACGTTGTTGTCCGGCGAGTTGTAGGCCAGATGGGCGAGCGATGTCCCTGACGCCGGCAGCCGCGGGAAGTACTTATCGCCCGCGGGGACTTCGCCGGTCTCCTCGATCCAGTTCTCGCTGAATGCGGCCTGGAGGCGGTTCACGACCGGGCCGGTGATGCGCAGCCCGGTGTCGCGGAAGGATTTCTTGTGCTCCGCGTTTCCGGTCCATTCGTCGGCGATGCAGAACCCGCCGATGTAGCCGATGCGGCCGTCGATGATCATCAGCTTGCGGTGGTCGCGGTTGTTGAGCCTCGCCAGGTTCGAGAACCGGATCGGATGAAAGTGCGCGACCTTCACGCCCGCATGCTCCAGCTTCTCCTTCACCTCGCCCTTGAGCTGGCGCCCGCCCGAGGCGTCGACGAGCAACCGCACCTCGACGCCCTCCTTGGCCTTTTTGGCCAGCAGGTCGGCGAGCTGGCGGGAGATCCTGCCGTCGTACCAGATGAAGCTCTCGATGTGCACCGACTCGCGCGCGGCGGCGATGTCGGCGAAGAGCGGCGGGAAGAATCCGTTGCCGTTCTGCAGGACCTGCATCGCGTTGCCCTGCTCGAGCGCCGAGTGCGTGAGGCCGGCGATGGACGGCAGAAGCACGCGCAACTCGCCGGGGTTCTTCACCTGCAGTTGCGTGCCGGGCACGCGCTTCTCCGACCACAGCAGGACGGTCAGCAGCACGAGGAGCAGTGCCACGCCGACGAACGCGACCAGCGGCATGCGCACGTAATGGGTGTTGCCGTGGCGGGTGACGCGGAAATGATCGCCGTCGTTTTTCATGGATGAATGAGCTCCGCCAGGACAGGACGATGGTCGGAAGGGCCGTCGTCGAGGACACGCGCGCTGCGCACGACCCAGCCGGGATCGGCGAGGATGTAGTCGAGTCGCTGGCCCATGACCCGATGGGTCGACTCTTTCGGATTGCCGGCGAACTGCATCACGTTGCTGCCGAGGAATCGCTCCAACTCCGCGCTCTCGGGCGGGGCGTTGAGGTCGCCGGTGACGATGAATGGATAGCCGCTCGCCTGCAGGTGAGCGTTGACGCACTGGAGCTGCTCGCCGCGCGCTGCTTCGTTGAGCGACGCCCAGGCCGCGGTGTGGGTGACGTAGAACTGGATGGTCCCGCCGTTCACGCGCACGATGGTCTCGAAGAGCGTGCGCGGCTCGCCCGTGCCGGGCAGCGCCTTCACGTCCGCGTTGACGACCTGCCCCCGCGTCAGCACGGCGTTGCCGAAGTCGCCGCCGGCGAAACGGTAGCTGCGGCCGAACGCCGCGCGCATCCCGGTCAGGCGCTCGAGCTGCGTTACGTGATCGCCGAAGCGGGCCTGCCACGTGCCGCGATGAGCCTCGTTGATGCCCACGATGTCGGGCTGGTATTTGAGGATCGTCTGGGCGACGTCGCGAATGTGCTCCTCGCCTTTCACGAACGTCGAGTGCCCCTGGATGTTGAAGGACATCACCACGAGCCGCTTGGGATAGGTGTTCGCGAACCGGCGCGGCACCGTCGCGGTGCATTCGCCGGAGCGGAACTCGTACACGCCGAGGACGCGGTACGCGACGACGACCAAGACCAGGCTCGCGATGACGAGGAGCGTGCGTTTAAGAATGCGCATGCAGCACCGTCACGGCACTGTGCATATGTAAGGCCGAGGCCGGAAAGCTCTCCGTGACCTCGCCGGAGCGCAATCGCGCGATGGCCTCGTCCTTCCCCTTGCCGGAGACCAGGAGCACGATCGCTTTCGACTCCAGGATCGTTCCGATGCCCATGGTGATGGCGTGGGTCGGGACGTGGCCGTCAGGGAACAAATCGGCGTTCGCGTGCCGCGTCGACGGGGTGAGCTCCACGATGCGCGTGCGCGAGTCGAACGGCGTGCCCGGCTCGTTGAAGCCGATGTGACCGTTGCGTCCGAGGCCGAGGAAGGTCAGGGCGAGGCCGCCGGCGCTGACGATCTCCTCCTCGTATTCAGCCGGATCGGGATCGATCCCGTGGGGGATGTGCGTGTTCTCCGGGTCGATGTCGACGTGCGAGAAGAGATGCTGGTTCATGTACGTGGCGTAGCTGGCGGGGTGCTCGGGCGGGATGCCGCAGTACTCGTCGAGGTTGAACGCGACCACGTCGCGGAAGCAGTGATACTCGCGCGAGCACTCCTTCACCACGCGCTCGTACATGCCGATCGGCGAGCGGCCGGTGGGGAGGCCGAGGGCGATGCGCGGGTTCTCGCGGATCGCGGTCAGGAGGAGGGACGCGGCGCGCGCGGAGAGCGCGTCCGCCGAATCAAACGATTCCCAGTTCATGTCCGCGCGCCCACACGCGCTCCACCTCGAAGCGCTCATTCATCACCACCAGATCGGCGTCGTAGCGGCGCTCGATCTTTCCCTTGCGATCGGCGACTGCAGCGATGCGCGCCGGCACCTCCGTCGCCATCGGGATCACCGTCTCGACCGGTAGGCCGGCCAGCTCGATCATGTTCTTCACCGCCCCGTCCATCGTGAGCACGCTTCCCGCCAACGTGCCGTCGGGGAGCCGGGCCGCGCCGTCGCTCACCGTCACTTCGTACTCGTACAGCTTGTACGTCCCCACGGCCAGTCCGCACGCGCGCATGGCGTCGGTGATGAGGGCGATGCGGTGGGGCATGCCGATCGCGGCGACGCGCAGCGCGGCCGGATGCACATGGATTCCGTCGGCGATGAGCTCCGCCGTCGAGTCGACGGAGGTGAGGGCCGCGCCGACGACGCCCGGATCGCGGTGATGCAGTCCGGTCATGGCGTTGTAGAGATGGGTGAAGTGCAGCGCGCCCCACTCCAGCGCGGCCGCGGCCGTGGCGTGATCGGCGCTGGTGTGGCCGATGGAGAAGAGCACGCGGTCGCGGAAGTGTTCGATGAGCGCGCGTGCGCCTTCGAGCTCCGGCGCCACCGTGATGATCCACCGCAGCCGCGGCGCCTCGGCGATCAGCGCCGCGACTTCGTGAATGTCGGCGGGACGCATCGAGCTGCGGTCCTGCGCGCCGGCCCGCTCGAGGTTGATGAACGGCCCCTCGAGGTGCACGCCCACGATCTCCGCGCCGTCGGGACGCTCCGCGGAAACGCTGGCGATGCTCTCGACGGCGGCGTGCAGATCGCTGCGCGAGGAGGAGAGTGTGGTCGCGGCGAGGGCGGTGGTGCCGTGCGCCGCGTGGAAGGCGAGAATGCGCGCGGTCGCGTCTTCGTGCGCGTCCATGAAATCCGCGCCATCGCCGCCGTGCACGTGCACGTCGATGAAGCCGGGAACGATGATGCCTTTCACGTGCTGCGCGTCGCGCGGAGCGTGCGCGGAGTGCGCAACGTCGACGATGACCTGGTCCTCGATGGTGATGAGGATGTCGTCGCGGAGAGCGCCGTCGACGAAGGCGCGGCCGTGGAGGTGTCTCATTGCGACACCTCGTTGCTGGTTGCTGTGTTGCTGGTTGCTTGCGGTGCCTGGGCTTCGGGCGATGCGACGCAAGCAACCAGCAACCAGCAACGCAGCAACATCAGAGACATATCTTCCCCAGCACCGTCGGCCGCCCGCCCGTTGCGCCCGCGACGTTCGTGACCAGGCCGACCACGGAGTCGTTCGCGATCATGGCCATGGCCATGGCCTCCTTCGCCTCGCTGGCCTTGTAGACGAGAAGCTTCTGCTTCGGCATGCGCTCGTGGAGCATCTGCACGAGAGTCGGATTCTTCGCGCCGCCGCCGGCGAGCATCACCTCGTGAATCGGGCCGCGCGGCAGCACGAAGTCGCGATAGGAGCGGGCGATGCTCTCCGCGGTCAAAGCGGTGGCCGTCGCGATGAGGTCGTGGATCGGGACGTCCGGCGCCTCGGCCAGGATGCGCCGCGCGAACTGCGTGCCGAACAGCTCGCGGCCGGTCGTCTTCGGCGGGGTCTTCGAGAAATAGAGATCGCCCATCCAGTACTCGAGCAGGTCTTCGCGAACCCTCCCCGCGGCAGCGAGCGCGCCGTCGACGTCGTACGTCTGGCGCCCGTTCGTCGCCACCCACGCCAGCTCGTCGAGGATCATGTTGCCGGGGCCTGTGTCGAACGCGAACACGTCCTCCCACGTGGCCTTCGGCGGGATGTAGGTGACGTTGCCGATGCCGCCGATGTTCTGGATGGCCCGGCCACGCGTTTTGTGGCGCAGCAGGACCCAGTCGAAATACGGAACGAGCGGCGCGCCCTGTCCGCCCGCGGCGACGTCGCGCACGCGCAGATCGCCGACGGTGATGATGCCGGTGCGCTCGGCGATGACCGCGGACTGTCCGATGGCGAACGTCGAGCGCGTCTCGATCGGATGGGAGATCCAGTCGACGTCCGGCTCGAGCACGCTCATTTCCGGATCGTGCCAGATGGTCTGTCCGGCCGAGGCGACGAGGTCCACGGTGTCCGCTTTGATCTTCGTCTCCTCGAGCAGGCGCAGCACCGCGGCGGCGAAGACCTCGCCGAGGATGAAGTCGTAGCGGCAGATGTCGTCGATGCGGGCGCGCTTCGGATCGAACAGCTCCCGAACGACGGCGCGGACCTTCGGCGGGTACGGGTACTCGCGAAAGTGCTCGAGGCGCACGACGGCGTTGAGCCCGTGCTTCTGGATGCGGACCATGGCCACGTCGATCGCATCGAGCGACGTGCCGGACATCAGGCCGATGATGCGCCGCGAGTACTTCGTGGCGACGTGCATGAGGCGTTCGAGGCGGCTCACTTTTGCAGCACCTCGCGCAACGGCTTCTCCGCCAGCAGCGCCCGCGCCTCTTCCGCGCTGACCTTGCGGCGCGCGATCACCGTGGCCACCTTCACGTTCCCGTCGGCCTCGCGGATCGCGTTCATCGCGGCGAGGCGCTGCACGCCCGCCGCGAGCTCCACCATCCGCACGGCGCGGTTGCGCAGCTTCTCGTTGGTGGCGGGCATGTCGATCATCAGGTTCGAGTAGACGTGACCGAGGCGGATCATCACGCCGGTGGAGAGCTGGTTGAGGACGAGCTTCTGCGCGGTGCCGCTCTTCATGCGGGACGAGCCCATGATCACTTCCGGGCCGCTCCCGATGACGATGGGGATGTCGACGTGTTGCGCGAGCGGAGAGGCGGCGACGTTGGTGACGCCGACGGTGAGCGCGCCGAGCATGTTCGCGCGCCGGACCGCGGCGACGGTGTACGGCGTCGTGCCCGAGGCGGCGATGCCCACGATGGCGTCCTCGGCCTTCACTTCCAGGTTCACCGCGGCGATCGCGGCGTCCTCGTCATCCTCCGCGCCTTCGACGGCTTCAAAGTACGCGCGCTCGCCGCCCGCGATGAGCACGCGCACCAGATCGCGGGGGACACCGTAGGTGGGCGGGAGCTCCGAGGCGTCGAGCATGGCGATGCGGCCGCTCGTGCCGGCGCCGGCGTAGAACAGGCGGCCGCCATGGCGCAGCCGTTCGGCGATCTCGTCGATTGCGTGGGCGATGCGATCGGCCTGGGCCGCGACCGCCCCCGCAACGAGCGCGTCCTGCTCCTGAATGATTCTGACGATCTCGATCGTCGGCCGGAGGTCGATGTCGAGGCTCGCGTCGAGCCGGTCCTGGCTCATGGTCGTCGGGAAGATATCATCCGCGAATGCTCGATCTCGACGGCTTGCAAGTCGCCTACCTCGGCGTCGCCCTCGCTCATTACCTCGACGTCGAGAGCGGCGACATCATCGATCTGCCCCTGGACGCGCCTCCTCCCGGCGATGCGTCGCGCTTCCGCCGCATCCCCACGCGGACGGAGGAGAGCGAGGAGGAGGACCGGCGGCTGTTCGTGGAGAAGATGGATCGCAACCCGATGCGCGACGTGCTCGCGCGCACCCTCGAGGACCATCAGGCCTTCCGGCGCGTGCTCACCGAGGACCGCCGCACGGAGCGGCAGTTCTTCAACTTCAAGAACGATCAGGCCAGCAAGGCCATCGAAGAGTGGCTCCGCGAAGAGGGACTCCTATAGGTCCCATAAGTCCTATAGGTCCCATACGTCCTATAAGGCCGAGCGCGAGACCACCAGCAGCGTCACGTCGTCGTCGAGGTTCTCCGCGTCCCCCACGTGCGCGAGCACGGTCTCGTTGACCGACGCCGCGATCGTGGTCGCGTCGCCGCCGTGCAGCCGGACCAGCGCGTCGCCGATGGTGGTCGACCCGAGGTCGGTGCCCTCTTCGTCGCGCGCCTCGGTCACGCCGTCGGTGAAGAGGATCAGCGAGTCGCCCGGGTCGAGCTGCATGTGCCGGGTGGTGAACTCCGCGCGCGACACGACGCCGAGCAGCAGGTCGCTCTCCGTCATCTCCACCGCGCCGGTGTTCGTCAGCAGGAGCGGCGGTGTGTGGCCCGCGTTCACGTACTCGATCGCGCCGGTATTGGTGTCCAGACGGCCGAGGAAGAGCGTCACGAACTTCGACTGGGGGAGGTTCTCTTTGAGCGCGACGTTGAGCTGCGTCACGAGCACGGACGGATCGGGATCGCTCTTCGAGAAGATGCGGAACGCCACCTGAAGGCCGGCCATCATCAGTCCCGCGGTCACGCCCTTGCCGCTGACGTCGCCGATGACGAAGTAGATCTTGCCGTTCGGACGGAGGGCGAAGTCGAAGTAGTCGCCGCTGACGGTGCGGCAGGGCTGATTGCGACCGACGAAAGTGAAGCCGGGGATGCCGGTCGGCGCCGGCGGGAGCAGGCGTCGCTGGATGCTGGACGCGGTCTTCAGCTCCTCGTCCATGATCCGCTTCTGGATGGCCTCTTCGCGGAGGCGCGTCGTTTCGAGCTTGATCGCGGCGAAGCGTCCGATCTGCGCCACCAGCCGCACGTCATCCTCGGAGATCGCCCGCTGCGTGAACAGGTAGTCGACGTAGAGCACACCCACCACGGCGTCGCCGATGAGCAGCGGCGCGCAGAGGATCGAGTGGATGCCCTGCATGATGATCGACTGCGCACGGCGCAGCTTCTCGTCCACGCTGACGTCGACGAAGGCCAGGGCTTTCCTCTCCTGCACGACCTGCGAGAGGAGCGTGTGGCTGATGGTCAGCTCGCTCTGGTCGGTCGAATCCTGGCGGCGCACTTCGACCTTGCTGAACGAGCGGCCGTCGCTGCCGAGGAGGGCGATGGCCACGCGCGATGGGCGGAGATGCTCCATGATCCGCTCGCTGATGAAGCCGAACAGCTCGTCCATCGGCCGGTCTTCGATGAGCTCGCGTGCGAGCAGGGTGAGCGTCTGCAGCCGCGAGACGTCCTGCGCCTGGGGCTTGTCATCGAGATCGACGACGGGGATGGAGATGGTCGGGTTGGTGCCCTGCCCCTGATCGGGGACGGCGAAGAAACGGTCGGTGCTGGCGCCTGAAGTCTCGAAGACGATCTCCGTGTCGCCGAGGCGGATGCGGTCGCCGGTGCGGAGCGGCTCGTCGCGCTCGACGCGCGAGCCGTTGAGATACGTGCCGTTCGCGCTGCCCAGATCCTTGAGCATCCACGCGGAGCCGACGGGAACGATCTCGGCGTGTTTGCGGGAGAGGTAACGGTCCTTGATCGGAATGGTGCAGTCGGACGCACGCCCAATGGAGACAGACTCGCCCTGCAACGGCTGCCGGAAGGGTGAGAAGAGGGGTGAGTAGACTGTCACTTCCGCGCGAGGCGGGACCGATTCCATAACTGGGGCTCCGTGGGTTGACGCGAGATTGTAGCCGATCGTAGGGTGCGCGGGTGTCCGCCGCATATTTTCAGGAGATCGAGGCGCACTTCGCCCGGCGGCGCGGAACGCCGTTCATCCTCAGCGCGAAGGACTGGGCGCTGATGCAGCAGTGGGCCGCGGACGGCATTCCGCTGCCGGTCGTCATCGAGGCGCTGGACTCGGTGTTCGACAAGCGCGAAGCGGTGGGGAAGTCGGTCAGCAGCCTCACCTACTGCAAGCACACGGTGAAGGAGATGTGGAAGGAGCGGCAGGCGCTGGCGGTCGGTGCGGAGGAAGGGGTGCCCGAGGAGGACACGTCGACGAGTCTCGACGCGCTCGCGTCGCTGCTGGAGACGACGCCGGCCTCCGCCTTCGCGCCGCGCGTGCGCGAGCTTGCAACTCTGCGCTCGGTGCCGAAGATCGAGGAGGCGCTGATGGTGCTGGAGGAGGAGCTGGTTTCGTCGCTCGTCACTCCGTCCCTTCGCGAGGAGGCGGCGGCGCTGGTCCCGACCGGCGAGCAGCGCGCGATCGACGCGCATCTCCGGCGCCTCGTGCGGGAGCGCTTCACGCTGCCGCGTTTGACGGTTATGTGACGGTGGAAGGCCAATCCACGACGTGTGAAGCCGATTCCACGGCGTGTGAAACGGATTCCACGGCGTGTGAAACCAGTTCCACGGTGCGTGAAACCAGTTCCACGGGGGGTGAAACCAGTTCCACGGTGCGTGAGACCAGTTCCACGGTGCGTGAAACCAGTTCCACGGCGCGTGAGACCAGTTCCACGGTGCGTGAAACCAGTTCCACGGCGCGTGAAACCAGTTCCACGGCGCGTGAAACTGATTCCACGGCGCGTGACACTGATTCCACGGCGTGTGAACCCGAATCCAACACGCGTGAACCCGCGTCCAACACGCGTGAAACCGCGTCCAACACGCGTGAAACCGAAACCAACACGCGTGAAGCCGAGTCCAACACAGGTGAAACCCAATCCACGAGAGTGACAAGAAGGAGATGGCGAATGCCTGACCGTACCCTCGAAGAGGTCCTTGCCGGTATCGAACGCCGCGATTTCATCAAGACCACGGCTCTGGCCGGGGCCGGGCTCGCATTCGGCCTCGGCTATGCCCCCGCGGCGCTCGCCGATCCGCCCGCGAACGCGATCTGGGCGTATCCCGATCGGTACAGCATCCTGCCGTCGGAGTCGCTGAATCTCCACCTCGCTGCGGACCTTGCGCCGACGGTGGCGTCGATCAGTGTCTACAAGTACACACAGTGGTCCCACGGTGGATGGGTTGGAGATCGACAACTGCCGGAGAAAATCGTCGCGGTCACGCATCAGAACAATGGCTCGAACAACGCTGCCGAGGGCTACGCAGGGTACGAGGACTGGAACTGGCCCCAGACGGTGACGATCAACGAAAACGGTGACCTACAGCCCGGCCGGTACCTGGTGGACGTTCGCCCGGCGGGATCGACGCTGGCACCCGCGGACACGTGTTGGGTCGAGCTCGTCGTGCGGAACCCATCACCGAGCTCGACTCCATCGATCCTCTTCAAGACCAGCCTGAATACGTTTCAGGCCTACAACGATGCGCCGCTCTCGACGCCGGCGACCCAGCGGAACTCGTTCTACTACCAGTCGCAAGTCGTGGACGGGAAGATCAAGATCACGTTTCGCCGGCCTTTCCATACGACGCAACTGGCGCTTCGGTCCGTCACCTTCGACTACGCGCTGGTGTGGTGGCTGCAGCGGATGGGATACACCGTCGACTTCTGCACCGACCTCGATGTCCACCTCGACACGAGCAGGGCCATGCTCTCGCAGTATGCGGCCGTCATCAGCGGTGGCCACGACGAGTACTGGAGCCAGCAGATGTACGACAACCTCAGGGAGTACCGCAACAAAGGCGGGAATCTCGTTTTCCTGAGCGGAAACACATGCTGCTGGAGGGTGGAGTACGCCGACGACAATACCTCGCTGTTGTGTGGGAAAGCCGCCGGCACGCAGGATGTCATCGGGCCGGCCGCGTGGTGGGATGACCAGGCGACCCCGCCGAACCCGGCGTGGGACAACGCGCTGGTGGGTGTCGGAACGCGGAATTGTGCAATCCGGGAGACCCCATACAGCCCACCGATCGTCGACGCCAGCGTCGTCCCGTACGCCGAAGGCTATCGCGTCCAGAATGCGGATCACTGGATCTTCGACGAGACCGATCTGCGTCAGCGCACCCTCAACGATCCGGAGTGGCCGGTCATCGGCAAAGACCCGGGCATCACCTGGAACATCATCGGACCGGAGGGTGGCGGTGCGCGGATCACGTTGAACGCCGACGATTCCGCGCATCTCGAGCTCGACGACGGAACCCCCCGCAATTACGCACTCCTCGGCTTCGGCCGCACGGGAGGCACTGCGCCGGACGATCTCATTTTCGCGACGTCGAGCTGCAGCACCAGCCCGTGCTCAAAGTGGAAAGCGTTCAGTCGCGAGGACTCACGCGGCAGCGTGAACCATCTGTCCGTGTACGCCGCGACCATGGGTTACTACGGTGCCTACGGGTCCGTGTTCAGCGTCGGCACGATGAACTGGGGCAACGCTCTCAACAAGTACGGCGCCGCGGAACCGCCGCCTGGCCCCGATTCGATCTACTACGGCAACCGTTATCTTCATCACATCACCAAAAACGTGCTCCGCGCCCTCACGAAACGCGAGCGCGACGTCCGTGCCGTCAAAGGGAACCTGCTGTTCATGCAGATGCGCGAGAGTGGAGAGCTCAGTTACTGGCGCATGAACGGGGTGAACCGCACCGGCGCGGGCTCGATCCTGTATGACGGCTCGGGCAGCCCCGGCAAGCACCTGGTACTGCGAGCCGCGGCGTCGCTTTCGGAGACTGGGAAAACGGACCTGATCTTCCAGCACACGGATGGGCACCTCGTCTACTGGCGGCTCGCAGAAATGACGAACGGCACGATCGAGCGTGAGTCCTTCGGCACGCTCGTGGAGTGGGGGAATCCGGACTGGCAATTTCGCGTCGCGATCAAAGTGCCCGTCCCTGGAACGACAACGCCGCGGAACGTGCTGATATACCAGCATGTCGACTTCGGTTCGCTGTATTACCAGCGAGTCGACGGACCGTACGTCACCGATGGAGGTCCTTTCAACCCGACGTGGTGGGATCCCGCCTGGGCCCCGGTCGCTGCACTGGATCTCAACGGCGACGGCAGGAACGATCTGCTCTTCCAGAATCGGAACACGCGCGCGCTGTACTACTGGCTCCTCGACGAGGCCGGTACGGGCGTAACCGCACAAGACTTCCTCGGGTCGGCGCCTACGACGGACTGGCACGTCGTCGGGGCGTACGATGTGACCGGGAACGGGACCGACGACATCATCTTTCAGAACAGGGACCTCGAGAAGGGGAAGCTGTTCTACTGGTCCGTCACGGCTCCTCTCACCGTCGTGCCCATTGGCCCGCTCGATCCGAACGGCACCATGACGCCCTGGTTCCTATAGCTTCGTCGCCAACGGTTGCAGGTAGCGCAAGGCATCCCGGCCGGTGAGAGTCGCATCGGCCGGGAACGCCGCCAGCGGATCTGCCACGCCGCACGCGCTCAGGACTTTGTCCGATGAAATGCCGCGCGCGCACGGGGCGCCGCGCAGCACCAGCACGCGCTGGAGGTGCGTCGCCAGGCGCGCCGCGGAAATCGTCCGATACGGGCTCACGCGCCGCGTCACCGGATCGACATCGTACAGGCCAATTGCGATCGCGCGGATGATCTCCTCGCGTCCCGTCACGTCCTGCACATCGATGGCGATCTGCGGCGTGCTGAGGTTCTGCGCGAAACGGATCGAGGGGACGGTCCAGTACAGCAGCACCGCCAGCTCCGCGCGGGTGAGGGCCGTGCTCTCCAGCGCGGCGCGGTAGTGCGACGGCATGTTGGCCGCGCTCCACTCGCTCTTGATCTCCTCGAGCCGCCGCACGTGGCGCGGGTCTTTGGTGCGCCGCGACAGGCGGTCGTAACGGACGATCGCCTCCTGATAGCGCCCGCGGCCGGCGTCGACCTCCGCGAGGATCTCCTGCACCTCGGTACGGTCCGCGGCCGTGTTGAGCAGCGGCTCGAGCTCGGTGCGGGCCTCGTCGAAGCTGCGCTGGGTGACGAGCTTCTGCGCCAGCAGGATGCGCGGCTCGATCGCGCCGGTGTTGAACGTCAGCGCCTCGCGCAGCAGGCGGATCGCCTCCGGGTCGGGCGCGGTCTGCGCGGCCGCATAGAGCTCGTTGAAGATCGCGGCCTCGAGCTCGGTGAGACGCTCGGCCGACGTGGGGACATCGCCGAGGCGGCGATAGAGGTCGTAGGCGATCCGGGTCTGTTTCTGGCGGACGGCGATCTCCGCCTCGTACACACGCGCGACGAGGTTGTCGGGATCGTTCTCGCGCACGCGCTGCAGCGTCTCCAGCGCGTCGTCGAAGCGTCCTTCGCGAAGGTCGAGCCGCGCCTCGAGCAGCAGCGTCGGCACGAGCAGCTCGGGATGGCGCTGGCGCAGCTCGGCGATGCGCCGTTCGGCCTCGGCCTCGTTGCCGGCCATGCCGTGGCGATAGGCGGCCTCGAAGCGCTCGCTCGCCGGCGGCGCGAGCGTCACTCCCGTCAGCGGGTGAATCAGAAAGCGGTCTTCCGCGTCGGGCGTGACCGCGGGCGGCATGACGTCGGTCGTGCCGCAGGCGGCGATGAGCATCACCGCCGCGAGTAAAAAGGTCTTCATCGGTCTCAAGCGTGTTCCTCGATGCATCGCAGCGCGGCCGCGAAGGTCTCGTCTCTGTCGTTGGCGTCCACCCACTGCACATTTCGCTCCGAGCGGAGCCAGGTCATCTGCCGTTTGGCGTACGCGCGCGTTCGGCGTCTGGTTTCCTCGATCGCCTCGCCCTCGGTCATCGTGCCGTGCACGACCGCGACCGCCTCCCTGTAGCCGATGGTCCCGAACGGCCGCGCGGTGGCCGGAAAGCGCTCCAGCAGCGCGCGGGTCTCGGCCACGAGGCCGCGGCGGAACATTTCTTCGACGCGGGCATCGAGGATCGGGCCGAGGCGGGCCCGGTCGACGCGCAGGCCGAGCTTGATCGAGGGCAGCTCGTCGCTCCCTTCCGGTTCCCAGCTCGAGATCGGGCGGCCGCTCCTGATCCAGACCTCCAGGGCCCGCTCGACGCGGTGACGGTCCGCGGGGGCGATCTTTCTACCACTTCGCGGATCGATTTTCGACAGCCAGCCGTGCAGGCGCGCCGCGCCGCGCGGCTGATCCGCGATGCGGCGGATGCGGGCCCGAAGCCGCTCGTCGCGGCCGGGCATCTCCGGCAGCCCCGAAAGCAGCGCACGGAGATAGAAGAAGGTGCCGCCCACGAGGATCGGCCGGGTGTTGGACAACGTCAGCGCCGCGCACACCTCGCGCGCGAGCCGGCCATAGTCGGCGGCGTTGAACTCCGCGCCGGCATCGACGATGTCGAACAGGTGATGGGGAACGAGCGCACGCTCGGCCGGTGACGGCTTGGCGCTGCCGATGTCGAATCCGCGGTAGATCTGGACGGAGTCGTAATTGACGATCTCGCCGCGCAGCGCCTGCGCGAGGCGCAGGGCCAGATCCGATTTGCCGGACCCGGTAGGGCCGGCGATGACGAGGAGAGGAGTGCTGAGTGCTGGGTGCTGAGTGCTGCGTGGATCCATCGTGCTCAGGACTCAGGACTCAGCACTTGCTTCATCGGCGACTGGTCCTCGTCGAATGTGTACGGTCGTCCTCCTCATGGAGGACAGCGCGGAGGTGCGCGCGGCAGTAGATCGCGCCCGCCGGGACGGGCGTGCGGCAGACCTGGCAGCGGTTCTTCCGCACGGCGTCGGCGCCTTTGCCGAGGACGCGCAGGATCAGTCCGAGGACGATGAGCGCGCCGGCGACGACCAGCGCCTGCTGCAGCATCTTGATGGGGATCAGCTCCGCCCACGGCTCCTGCTCGTACGTGGTGGCCAGGACGTACAGGGCCAGCACGAGGATCAGCGTCCAGAGGCCGAGCCGCAGAATCGTGTTCGCCATGAGCTATTGCCATCACTCTAGTCCGATCGCGTCGTGACGTACAGATGCCCGCCGCGCACCGCCACGTCGATCGAGCCGTGACGGTCGGTGCGCCACGTGCGGATGCCGCGGGCGTCGAGCGACTCGATCACCGAGGGGTGCGGATGACCGAAGAGGTTGTGCCGCCCGCACGAGATCACCGCCAGCCGTGGCGCGGCGTTGTCCAGGAACGCTTCCGTGGTCGAGCTGCGGCTGCCGTGATGGGCGACTTTGAGGACGTCGGCGCGCAGGTCGCGGTCGGAGAGCCAGAGCTCCGCCTCCTTCTCGATGTCGCCGGTGAGAAGAAAGCTGCGCTTCCGCGCGGACACGTGCAGGACGATCGAGGAGTTGTTCTCCGGCGCGCGGCGGAAGCGGCTGTCGGCGACGTGCGCCCGCACGGCGAGCTCGCCGAGGGCCAGGGAATCGCCGTCGCGGACGAGATGGATCGGTGCGCGCGCGGACTCGAGCACCTGCGCCGCGCAGTCGCCGCGGAACCGGCGCGGTGAGATCCAGATGCGGCCGACCTCGAACGCCGCCAGCGCCGCGGCCAGGCCCTCGCAGTGATCGGGATGCGCGTGCGACAGCACGACCGCGTCCAGTCTGCGAATGCCGCGGTCGGCCAGCAGCGGGAGGATGCGCTCGCCGCGTCCGCCGTCGACGAGCACGGTGTGCGTGCCGGAGCGCAGCACGATCGCGTCCCCCTGGCCGATGTCGAAGAAGGTGATCGTGGGATGCTCGACGTTGCGCTGTCGCAGCGACTTCACGATCGCCGCGCAGGACGGGATGAGCAGCGCGACGATCAGCACGATCGCGCGCGCACGTTGTCGCAGCAGTGCGATCGCGAGCAGGGACGCCAACGCACTAGCGATCAGCGCCGGCACCGGCGGCGACGCGAACCAGCCGGACATGCCGAGCGCGTTCAGCATCGTGCAGGCCCGGTGCAGCAGCCCGATGACGTGGAACAGCGGTGGAAACGCGCACGCCAGCGCGGACGCGATCAGCATCACGAAGATCACCGGCGACATGAGGAAGGTGATGAGCGAGCCGCCCAGGGCGTACTGGTGGAAGTGAAAGAGCGTAAGCGGGGAGATGGCCACCTCCGCCGCGGCGACGTAGCCGAGCGCGCGCGGTCGCAGATGGCGTCCGATGAACAGCAGCGCGCCGGCGCCGGCGTAGGTGAGGTGAAACGACGGATCGATGAGGTCGCGCGGCTCGACGATGAGACGCAGCAGCGCGGCCACGCACCAGAGGTTCTCGAGTGACGTCGGCCGCTTCAGGATGCGCGAGAGCGCGTACAGGCCGATGCCGATGCTCGCGCGGGACACGGACGCCGTCGGCCCGATGAAGAGCGGCGCGAGGACGGCGAAGGTGAGCAGGAGCCAGTCCGACGCGCGGGGTTTGTGCAGCCATCGCAGCAATGCCGCGAGCAGACCGGCGGCGAAGGCGATCTGCAGGCCGGAGAAGACGAGCAGGTGATACGTGCCGCCGCCGCGGAAGCTCTTCTTCATCTCCGGCGTGAGACGCTCGCCGCGCCCGAGGACGAGCGCCTGCGCGAGCGCGACCTCGTCGGGATGGGCAGCGGCGTGCCGCTCCATCGCGTTCGCAAGCGCGCGGTTCCAGGCCCGCGGATGCCAGCGGGGCAGCGAGCCGCGATATGCGAGCAGGGTGGGCGACTTCACGCCCATCGAGTACTCGCCGCGCTCGTTCTGCCGGAGGAAGCCTTCCGCGCGGACGGTCGCCTCCATCGCGATCTCCGGCGGCTCGAATCGCGCGTAGATCGCGATCGGTGTGTCGAGCTCCGTGTTCCCGATCGTGAAACGCGACGCGCGCAGGACGAACGACTCGTCCCTGGGGGACCAGTCACGCTCCAGCGGCGCGTCGATGGTGACGAAGACCTCAGGATCGAGAGTCCCGAACGCGGAGCGCTCGCGCGCGACTCGCGATTGCAGTTGCAGCGACAGAAAGATGCCCAGCGCGACGAAGGCGGCGGGACGAATGCGAAGGGTGATGAGCAGCAGTCCGGCGATGGCCACCCATGGATTCACGAGTGGAACCGCCAGACCGCAGATCAGACCGATCAGTGGAAGAGCAGCAGGTGTCTCATTGCGCACGCTCGAACGAAGAGAGCGTCTCGACGTGATGAGTGTTCGGGAAAAGGTCGAGGAGGTCGAGCGTGGAGAGACGCCACCCGGACGCGATCAGCCGGCTCGCGTCACGGGCAAAGGTTACGGGATCGCAGGACAGATACGCAATGACTTCGCGCGTTTTCTCGGCGATGGTGGAGATCACCTCCCGGCGCGTGCCTGCGCGGGGAGGGTCGAGGAACGTGAAATCCACTTCCGGGAGAGTCCGCATCTTCGCCTCCACCGGCGCCTCGATGACCTTTACGTGGCGCGGCACGTTGATGCGTGCGTAGCGCGCGGCCACCGGCGAGCCTTCGATCAACGTCACGCGCTCGAACAATTTGGCGATGGGCAGGGTGAAGAAGCCGACCCCGCCGTAGAGATCGACGGCGCTTTGCTTTCGCCGCACGCGCGATGCGTGCGCGGTGACGAGGCGAAGCATCGTGCCGAGGAGGTGCCGGTTGACCTGGAAGAAGGCGTCGGTGCTGAGGCGCCAGGTGAGCTCGTTGACGGTGAGGGTGAGCTCGCGGTCGGTCACGAGCTCCGCGCCAAGCTCCCACAGCTCCTCACTGCGGACCGCCGGCGTCTCGCCGGCTGAGCGGGGAGCGTCTCGCTCCCGCGGGCGGCGGGACGCCGCCTGCTCAGCCGGCGGGGACGCCGGCGTTCCGTAGGTCTCAGCCGTGTGCACGCCGACGACTTCACACTCCTCCGCCAGTTGCACCACCCGATTCGAGCGCATCGCGAAGAACCCCACCGCCTCCCCCTCCCGATGCAGGCGCGATCGCAGGCGGTAGTTCAGCGGCGACGGGTGCAGGTCGATGCGGGGCAGCGTCGCCACGTCGAGCTTTCCGATGCGGCGGAGCGACTCAGTGAGGATGCGCGTCTTCGCTTCGAGTTGCTTGTCCAGGCGCAGGGCCGTCCAGTCGCAGCCGCCGCACTCGTTCGCGATCGGACAGGTCATCGCTCGCCGCCATGGGCTCGGCGTCACCAGTTCCTCGAGATCTGCCTTCGCGAACCCCTTCTTCACCTCGTACAGCCGCACGCGGGCGACGTCGCCGGGGAAGACGTTCGACGCGAACACGGGGAACCCGTCGATGCGCGCGAGCGCGTCCCCGCCGGCAACGAGCTCGGTGGGGGTGATGGTGACGACGTCGCCTTCGCGCATAAGATGACGATATGCGCATCGCACGCCTTCTCCTACTGCTCGCCGTCGTTCCGACGCACGTCTATGCCTGGGGATCGAAGGGTCACGCCGTCGTTGCCGAACTGGCCGAGCGCGGACTCTCGCCGAACGTCGCCGCGCGGGTGCGGCAGATGAACTTCAACGCGCCGCTGCGCGAGATCGCGTCGCTGCCCGATGACTGGCGCGCAGAGGAGACGAAGGGCCTTCGTCCGGGCGACACGGGTGCGCTGCACTACAGCAACATCCCCAATGACTCGCCCACCTTCGATCGCGCCCGCGACTGCAAGAACGACCAGTGCGTCGTCGCCGCGATCGAGAAGTACACCGCGATCCTCAAGGACAGGAACCAGGAGCGCGACAAGCGTCGCGAGGCACTGATCTATCTCGTGCACTTCATGGGCGACCTCCATCAGCCGATGCACGCCGCCGGCGGCCAGGTCAAGGACGATGCGACCGGCCAGATGGTGATGGATCGCGGCGGCAATCTCGTGAAGATCCGCTTACTCGGCGTCGAGACGAACCTGCACAGCGCGTGGGACGGCGTCCTCATCGACTGGGGTCCGGGCACGGTGGACGCCTACGTCGACCGCCTCATCACCTACGAGATGCGCGGCCGCCCGGTCGAAGAGCTGCAGCGCGGCACGGTCGAGGACTGGTTCAACGAGTCGCACTACGCCGCCGTCCACGACGCCTACGCCATCGGCAACGGCACCCTCGGCGGCGAGTACGCGCAGAAGAACATCAACATCGTGTACGAGCGGTTGCTGCGTGGCGGACTGCGCTTGCGGAAGGTGCTCGAAGAAGCTCTGCAGTAGGCCGTATAGGTCCTTAGGCCGTATAGGTCCTATGTGATAAAAGCGCGCCGCTATGAAGGTGCACGAATATCAGGCCAAGGAAATCCTGCGGCGCTACGGTGTTCCGACGCCGCGCGGCATCGTGGTCATCACTCCGGACGAAGCACGGCAGGCTGCGAAAGAGCTGGGCGGGCGGGTCGTCGTCAAGGCGCAGATTCACGCGGGCGGCCGGGGTAAAGGCGGCGGCGTCAAGCTGGCCAAGGATGCCGACGAGGCGGCCGAGCTCACCAAGAAGATCCTCGGCATGACCCTGATCACGCCCCAGACCGGCCCCGCGGGCCGCGTCGTGCGCAAGGTGCTGATCGAGGAGGCCCTGAACCTCGACAAGGAGTTCTACCTCGCCATCACCCTCGACCGCGCGTCGGGGATGAACGTGATCATGGCCTCGCAGCAGGGCGGCATGGACATCGAGGAAGTGGCCGCGCACGATCCGAAGGCGATCGCGCGCATCCCGGTCGACACCGTCATCGGCGTGCAGCCCTTCCAGGCCCGCCAGGTCGCCTACGCCCTCGGCCTCTCCGGCGATCCGTTCAAGAAGTGCGTGGACTTCCTGCAGAAGCTCTTCCGCGCCTACGTCGAGACCGACGCGTCGCTGGCGGAGATCAACCCGCTGCTGGTGACCAAGGAAGGCAACGTCCTGGCCCTCGACTGCAAGATGAACTTCGACGACAACGCGATGTTCCGGCACAAGGACGTCGTCGAGATGCGCGACCTCCACGAAGAGGATCCGCTCGAAGTGGAGTCGTCGAAGTTCGGCCTGAACTACATCAAGCTCGATGGCAACGTCGGCTGCATGGTCAACGGCGCCGGTCTGGCGATGGCCACGATGGACATCGTCAAGCTCGCGGGCGGCGAGCCGGCGAACTTCCTCGACGTCGGCGGCGGCGCGAGCGCGGAGCAGGTCAAGAACGCGTTCCGGATCATCCTCAGCGACAAGAACGTGAAGGCGATCCTGATCAACATCTTCGGCGGCATCATGCGCGGCGATCGCATCGCCGAGGGCGTGGTCAGCGCGGCGCGGGAAGTGGGCCTGCCAGTGCCGGTGGTCGTCCGCCTCGAGGGGACGAACGTGGAGCTCGGCAAACAGATCCTGAAGGATTCGGGCCTGCCGCTCATCACCGCCGACGGGATGTGGGATGCGGCGCAGAAAGTGGTTGCCGCTGCAAAGGGACAGTAAGTGGAGCGGCGGGCTTCAGCCCGCCGAAACGAACACCGGCGGGCT
>DATLOL010000166.1:0-17609 GCA_035536275.1 Thermoanaerobaculia bacterium
TCTCCTGCCGGCGGGCTGAAGCCCGCCGCTCCACAAACGACGAGCGGAACGTTTTCTCTGCGAAGCGCGGCATCGTGCGTTCCTTCGCAACGCCGGCGAACGGCTTTCCGAGCTTCATCAGCACGTTCGCGATGCCCGGCATGTGCTGCGCGATGCCGGCCCATGTGTAGATCAGGCCCATCGTGTACGCGGCCATCGGCCGCATGCGGCCCTCGTAGTAGTGGGACATGAACTCGGCCTTGTAGGTGGCCATGTCGACCTGGGTCGGGCAGTCGCCTTTGCATCCTTTGCAGGCCAGGCAGAGGTCCAGCGCTTCCTTGACCGCCTCGTTCTTCCACGATCTCGGCGTGACCTTCCCTTCGAACATCTCGAAGAGCAGCCGCGCGCGGCCGCGCGTGGAGTGCTCTTCCTCGCGCGTGACCTGGTAGCTCGGACACATCGTGCCGCCGTCGAGGCGCCGGCACCGCCCCACACCCACGCAGCGCAGCACCGCGTGGTTCATCCGACCGTAATCCTCGGCGAACGTGAAGTGCGTCTCCGGGTTCCATGGCGCGTACTGCGATCCAAGCCGGAGGTTCTCGTCGGGCTGGTAGGGCATGACCAGCTTTCCGGGATTCATCCGGTTCGCGGGATCCCAGAGCGTCTTCACTTCGCGGAAGGCCTGCATCAGCTCCGGCCCGAACATCTTTTCGAGCAGCGCGGCGCGCGCCTGGCCGTCGCCGTGCTCGCCGGAGAAGGACCCGCCGTATGACGCGACGAGATCCGCGGCGTCGTCGAGAAACGCGCGGAACTTGGCGATGCCGGGGTCGCTGGTGAGATCGAAGTTCGTGCGCGTGTGCACGCAGCCGTCGCCGAAGTGGCCGTAGAAATCGCCGCCGTACCCGTACCGCTCGAGGAGGGCGCGGAGGTCGCGCAGGTAGCGTCCGAGCTTGTCCGGCGCGACGGCGGCGTCCTCCCATCCCTCCCACATCAACGGCTTTCCGGGAACGTGTCCCGTGGCGCCGAGTCCCGACTCGCGCACCGCCCACACGAAGCGCGCCTCTTTCGTGGAGTTGTCGAAGACACGCGTGTTCGGAAGAGTCGAGCCGAGGCGCTGCGCTTTCGCCATGGCCTCGTCGAGCGTATCGCCGCCGAACTCCGCGAGCATCCAGCCGCCGCCCGGCGGCAGCAGCGCGATGCCGTGCGGATTCATCTTCTTGTGGACCTGGTCGCGCACGAGCAGGTCGTCGA
This sequence comes from Thermoanaerobaculia bacterium, assembly GCA_035536275.1. GTDB lineage: Bacteria > Acidobacteriota > Thermoanaerobaculia > Gp7-AA8 > Gp7-AA8 > QHVT01. The sequence goes on from DATLOL010000166.1 coordinate 1,231, forward strand.
AGCCTTCCAGGCCGATGGGACCGAAGCTCAACAAGCGCGGGACGTCGTCGGCCGCGTCGTAAACAGTCGGGTAGCCGATGACCAGCAGCGCCCGCGCGGGCGGGCTGTAAACGAGCTTCGTCTTCGCCTCCAGCGTGAGCGCGAGCGTGCACTCGCTGCCGACGAGCAGCCGCGCGACGTGGAAGCCGTTCTCGGGCAGGAGCTCGTCGAGGTTGTAGCCGGAGACGCGGCGCGGAATGCGCGGGAACTTCGTGCGAATGAGATCGGCGTAGCGGTCGCGAATCGACTCCAGCCCGGCGTAGATCTCAGCTCGACGTCCGCCGGCGGCGATGATCGACTGCAGCTCGTCGTCGCTCGTTTTGCCGACGCGCATGCGCACGCCGTCGTAGGTGAGGACCTCGAGCTCCTCGATGTTGTCGACGGTCTTCCCGGACATGATCGAGTGCACGCCGCAGGAGTTGTTGCCGATCATGCCGCCGAGGGTGCACTGGGCGTGGGTGGCGGGATCGGGGCCGAAGGTGAGCGTGTGCTTCTCCGCCTCGCGGCGGAGATCGTCGAGGACGATGCCCGGCTCGACGCGCGCGAACTGCTCGCGCGGATTCATCTCCGCGATGCGGTGCATGTACTTCGACAGGTCCAGCACGACCGCGACGTTGCAACACTGGCCGGCCAGGCTGGTGCCGGCACCGCGGCCGAGGATCGGCGCGCCGTATTTGCGGGCCAGGGTGACGGCGGCGATGACGTCGTTCGCATCGCGCGGAATGACGACGCCGATCGGGACCTGGCGGTAGTTCGACGCGTCGGTCGCGTAGAGCGCGCGCGAGCCGTCGTCGAACCGCACTTCGCCGCGGAGCTCGCGCTTGAGCTCCTCCGCGAGGGCCGCAGCGTCGACGTTCAGCGACTGGATGCGGTCGCGATACTCGACGCGCGCGGCGGGCGGGCGTTCCTCGTGCGGGAACGGAACGGGATCCCAGCGCTGGAACTCGCGGCTCACGGGCGTGAGTCTAGCGGTTCACGAGCTTGCATGCGGTGCGCAGCGTGCACGACCATTGCCACAATCGAGACCGGCGCAGCGAAACCTAACGTTGGCTCGTTCGTAACGTAATAGACATCATGAAGACGCTCGTCGCGGCATTCGTCGTGACGCTGACGTTGTCCTCCACGTCTGCGTTCGCGGCTCGCCAGATCATCGGCTCGGAGCAGGACCACTCCCTGGCCGGTGAGGCGACCGACTGCGAGCACTTCTACAAGACCACCTTCACCAACCTCCCTTCGCAGATGAATGATCAGGAGCAGCGCGAGATCCAGCTCGCGGGCATCGATCGTCTCCGCGTCATCGCCTCGCAGGAAGGCGGCGTGTCGATTCGCGGCTGGAACCGCCCGCATGCGCGCCTCATCGTCTGCCGCTACGCGGTCGCGAACAACAAGTCGAAGGCGATCCGCCTCCTCGGCGCGATCAACGTCGTCAACAACAAAGGCGAGATCTCCGTGGCCGGACCTCCCAGCGATCAGACGCAGGCGTGGTGGGTGAACATGATCCTCTACGTGCCCCGCCGCGCGACCGTCGACGTGCGCGCCGCGAACGGCGGCGTGGCCATCCGGAACATGAGCGGGAACGTGACCGCGCACGCGACCAGCGGCGGGATCTCGGTCGTGCAGTCGTCGGGGAAATACAAGATCAGCACGAACAGCGGCGGGATCACGCTCGAGCGCGTCAGCGGCACGGTCGATGCGAGCTCACGCGACGGGGCGATCGCGCTCAAGCTCGCGCCGGATGTGTCGCCCGAGGTCGAGGCGCGGGTCGCCGACGCGGGCGAGATCTTCTGTCAGCTCCAGAGCTGCGAGAGCGGCCTCTGGGGCGCTAACCGCCGCCAGCTTCGCCTCGGCGACGGCGTTCCGCAGTACCGCCTCAACACGGCCGCCTCCACGATCCTCATCGGACCCGTAACCTTCTGATTTTCTGACGGTTAAGCTCTAGCGTCCGCGGCATAAAAACTGCATTTTCGTGCAGACCATGGCGGCGGAAGCAGTTCTCAGTGCCGAGCGCATCGAGTTCTATCGCAACTCGCTCGCGGTCCTGCACGAGGCCGGGATCCCCCATCTGGTCGGCGGCGCCTACGCGTTCGAGCGCTACACCGGCATCGAGCGGCACACCAAAGACTTCGACGTGTTCATCCGCCGCGGCGACTTCGGCCGCGCGGCCCGGGCGTTTCAGAAGGCGGGCTACAAAACGGAGCTGACGTTCCCGCACTGGATCGGCAAGGTGTTCAAGGGAGAGGACTTCGTCGACCTCATCTACAGCGCCGGGAACGGCGTGGCCGAGGTGGACGACCGCTGGTTTGAGCACGCGGTGAAGGAGAAGGTGTTCGGCGTCGACGTCGAGCTCATCCCGCCCGAGGAGATGATCTGGTCGAAGGGGCTGATCATGGAGCGCGAGCGCTTCGACGGCGCGGACGTTGCTCACATCATCCGCGCGGTCGGTGACCGCCTCGACTGGCCTCGCCTGATCGAGCGCTACGGCAAATACTGGCGCGCTCTGTACGCGCACATCGTGCTGTTCGGCTTCATCTATCCCGGCGACCGCGAGAAGGTTCCGGCGTGGGTGGTCGAGGAGCTGACGCGGCGCATGAGCGAGGAAACGACCAACTCCGCGGAGAAGGTCTGCAACGGGACGATCGTCTCGCGGCAGCAGTACCTGAAGGACATCACTGACTGGGGTTACGAGGACGCGCGGCTCGCCGACGGAGTGATGTCGCCCGAGGACATCGAGCTCTGGACGGCGGGGATCGCGGTGGATGGAGCGAATTGATGAGTGAGCGCGACACGTTTCGCATCGCCGCCGTGGCCGACATCCACGTGAAGAAGACGTCCGCGGGAACGCTGCAGCCGCTGTTCGCGAAGGCGACCGAGGAGGCGGACATGATCCTCCTCTGCGGCGATCTGACCGACTACGGCACGGTCGAGGAAACGAAGGTCCTCGCGAAGGAGATCACGTCGTCGCTGCGCATCCCGGCGGTGGGCGTTCTCGGCAATCACGATCTGGAATCGGGACACGAGAAAGAGCTCGTCTCGATCCTTTCCGACGCGGGCGTGACGATCCTCGATGGCGACTCCACGGAAGTGCACGGTGTCGGCTTCGCCGGCGTGAAAGGCTTCGCGGGCGGATTCGGCCGGCGCGCCCTCGGCGCGTGGGGCGAGCAGATCATCAAGGACTTCGTGCACGAGGCCATCAACGAGTCGCTGAAGCTCGAGGCCGCGCTCGCACGTCTGCGCACGCCGCAGAAGATCGCCGTGCTGCACTACTCGCCGATCCAGGCCACCGTCGCCGGAGAGCCTCTGGAGATCGTGGCCTTCCTTGGATCGTCCCGGCTCGAAGAGCCGCTCGACCGCTATCGCGTGAATGCGGTCTTCCACGGTCACGCGCATCGCGGTGCTCCGGAAGGACGGACCAAGAGCGGCATTCCCGTCTACAACGTGGCCATGCCCGTGCTCTCCGCGGCGTATCCGGACCGCCCGCCGTTCCGCGTGATCGAAGTCCCGCTGCAGGCAGAAGCGGTCGCGTGACCTACCTGCTGCAGGCCGGCCGGTGGGAGATCACCGGCTCGACCATCGACGTGGCCGGCAATCCGAACGCGATGATCGGCTTCGCCACCATCACCCACGGCGAGAGCTGGATCGTCGAGGAGCAATTGAACGAGAACGCTCGCGCTACGACGTGCGTCCGCCCTCGGTGGGGTTACCGGCGACGACGTTCACCGGCACGCACGCGATCATGGGCCCGGTGCAGGGCGCGTATGCATTCTTCGAGGATATGGTCCTGGCCACGTACCGATCCGACGACGGCGACTACGCCGCGACGGAGGTGTTCCGCCGCATCGACGACGACAATTACGACGTGCGCGGGGCGCTGTTTCTCCACGGCGGACATGTGTCATCGTGGTCGCTGACGATGCAGCGGAAGTAATGCGCCACGACCAGATCGACGATCCCGCCGCGTTCTATCGCGCGTCGCGCGCTCATACCCGGGAGCTGTTCGGCATCATCACGCCGGATGCCTGGTACGACCGCCCGATCCGCCTCCGCAATCCGATCGCGTTTTACGAAGGTCACCTGCCCGCCTTCGCCATCAACACCCTCCTCAAGCTCACCCTCGGCCGTCCCGGTCTCGATGCGCATTACGAGCAGATCTTCGCGCGGGGCATCGACCCCGAGGATGAGGCGGCGGCGAAGTCACCGACCGATCTGTGGCCGGCGCGCGAGGATGTTCAGGCCTACGGCGCGGAGGCCGAGGCGATGATCGAGAGCGCGCTGCGCGAGCTGCCCGAGCATGAGGCGACGTTCACGGTGCTGGAGCACGAGCTGATGCACCAGGAGACGTTGTTGTACATGTTTCATGAGCTGCCGCATTCGCGGAAGGTTGCTCCTCCTATAGGACCTATGGGACCTATAGGACCTATGGGACCTATGGGACCTATGGGGAGCGTTACCGTTCCGGCGGGGGTGGCCCAGCTCGGGCAGACGGCGCCCTGCTTCGGGTGGGACAACGAGTTTCCTGCGCATTCAGTGCACGTGCCGGAGTTCACCCTTGACGCGTGCAACGTCACCAACGGCGAGTATCTCGAGTACGTCAAGGCGACGGGCGCGGCGGCGCCGCATTTCTGGGAGGGTGAGCTCTGGCGGGGCATGTTCGAGATGACGCCGCTGCCGCTCGACGCGCCCGTGTACGTCACGCACGACGAGGCGGCCGCGTTCGCGAAGTGGAAAGGTGCGCGATTGCCGACCGAGGCGGAGCTCGATCGGGCGACGTATGGAGCCGGGCAGCCCGCCGAGGGCAACTTCGATTTTCAGCATTGGGATCCGGTGCCGGTGGGCAGCTACGCGCCGAACGGGTTCGGTATCCACGATCTGATCGGCAACGGCTGGGAGTGGACGTCCACGCTCTTTGCGCCGTTCGACGGCTTCCGCGCGATGCCGTCCTATCCGCAATACTCCACGGACTTTTTCGACGGCGTGCACTACGTGATGAAAGGTGCGTCTCCGGCGACGGCACGCCAGCTCGTCCGGCGCAGCTTCCGCAACTGGTTCCGCCCCGCGTATCCGTACGTGTATGCCACGTTCCGCTGCGTCGCTCCCTAGTTCACTCCGAGCGAAGTCGAGGAGTCAATGGACCCTCCGCGCAGTCCGGTGATCCCTCGACTTCGCTCGGGATGAACTGAAGTCGCGCGCTGAACTTGCATGCTCCTCAAGGCATGCAGACAAAGACGTACAAGCCGCGCACGTTCGACCTCTCCGGCCTCAACGGCATCTCCGACAAGACCCTCGAGATGCATTTCAAGCTCTACGAGGGCTATGTCACGAACACGAACACGCTCACCGAGCGCATCGCCGCGATGCTCGACGACGGCCAGGTCGACCAGGAAGAAGTCCCCGCCTACTCCGAGCTCACCCGCCGTCTCGGCTTCGAGTACAACGGCATGGTCCTGCACGAGTACTACTTCGAGAACATGAAGCGGCAGGGCGGCGGCGACGCGGGCCGCGGCTCGAAGTTCCGCGAGGCCGTCGAGCGCAGCTTCCCGAGTTACGACATCTGGAAGACCGATTTCGTCGGCGTCGGCAAGATGCGCGGCGTGGGCTGGGCGATCTGTTTCCTCGACCCTTCGACCGGACTCGTCTCCAACCACTGGATCACGCTTCACGAGACCGGTCACGTGGCCGGCTACACCCCGGCGCTGGTCATGGACGTCTGGGAACACGCCTTTCTCCTGGACTACAAGCCCGCGGACCGGCCCAAGTACATCGAGGCGTTTCTGTCGAACGTGAGCTGGGACGCGGTCGACAAGAGAATGGCGTAACCGTGGCAAGTTGTGGCAATCCGCGCAGCTCCGTTGCGTGCACCTACTTTGCAATGTAAAGTGTCGCTCGGCGTTGGATCGCAACCTTTTCCGGCGCCGCGCCGTACATTGATGCCATGACCACCCTCATTGAGGTCTCGGGCCTCCGAAAGCAATACCGGTCGTCATTCCGGAAGCCGCCGATCACGGCGCTGGACGGGATCGACTTCCAGGTCGGCGAGGGCGAGCTCTTCGGCCTCCTCGGCCCGAACGGCGCCGGGAAGACGACCACCGTCAAGATTCTCCTCGGCCTCACCCACGCCACGTCCGGTACGGCGACGGTGTGCGGCCGCCCGGTCGCCGACCCCGAGTCGCGCCGCCGCGTCGGATATCTCCCAGAGGGACACAAGATCCCGAACTACCTGACGGCGCGCCAGGCGCTGCGCATCTTCGGACGCATGTCCGGGATGGCCAGGAAGGACATCGACGCGCGCATCCCACCGCTCCTCGATCAGGTGCGCATGGGCCAGTGGGCGGATGTGCGCATCAAGAAGTTCTCGAAGGGCATGACCCAGCGCCTGGGCCTGGCCTGCGCGATGATCCACCAGCCGCAGGTGCTGATGCTGGACGAGCCGACCGACGGCGTCGATCCGGTCGGCCGCCGCGAGATCCGCGACATTCTCCGCGCCGAGGCCGACCGCGGCACGGCCGTGCTCCTCAACTCGCACCTGCTGTCGGAGATCGAGCGCACCTGCGATCGCGTGGCCGTGCTGCGCGACGGCAAGGTGGCGGCGTTCGGCAGCGTCGAAGAGCTGACCCGCACCTCCGCCACGTACAAGATGGTCGCGACTCCGATCGACGACTCCCTCGTGTCCACGTTCCGCGAGAGCGGCGCTGGCGTGGAGCGCGTGAACGGGCACGTCGTGTTGAGCGTCACCGATCTCGAGCATCTCAATCACCTGGTGGACACGCTCCGCTCGCGCGGAGGCGTGCTCAGCGAGCTGACTCCGGTCCGCTCGACGCTCGAAGACGTGTTCGTCGATCTCGTCCGCGCCGAAGAGGGCGTGTCGGTGGGAGCGCACTCATGAAAGTCCTGGCAGCCAACATCGAAGACGTGATGCGCGAGGCCGCGGCGCGGTGGACGCTCGTCGCCTACTTCTTCCTCTCGACGATCTTCATCATCATCTTCGCCTCGGCGATCAACCTCGACATCGTCGACGGCGCCCTCGCCGGCGCGAAGCTCTTCGGCAAGGAAGTCGACATGAACGACTCCATGTCGATCGAGAAGCTCGTCCTCGGCTTCGAGTCCGGCTTCTCCGTCTTCCTCTACATCATCTGCACGTTCATGGCGGTGTTCGCCACGGCCCACCTCGTTCCGCGCATGCAGGACAAGGGAACGGTCGACCTCTACCTCTCCCGCCCGGTGTCGCGCGTGAAGCTGCTGCTCTCGCGTTACGTGGCCGGGCTGATCCTCTCCGCGAGCAACATCATCTATCTCATCGGCGCGGTGTGGCTGATCGTGGTCTGGAAGACCGGGGTCGCGCACACCCGGTTCCTGCTGGGCGGATTGATCATCTTCCTCGTGATCGCGACGCTGCTCGCGTTCGCGTTCCTCGTCGGCGTCATCACGTCCTCGACCGCGGTCTCGATCATGACCACGTTCGGCATCTTCTTCTTCGGGCTGGCCATGGCCGGTCACGAAAAATACGCGGCTGCCGTGTCCAAAGACTGGCAGGCCTGGGTCATCGAGACCCTGTACTGGGTCTTGCCCAAGACCGCGGAGATGGGCCAGGCCGTGTTCGCCTTCGTCGGAGGCGATGAACTTCCTGAGCGCATGATGAGTGTTCTCACACCCGCGCCATTCCTGACCACCGCCGCCTTCGGCGTTGCTTGTCTCATTCTCGCTTCGTGGCTGTTCACTCGAAAGGAGTTCTGATCATGACCCGTGTTCTTCGTACTCTCGCAGTTCTCATGGCTGTGGTGGCGCTGGCGCTGCCCCTGATGGCCAAAGACGACGCCCTGTCGCTCGTTCCGGCGAATGCCGCATCGGTCGGCATGGTGAAGCTGGCCGACATGCGCACCAGCCCCCTCTCCTCGCTGCTCTTCCAGCACACCGACAAGATGAGCACGGACGGCGAGGCGGAGAAGTTCCTCCTCGACACCGGCCTGAACCCGTTCAAGGACGTCGATACGCTCGTCGTGGCGACGACGCCGCGCTCGACGCTCGGTTCCGAGGCGGATATTCTCGTCATCGCGGAAGGCCGCTTCCAGCCGGAGCGTCTCACGACCGCGCTACTTTCCCGGGGCGCCGTGAAGAAGGGCGCTTACCTCACGCTTCCGGAAGAGAAGGGTGAGCAGGGTGCCGTGGCGTTCCTCTCGCCGTCGCTGGCCATCGCCGGCAACGAGCGTTCCGTGATCGCGGCCCTCGAGGCGCGCGCCAACGGTGGCACCGGCTTCGTCAGCCGCGGCGCTCTGGGCATGGACCTCGGGCGCATCGACAAGAGCGCGACTGCCTGGGCGCTGGTCGACGTGACCCGCGCGGCCCGTCTGGCCAAGGGCGGCAACATCAACACCGGCAAGGGGCAGTCCGGCGACGCGCTCCAGACGGCGATCAAGACGCTGTCGACCGTCGCGGTCTGGGCCAAGGACACCGGCGCCACGCTGGAGCTCGGCGCCACCGGCCTGTCGAACGACGCCGAGACCCTGCAGCTCCTCGAGGACACCGTCCGCGGCGCGCTCGCCGCGATGCGCCTGGCCGTGAAGGACAAGGCGCCGGAGATGGTGTCGGTGCTTCGCAAGTTCGACGTGAACCGCAAGGCGGACTCGATCACCATCGAGGGCTCGATTCCGGCCGCCACGCTGCGCGATCTGATGGCCAAGAAGCACGCCGCCGCAGAGGTGAAGTGAAGTAAGTCCCGCTACTTTTTCGCAGTCCAGTCCACGGGGCCGGTGCGGAAGAACTTCTGGGCGCGTTCCAGGAGTGATTCCGTTACCGGCCTCGAACATTTTGTCGACCAGTCTTAGCCGCGATACGCCTCGTCCTGCTCGATGCGCGACAGCACCCACGGGAACTCGCCGGTGGTGATCTTGCCGCCGCACCAGGCGCAGATCGCGGTCTGCCCTTCTTCCAGGGCTCCGCCGCAGTTCGGGCAGACGCGGGTGTCGCCGGTGATGGCCGCACGCCCGCGGACGAAGGTCCAGTACTCGCTCCACGCGCGCCGCATGCCGGCGGTACCGCCGATCGTGCGCCCGGCCTCGTTGACGGTGTAGTCGCGGCCCGATGCGAACAGGCGGACGGTGATCGAGTCGAAGAACGCGTCCTGGGTGATCTTCACCGCGTCGACGTTGTCGATGGCGTATTGATCGACCTTGTTCTGCACGCCCTGGCGCAGGTATTCGTCGATCCAGTAGCGATGCATCTGGAAGAGCGCATCGGTCTCGAGGGGGCGGGCGCGATTCCAGTCGCGCGCGGTCCACGCGTTCTGCAGCTCCGTCGCGACGTAGCGCACCCGGTCATAGAAGGCCTCGAGCGTGAAGCCGGGATTGCGATCCGTGAAGTTCTTGATGTGACGCCCGATCCACGGCTGCACGACGGTGTGCAGCCCCAGTCCGGGCTCGACGCCGCCCGACCCGCCACCGAGCTCCGGCGCACGCTCGTCCTTCCGCAGCAGTCGCACGGACTGCAGGAACCACTGGAATGTCCCCGCCGTGTTCACCGCGCCGCAGTGCAGGCACGAGCCGTCGGTCAGCGTTTCCAGCGCAGCGCCGCACTTCGGGCAGTGCTCCGCGCGCGCCTTCTCCGGCCGCGGTGAGAGCAGGTCGCGCTGGCGGATCAGCGTCCACAACTCTTTCACGTACCAGCGCCTCGGCCCGCCCGCCGCGACCTCCGTGTAGTTCGCCTCGATCTCGACTTCCGCCGTCACCTGCGGCTGCTCCAGCCCGCGCAACGCGACGACGGTGAAGCTGCCGATCACGATGGCGTCGACGCCGGTCAGCCCCGGCTGCGCATTGCGCTTCAATCCATCGCGGACGGGTGCGCTCACGTAGAGCGCGAAGTCGTCGACGCGTCCGCGGCCGTACGCCTCGTACAGCCGCGCGAAGAGGCTGTAGCAGAAGTCGGTGAAGACGATCTCCGAAAAATTCGGATCGAAGGCGCGGAGCTCCGCGAGCCGCACCGGAGGCCGGGTCGCGGCGGTGACGGTGATCGGTGCCAGGTTGTCGACACGGGCGCCCGCCGCCTTCATCGCGTTCCCGACGACGACCACGCCGATGAAGATGAACATCATCACCAGGAAGCTGACGTCGCCGCCGCCTCCCGAAGATCCGCCGGACGATGAAGAACCGTTGTCGGAGCTGCCGCCCGAGTAGCTGGAGGAAGAAGACGAGGACGACGAGGACGACGAGGACGACGAAGAAGATGAGGAAGAAGAGCTTCCGGAGTAGGAGTCGCCGCCTCCGATGCGTGCCTCGGCCGCGAACGCGATCAGGAGAATGAGCGCGATCCGCTTCAATGGACGACTCCCGGCTCGCTGGTCAGCTCATCGACGTTCTCCGCGCCGGCGGGGAGATTTCGCTCCAGCACGGTGCCCAGCGCGCGGATGGCGGCGATGATCGAATACTCGTCATACGGCTCCAGCTCCCGGACCGCCTCCAGCGCCGCGTTCCACTCGCTCGCTTCCACGGCGCGGAGCACGCCGCGGTCGGCCAGGACCTCCATCCGCTGCTCGAGCAGCGACACGTACAGCAGCAGTCCTGTTTCAGTCGACGTGTTGGCGATCCCGCGGTCGTGGAACAACGCCGCCGCGTGAGTGCGCACGGCATCGAGGCGTTCGCGCGTCGAGGTGAACACGCGCCGCAGCGACGGCACCCAGCGCACGATGCCGAGGGCCAGGACATAGATCGCGACGGCGTCGAACAAAACGGCGATCGGCGGGACGACCAGCGGCATGAATACCAGCGCCGCCAGCGACACGAAGGTCAGTACCGCTGCGAAGCGCGCGTCGGCGTGCGTGTAGGAGCCGGAGCGCGAGCGGATCTCCACCACCAGCTCCGCGGCCGAGCGGCTTTCGACGTCGCGCACGGCGTCGCCGATGCGGCGTGCCGCAGCGGCGTCGAACCTCTTCTGCATGCCCGGAAGTTTTACACGAAACGGCGCAGATGCTCCCGCCACCACGGCCAGTCGTGGCCGAACACTCCCGGCCAGATCTCCAGGTTGTTGCGGATGCCCTTCGACCAGAGCAGGCTGGAGAAGTCGCGGTTCTTCTGCACGAGCGTGTCGTGCTCGCCGGTGGCGATGATCCACTCGACGCGCGAGAGCTTGCCCGCCCACTCGCTGTTCATGTTGGCGATGAACGACGCCGGCGAGTTGAAGTAGCAGGTGTCGTCCCAGTAGCCGTCGGTGAACGAGTGGATGTCGAACACACCCGAGAAGAGGATGGCCCGGCTGACCAGGTCGGGATAACGGGCTGTGAAATTCGTCGCGTGGTACGCGCCGAAGCTCGCGCCGTACATCGCCAGATCGCCGCGCTGCGCGCGGTTGTGCACGTAGGGGACCAGCTCGTGGCGCAGATAGTTGTCGTACTGCACGTGACGCGCGGCGCGTACGGCCGGATGGACGCTGTTGTTGTACCAGCTCTCGTCGTTCACCGTGTCGATGAGGCAGAGCTGCACTTCGCCGGCGTTGACCCGATCGGCGACCGAGTCCGTGAGCTTGAAGTCCTCGTTCTCGTAGAAGCGGCCCGCCGACGTCGGGAAGAGCACGGCCGGGCGGCCGAACTTCCCGAACCACAGCAGCTCCATGTCGCGGCCGAGAGAGGGGCTCCACCACTTGACGTATTCGCGATACATGTTCTTCGAAAAACCCGCCTTGCCGCGCGGGGCGGCGATTCTATACGATCGCCCGCCTTCGGAGGGGTCATGCGCAAGAAGCGGATCGGACTGCTGTTCGGAATGGAAGACACGTTTCCCTGGGCGTTGATCGACGCCATCAACCAGCGGGGCGGCGAGGACGTCGAGGCAGGGCCTTGCGAGATCTCTTACCTCAAGGACGACGGCATCTTTCGCGATGACCTCATCCTCGATCGCATCAGCCACGAGGTGCCGTACTACCGGACCTACGTGAAGTGCGCGGCCGCGTCGGGCGTGCGCGTCGTGAACAACCCGATCTGGTGGTCGGCCGACGACAAGTTCTTCGACAACCTCGTGGCCAAGGCCGCGAACGTCGCGGTGCCGAAGACGGTGGTGCTGCCCCACAAGCAACATCCGCTCAACACCGAGTCGAAGTCGTTCCGCAACCTGCGCTACGTCGACTGGGACGAGATCTTCGCGTACCTGGGCTGGCCGATCTTCATGAAGCCGGCCTACGGGGGCGGGTGGAAAGACGTGTACAAGTGCGACGACCCGCAGGAGTTCTTCGCCGCGTACGATCAGACCCGCGACCTGACGATGATGGCCCAGGAAGCCATCGAGTTCGAGCTCTACTACCGCTGCTACGTCCTCGGCCGCGAGCGCGTGCGGATCATGGCCTACGACCCCAAGGCGCCGTTCCACGAGCGTTACGTGAAGAACCCGCCGCCGATGGAGCCGGCTTTCGAACAGCGCATCCGCCGCGACGCCCTCGCCCTCTGCGAAGGCCTGGGCTACGACATGAACACCGTGGAGTTCGCGGTGCGCGACGGCATTCCGTACGCGATCGACTTCATGAACTGCGCGCCCGACGCCGACGTCCACTCGGTTGGCCAGGAGAACTTCGACTGGATGGTCGAGAACATGGCCGAGGTGCTGATCGAGATGGTGCGCGGTGAGAAGAAGTTCGAGCTCACCGGCAACTGGCCGCAGGTCATGGACGTCAGGAAAGACGTTCGGACACCGGTGGCGTGAGGGCGAGCAACAGAAACGAGAACGCCAGAAACCAGCGTAGACCGAGCTTCATGAACAGTGGTGTACGCGGTTCGCGAGAATCGGTTGCGTCATGCCGCGCTCCCGCCGGTGAATCACGATGTCCCCCGCGCAGGCATCGTCGTACGGAGGCTGATTCGAGCGAACGCCGCCCACATCTTTCGATTCGCCGCGCGGTTTCGCCGTTACCGTCGCCTCAGAAAAGTGTCGCGCGTGTTCCTTCAACTGTGACAACCAGTTAGGAATGCGTGGCGCACGTGCCATCGAAATCATGGCGGGAATCGACGTATGTGGAGGGCGGAGTCTTCGAATCAACGGGCAAATCGGTGCCTCTGGCCGGCTTTGCTCTCGAATCGAACGCGCCAGCGAAAGGTCTGGCGTCGCTACTACCGAAATCAAACCGGGCAGCCACATGTGTGACGACGTTACCGTCGAAATCAGCGGCGCCAGACAAATGTGTGGCGATGTTGCTTTCGAAATCAGATTCTCTTCCTGAAAATGGAAGATTTCTTCCACGATGAACCGGTTGTGGGTCGTGCGAACTGCCAGATCCGATGTCCAGTGCCAGGAAGGGTTCCTGGTGAGATGGCCTTGCAGAAGTTGGTATCCTCTCCCGCCATGCCTGCACAACCGAGCTTCACCCTCGGCATCGAGGAGGAGTTTCAGGTCATCGACCCCGAGTCGCGCGAGCTCAAGTCGCACATCCACGAGCTCTTCGCCGAAGGGGAGAAGCGCCTCAAGGACGAGATCAAGCGCGAGATGCACGACGCGGTGATCGAGGTCGGCACGCCGATCTGCCGCGACATCGGCGAGGCCCGCCGCGAGATCACCCGCCTGCGGCGCGAGATCATCACTCTCACCCGTGAGAACGGCCTGTGTATCGCCGCCGCGGGGACGCATCCGATCTCGCACTGGGCGAGCGTGCCCATCACGCCGCACGCGCGTTACGACCAGATCCTGTACGAGCTGCAGATGCTGGCCCGCGCGAATCTGATCTTCGGCCTCCACGTGCACGTGGCCGTCGAAGAGCCGGAGACGCGCATCCAGATCATGAACGCGGTGCGCTACTTCCTCCCCCACATCTTCGCCCTCTCGGTGAACTCCCCGTTCTGGTGCGGGCAGAACACGGGCTGGAAAAGCTATCGCGCGAAAGTGTTCGAGCGCTTCCCCCGCACCGGCCTGCCCGACCACTTCGACCGCCTCAGCGACTTCGACCAGTACGTGCAGACGCTGATCGCCACGAACAGCATCGACAACGCGAAGAAGATCTGGTGGGACGTCCGTCCGCACCCGTTCTTCCCGACGCTCGAGTACCGCATCTGCGACGTGCCGATGCGCGTGGAGGAGACGATCTGCGTGGCCGCGCTCTTCCAGGCCCTGACCGTGAAGCTGTACCGCATCTACTCGAAGAACATGGGCTGGCGTCACTACCGGCGCGTGCTGCTCAACGAGAACAAGTCGCGCGCTGCACGCTTCGGCACCGAGGGGAAGCTGATCGACTTCGGCAAGGGAATCGAGGTGCCGTACACGGATCTGCTCGACGAGCTGCTCGAGTTCATCGACGACGTCATCGACGAGCTCGGGTCGCGCAAGGAATGCGAGTACGCGCGGCACATCGTGAAGAACGGCACGGGCGCGGACCGGCAACTGGCAGCCTTCGCGAAACGTGGCGATCTTCGGGACGTGGTGGACTACATCGTCAACGAGACCCGACACGGCGTCCTGTGAAGCGCTACAACATCCGCGAGTCGCATCCGTTCTTCGAGTACGTGCGCGTCGACGGCGAGGTACCGCCCCCGAGCGCGGACCGGATCGACGTCGCTCTCCTCGACATGAACCACCTCTGGCCGAACCTCGGCCACGACGCACTCGTGCACAGCGTCCTGAAGACCGCCCACGCAATGCGCGACGAGCTCGGCGATCGCAAAGTACGCGTGCTGTCGTTCGACGTGCGCTATCGCGATCAGGTGCCCGTGCCGGGGCGTTTCCGCATTCACATCGGCACCGGCGGCCCGGGACATCTCGATCCGCGTCTCAACGACGGCTCGTCCGAGTGGAGCCAGGGCGTCGATGAGACGGGCGCGTGGGAAGTGCCGCTGTTCCACCTCTTCGACGAGATCGTCGCCGACGAGTCGGCGTCGATGCTGGCGGTGTGTCACTCGTTCGGACTGGTCTGCCGCTGGAGCGGCATCGCCAAGCCGGTCTTGCGCACCGAGAAGAGCAGCGGCCTGCGCCTCAACCGGCTCTCGCGCGAGGCCATGCGCCATCCGTGGTTCGAGCAGTTCGCGGGGAAGCTGCCGGACCGCGAGCACTTTCACGTCGTCGACAACCGCCTGTTCGATCTCATGCTCGAGAACGCGGGAAAATCGATGCCGCTGGCGTTCGAGGCCGAGGGGAGCAGCGCGCTGACCATGGTGGAGCTGGCGCGGGACGCAACCGGAACGATGCCGCGCTTTCTGGCCTTCAACCATCATCCGGAGATCGTCGACAGCGAGCACGTCCTGCGCGTGCTCGATGAGAAACGCGCGCACGGCGAAGTGGATCAGAAATGGTACGACGAGCGTGTGAGCACGATGCTGGAGCTGTTCGGTGAGAAAGAGCGGCAGAGCAGGCTCACCTCGGAGTACACGCTGTTCGCGCCGCTGCGTTTTCATCTCCTGCGCGAGCTCTGATGACGCGGCGCATCCTGATCGCGACGCAGGGGTGGAACTACGCGGCGTGGGTCGGGCCTTTCTATCCGCACGGCACGCGCGCCTCGGAGTTTCTGCCGCTGTACGCGCGTGCGTTTCGCGGCGTCGAAGTCGACTCCACGTTCTACGCGACGCCGGACGCGCGCACCGTTCGCGGATGGGCCGCTCGCACGCCTGCGGAGTTCACCTTCGCTCTGAAGATGCCGCGCGAGATCACTCACGAGCTGCGCCTCGCGAACGCGGACGAAGCGCTGGTCGAGTTTCTCGATCGCGCGCGTGAGCTGGAGTCGCGCCTCGGGCCGATCCTCCTGCAGATGGGACCCGACTTCGGCCCCGACGAGCTCCCCGCACTGCGCGATTTCCTCCCACGCCTGCCGCGCGATCTGCAGTTCGCGGTGGAGGTGCGGCAGGCCCGGTGGATGCGCCCGGACATCCGGCGCGACCTCCTGGCCCTGCTCGCGGACCACGGCATCGCCCTCGCGCTCAGCGACGGGCGCTGGATCCCGCGCGAGACGATGATGGAGCTCGCCGAGCAGCAGACCGCCGACTTTCTGTACGTGCGCTGGATGGGACCGGATCGGAGCATCACCGACTACTCGCGCCTGCAGTTCGATCGTTCCGAGGAGATCCACGCTTGGGCGGAGGTGTTGAAGCGCGCGGCGAATACCAAGGAGATCTACGGATTCTTCAACAACCACTTCGCCGGCCACAGCCCCGCAAACGCACGCGAGATGCAGCGCCTGCTGGGGCAGCGCGTCGTCGATCCGGAGACGTTCGGCGGCCAGCGCTCGCTGTTCTAAGCAGCACGCTTTCAATCCGCCCACGAAGAACCGACCGGGAGGCCTCCGGCGGGCCGGCGCGGCCGGCAGCGCTCGTTGGCCTAGCCAGACCGCACGCCTGACCCACTGAACGCCGCTCTCGGCAGCCGCACGTGTTTCGATCAGCGCTGCCGGCCGGGCCG
>DATLOL010000167.1:0-3754 GCA_035536275.1 Thermoanaerobaculia bacterium
GGGGACTGACGGCGCTGGCCGCCGAACCTACGCGGCTGTCATCCCGAGCCGCGTAGACGGTCGAGGGATCTGGGTGGGCGGGGCGCAATGCTCATTCCTCGTGCCCCACCCGGCCAGGTCCCTCGACTTCGCTCGGGATGACACCGAGTGTCACCACCTTCTCGAGACAGCGCCACACGCTGTGCCCGGGTACGGGCATGTCCGGTACCCAGGGCAGCGTGCTGCGGGAGCGGTCGAGGAGGCGCGCGGCGTCGACGTCGACGCCGGCGAGCCAGAGCGTGCCGCCGTCGTGCTTCATCTCTTCCGCGAGCTGCTCCATGGCCCGCAACGCGGCGAAGCGGATCTCGTGTGCGTGACTGAGGTCGAGGATCAGCACGCGCGTGGCCTGCTCGACGATGTCCTCCATCTCCTCGACGAACGGCGCGACCGCGGCGTAGTGGAGGTTGCCGCTCACCGCGACGACCACGATGTCCGCCTGCTCCCCTCTCTCCAGCGGCACGAGCGAGTCGCCGTCGCGGCGCAGCACGCGCAGCCGGGGCGCCGAGGTGTTGGCGATGTGAATCACCAGCGCGGTGCCGGTGCCGAGGAGGATCGCCCACTGCAGCGGCAGGAGGAGCGCGGCGGCGAAGGTCTCGACGACCAGCAGGCGCGTCTCGTGCGATGCGCGCCACAGACGGCGGATGCCCTTCCAGTCGATCATGTGCACGGCCACGACGAAGAGCACGCCGGCGAGGCTGGCCTGCGGAATCCATCCGGCCAGCTCGCCGGCGAAGAACAAAGCGACACCGGTGAAGATCGCGGCTGTTCCCGCCGCGAGCCGCGTCTTCGCGCCGCCGATCTTCAGCAGCGCGGACCGGCCCAGGCTCGCCGACGCCGGGAACGCGCCCGCGAACGCCGCGGTGACGTTCGCCCAACCCTGCGCGAGGATCTCGCGGCGCATGTCCGGCCGCTCGCCGCCCGCGCGTGCGGTGACGGCGAGCTCCATCGTGCCGAGGAGGGCGATGGCAGCGGCGGGGATGAAGAGCGATTGCAGCAGGTCCGCGTCGATGCTCGGCAGCGCCAGCAGCGTCCAGCCGTTCGACATCGGATGGCGGTCGTGCACGAGCGGGAGTCCGTCGATGCGCAGCGCGAAGGCCGCGACCGTCGCCGCGAGCACGGCGAAGAGCGCGAACGGAATCCGCGGCGAGTAGCGCCGTCCGATCTCGACGAACGCCGCGGTGCCGATCGTCACCAGGATCGCCGGCCACTGCACATCGCGCCAGTGCGCGATGACGTGGCCGAACTGGGTGAGGAATCCGGTCACGTGCGCCGGCGCGATGCCCAGCGCCTCGTCGAGCTGCATCACGGCGATGAGCAGGGCCACGCCGCAGGTGAAGCCGGTCAGCACCGACTCCGGGATCAGGCGAATGAGATGCGCGCCGCGGGCGAGCGCGGTGGCGATGCGGATCGCCCCCGCGAGCAGCGTCAGCGTGGCCAGCACGTGCAGCGCATCCGGCCGCAGCAGGCCGTTCGATCCGAGGAAAGGGAGCAGCGCGCCGAGGATGAGCAGACCGGTGGTGTTGGTAGGACCGGTGACGACCTGCGCGCTCCGCCCGAGGAGCGCGGCGACGAAGCCGGCGACGGCGGCGGTGGCCAGGCCATACGCGGGCGGGAGGCCGGACATCAGCGCGTACGCGAGACACTGCGGAAGCCCGACCAGCGCGACCGTGAGGCCGGCGAGGAGGTCGGTGGACATCCGCAGGCGGGACGCCTGCGGGCCAGCCGGCGGGGACGCCGGCGCTCCACTCACAGCTTGTACACCTCGCGCGCGGGCTTCAACGGGCGCAGCATCCAGTACGGTCTCCGCGTGCCATCGGGCGAGTGCGTCTTCGCCGGGCGCGTCTTAGCCATCCATTCTTCATAGACCGCCCGCGACTTCGCCACGTCCACCGAAATGTCCCCGTACTTGTCCTCGGCCCGCGCCCTCGAGATCCGCACCGCCTGATGCCAGCAGTGCATGCCCGAGATCGGGTCCGGCTGCACCGGGAAGGTGAGGTTCTGATGCACGCCCGCGTCGGTCCACCAGATGCGATTCGTGTCCGCATCGTCCGACTCGTACGGCCCCACTCCCCGCTCGCGCGCGAGCGACCACGACGAGCCCTCGTGCGCGAGCTTCACCGTGGCCATCATCTGACGCTGGCCTTCGTCCGCGGTCTTCCAGCGGCCCATGTGATGGCTGCACGCGACGACGCCGGGACGGATCCCCTCCGTCACCCAGGCCTTGACGACGAAGTGCCCGATGCGCGTTTCGACGCGCACGAGCTCACCGTTCGTCACGCCGATCCGCTCCGCGTCGGTGGGATGAATCCACAGCGGGTTCGTGTGCGCGATCTCATCCAGCCACTTCGCGTTCGCGCTGCGGGTGTGGATCTGCACGGGCAGCCGGAACGTGGGGATGAGCGGCATCTCGCCGGGCTGCAGGTTCGACGGATGCAGGTGCGACTTCGCGTAGTGCGGGATGGCCATCTCCGGCCAGCCCCACGACGCGAGCGTCGATGAGTAGAACTCCAGCAGTCCGCTGGGCGTGGGAAAGCCGCGGCGGATCGCGCCGTCCACCTGTACGCCCACGCGACGTCGGCCCTCGGCATCGGGATCGGGCACCGGCACGGGGATGATGTTCGCGACGTCCGGCTTCGGCGTGCGCGCGAACGCGCGCCCCGCCTCGTCGACCACCAGCCCCTCGAGCTCCGCGTCCGGCACCGCTTCCTCGAACACACGGCCCACGCCGCGTTTCACTTCCACCGCCCCGTTTCGCCGCATGAACTCGAGCGGCGTCACTCCCTCGGCCGCCGCCTTCTCGCGCAACCCCGGCACGGAGTTGTCGAAGATGTGCGCGTAGTACTCGTCGACGGAGAGCTTCGCTCCCGGCTCCTTCTTCGATTCGAAGAACTTGCGGATGCCCATCGCGCCGTCCGGATCGATGCGCCAGGAAAGCTCGATCCAGAATTCGTTCTCCTCCCACACCTCGCCGGGATTGGCCTGGCGCGTGTCGGTGATGGTCTCGCCGAGGCGCTCGCGGGCGGCGCGGAGGACGGGCTGCCGGAAGCCGAGCCACTGCGCGTCGTGCGTCTCGTACGAGTGGATGTCGTGGCGTTCCGAGCCGATGCCTACGGGGAGGATGTAGTCCGCGAAGTAGCTGGACTCGTTCCAGGTCGGCGTGAGCGCGACGTGCAGGCCGATCTTCGACTCGTCGCTCAGGGCCTCGATCCAGGAGAAGCCGTCGGGATTCGTCCACACCGGGTTGTAGACGCGGCTGAAGTAGACGTCGATCTTGCCGCGGCCGTCCTTCAGGAGATGCGGGAGGAGGAACGACAGCTCGTTGCACGCGAGCGGGAACTCCTGCGGCCAGGTGAGGTCGTTCCACTGCGGCGGATGCGGCGGCATATAGATCGGCCGCGGCACGAACTTGTTCCACGCGTTCGGGAACACCCCGCCCTCGGTCGCGATCGCGCCGCTCAGCGCGTTCAAAAGGAAGAGTGCGCGGGCGATCTGCCAGCCGCCCAGGTTGCCCGCGGTGGCGCTGCGCCAGGTGTGCGTGGAGAGGCGAGCCTTTGCACCGGCCACGATCTTCGCGATCTCTTCGATCGTCTTCGCGGAGACGCCCGACTCCTGTTCGGCGAAGGCGAACGTGTACTGCGCGTACTCGGCGGCGAGGGTTGCTTCGAAGTCTTCAAACGTAGGTGGAGCGGCGGGCTTCAGCCCGCCGGAATCGTTC
>DATLOL010000168.1:0-100769 GCA_035536275.1 Thermoanaerobaculia bacterium
CGGCAGCGCTTATCGAAACACGTGCGGCTGCCGAGAGCCGCGTTCAGTGGGTCAGGCGTGCGGTCTGGCTAGGCCCACAAGCGCTGCCGGCCGCGCCGGCCCGCCGGAGGCCTCCTCGTCGTCTCTCTGTGGGTCGATTGAAAGCGTGTTGCTTAGGCGCTGCCCGCGCCCGCCGCAACCCTGCGCCACACCGCCCGTAAACACGATGCAGCCGGCGCGTGGAGCGCCCTGTGTCATCATGAATCCGATGGTCGCTGAGCCCATTCAGAAACGGCGTCGCTTCCCGCCGGCGTTTCTCGTCTGGCTGGCCGGGATCGCCACCATCATCGGCTTCGAGGCCCTCGACCGTTTCCTGCAGCGCTTCGACCGCAACCTCGGCCTGCTCAACGTCTTCAACTTCTTCGCCTGGCTGCTGGTCATCGGGCTCACGCTGTACGGCTTCGCCGTCGCCGCGCGATGGCTGCTGCAGCAGCTCTTCTGGACCGTCGGAAGGCGGCTCTTCCTCAGCTACCTGCTCGTCGGTGTGATGCCATTCGTGCTGATGACCATCCTGCTGCTGACGGTCATCTACATGTTCGCGGCCGTGATGACCCAGGCCTCGCTCCGTGGCGAGCGTCAGGCCACCCTCGGGCAGATGGAAACGTGGGCGCTCGAGTACGCGCTGACGGGACGCCGGATCTCCGGTGGTCTTCCCTCGCTCGAGATCTACGACACCACGACGCCGTCCGGCGAGAAGTTGCCGCAGTGGCTGCGGGCGAAGAGCTTCAGCGGTGTCGTGCACCGCTCCGCAACGCCGCTGCTCGTCGCCGCGCGCCAATTTCCCCTCGGCAACAACCACACCCGCGGAGTCGTCCTGGTGCAGCCGCTCGACCGGAACTGGACCGACGCGCTCTACGAGAAGTCGCACATGTTCGTGCGCATGGCGCGGGCCGAGTCGCGCGGCAACAACTTCAACGTCGACGCCGACAAGACGTTGCGGGAAGTGCTCCCGGGCAACGTCGGCACGACTGTCGTCTGGGGCGACCTCGCCGCGATGACGGACTGGGACACCGGGCGGGCGGCCGAGGAGTACCGGCTGTTCACGCTCATCGCGAACCCGCCGCGCAACCTCCTCAACTACTACTTCGGCGCCGGCGATGGCGGCAGCCGCTACTTCAACCTCCTGCTGCGCGTGATCATCGGACTGGCTACCGCTTTGATGATCATGTACGCCATCGCCGCGCTGTTCGCGTCGATGCTGATCTTCTCCATCTCCCGCGCCGTGAACCGCATCGAGAAAGGGACGCGCGCCGTCGAGCGCGGCGACTTCTCGTACCGCATCCGCATGAAGCGCCACAACCAGCTCGGCGCGATGGCCCAGTCGTTCGACAGCATGACCGCGTCCATCGGCTCGCTGCTGGCCACGGTGTCGGAGAAGGAACGTCTGCAGAGCGAGATCGAGATCGCCGCGACGATCCAGCGCAACCTCCTGCCGAAGGAAGGGCCGAAGTTCCGCGGCGTGTCCTTCTCCGCGCACTTCGAGCCGACGACGTCGATCGGCGGCGACTACTACGACGTCTTCAATCTCGACAAATCACGGCTGGCCGTGGCCATCGGCGACGTGTCCGGACACGGACTGTCGACCGGCCTGGTCATGGCCATGGTCAAAGCCGCGATCACGACCCTGGTCGAGGAAGGCGCGGACGAGACATCGCTGTTCCACCGCCTGAACGAGCTGGTGTTCCGCTCGACGGAACGCCGCGCGTTCATGACTCTCGCCTTCACGATCTTCGACCTCGAGCGCGGCACGATCCGCCACACGAACGCCGGTCACCTGTTCCCGTATCTGCTCCGCGACGACATGTCGGCGCCGATCTCGATCGAGTGCCCGTCGCTGCCGCTGGGTGTGAAGAGCACGATCATCACCCAGACCGTGGAAGTGCCACTCCTGGAAGGCGACTCGATCGTCTATCTCTCCGACGGCATCATCGAGGCCCAGGACGAGAACGGCGATCCCCTCGGATTCGACCAGCTCGAAGGACTGCTGGCCATGCAGCAGGACCGCACGCCGACGCGCCTGCGCGACGTGATCCTCGAAACCGTCGCCCGCCACTCCGGCGCGCGCCCGGCCGACGACGACCGCACGGTGATGATCCTGCGGTTCGACCAGCTCCTGACGCACCGCGCCGAGGTCGCGCCGCTGCAGGCCGAGGAAGTGAACGCGTAGCCCAGTCGACTAGCGGTTGATCCCGATGGTGAAGCTTCTTCCCGACGCGAACGCCGCCGCCGCATCCGTCGATCCGTAGCGATACGCGTTCGTCAGGTTGCGCACCATCAGCCGCACCTCCAGCCACGGCGAGAGCCGAATGCCCGTGCCGGCGTCGACGTCCACGTAGCCCGGACGCTCGACCTCGACCGGTCCCGGACGATCGTCGCGCGCGTAGGCGGACACGGTCACGAACGCCGACGCGCGCGGAGCGGCCCAGCGCAGCGACGTGTGCAGCGTCGGCGGTGCGATGTCGTCGAGCGGATCGCCGGTGTCGGCCTCGCCTCTCGCGATCGCGCCGCCGAGGAGGAGCTCGAAGTTGCGGCGGACGCGCGTGCCCAGCTCCGCCTCGATGCCGCGCACCTCGGCCTCGCCGCGATTGCGGAAGTTGAAGTCCGCGCCGGCGCGGAAGCGCTCGACCAGGTTCTCGATGTGGTAGTCGTAGACGAACAGCGCCGCGCGCGTGCCGCCGCGCGTCCACTGCACGTTCGCGTCGAACTGCAGGCTGGTCTCCGGCTCGAGATCGGGATTGCCGACGACGAACCCGCGGCCGCTGATGCCGCGGAAGTACCGGTCGGACAGCACGGGCTCGCGATAGCCGCGCGCGACCTGCAGCGTCCCGGTTAGCCCCGACCACGGTCCGATCGTCGCCGCGGCGAAGCCAGACAGGGCGGTGTCATTGCGCTCGCGATCTCCGAAGAAGCCACCGCTGTTGCGCGACGTGATGGCGTCGACGCGCGCGCCGCCGGCGAGCTGCACCATCTGCGTCACCCGGCCATCGAGCGACACGAACAGGCCCGCGTCGTGGCGATCCGCGTCGTCGATCGATCCCGGCGCGCGCAGGTTGAAGCGCGTGACGTAGTCGATGCCTCCGGTCATCCGTGCGTTCTGCCACGTGCGGGCATGGCTCACCCGCACTGATGCGTCGCGCGCCTTCACGGCCTGACTCTCGAGACCCGTGGGGCGCGAGCGCTCGGTGGTGATCGCGTACGTGCCCATCGATGCCCGAAGAGCGGTGTTCGAGGTGTCGAGGGCGAACGTTCCGAGCGTGGCCCGCTCGTCGGGATAGGTGGTGATGTCGGTGCCGCTGGCCGGCGCACCGACGTTGCGCCCGATGCTGGTCATGAAGCCCGTCCGCACGCGGCCCCAGGAAGTGTCGCGCACGAACCGGAGCAGAGCACCGCGATCGCGGTACTGCGAGTTCACGATCTCGTTTCCCTCGGCGTCCTCCGCGTCGCCCGCCGTACGGGCGTGCAGCGACGCGAGGAACGCGCCGCCGAGGAGGCCGGTCGATGCTTCGACGGACGCGCTCTGCGCGTTGGTGCCGCCGAACGAGCTCCAGAGGTCGTAGCGGAAATCGCGCTCGCCGGGGATCGGATCACGTGGACGCAGATGCACGACGCCGCCGATCGCATCGGAACCGTAGGCCACCGAGCCGGGACCGCGCGACACTTCGATCGAGCCGAGGGAGAGCGGATCGACGAAGGTGGCCGAGGGACCGGCACGGCGCTCGGCGACGATGCGCGCGTCGTCGATCAGCAGCATCGTCCGTCCGCCGGCCAGGCCGCGCACGACCGGAACCGCGGGCGGTCCTTCGCCGCGAATCGACACACCTGGCGTCAAAGCCACGGCCTCAACGACGTGCGCCGGCTTCCTCTGCTCCAGTTCCTCGGTGCCGATCACGACGGGCGCCGAAGCCGGCGTGCCCTCGATGTTCGGCGCGACGCCGGTGGTGACGGTGACGGACTCGCGGTACGCGGGCTCGATGCGCAGCTCGCTGGCGAGCGTCTGCAGGTAGATCGGTGGATAGATCTCGCCGCGGCTGCCGACGACGATCAGCGTCGCGGGAAGCTTCGGATCGGGGGTGATGGAGAAACGTCCCTGCACGTCCGTGCGGGCGGAGCCGCTCTGCTGGACGATGGAGATCTGCGCCCCGGCGAGAGGCTCGCCGCTCGGGTTGACCAGACGCGAAGTGAATGCGAACGCCGGAGCGGCGAGAAGAAGGATCAGCGCGAAGCGGCCGAGGCCGAGGAGGTCTCCGCGGCGGCGGGAAGCTCGCGCGGAATGATCTCCTGATCGATCGCCCGCCGGATGTGCTTCGAGATCCGATTGATGTAGTTCACCGTCTCGCGAAACGGCGGTACCCCGTCGTATTTCCATACGTTTCCTTCGCCAGCGTTGTATGCCGCGACGGCGAGGTCAGCGTTGCCGTCAAACTTCTTCAGCAGCCAGCGAAGATACTTCGTTCCGGCGTGAATGTTCTGTGCGGGATCAAACGAGTTGGTAACACCGAAGCGCTCGGCCGTGGCCGGCATGAGCTGCATCAGTCCGCGCGCGCCTTTGTGGGAGACGGTGCGGGGGTTGTAGTCGGATTCGGCCTTGATGACCGCGGAGACCAGCGCCGCGTCGACGTCGAACTTCTTCGCGGCCTCGACGATGATTTCGTTGTAGTCGGACTTCCAGAGCGGCCCGCTCGACTCGTGATAGCGCCAGGAGCGCCGCGGGAACACGCCGCCCTGCTCCTCGACGATCTGCTTCACTTCCTCGACGACGGCGACGGGGACGATCTCGTCGTCAACGATCCGCTCGACGCGGCGCAGCGGGAGCGACATCTCGCCGCCGCCCTGCAGAGTCAAACGGATGACGTCGCCTTCGACTTGATAGTTGTCGATCTTCGAGGTGCGCCCGTCGGAGAACACGGCAATGCTCGCGCCCGCCGGGACAGCGGCGGCAGCAAGCAGAGCGATGGCGGCGAGGATACGCATGCGGTGCGGTTAGTAACGACCTAGGTGGGACGATTATGCCGCGATTAGGTTGCTGGTTGCTGTGTTGCTGGTTGCTGGCGGTGTTACGCCTGAGGCGCGGGGGTCGTGGGGCCCTTGTTGTCGGTTGTCGGTTGTCAGTTGTCTGCGGGCCACGGCTGGTCGGCCATGCAGCGCGAGCAACCAGCAACACAGCAACTAGCAACAGCCGTCAGGCTCTCGGATGAAACGTCTCATACAGCTTCTGCAGCCGCGCCCGGGAGACGTGCGTGTAGATCTGGGTCGTCGAGATGTCGGCGTGGCCGAGCATCATCTGCACGCTGCGGAGGTCCGCGCCGTTCTCGAGGAGGTGGGTCGCGAACGAGTGGCGGAGGACGTGCGGGGAGATGTGGGACTTGATGCCGGCCTCGCGGGCGTAGCGGGTGATCTTCATCCAGAACGACTGCCGGGTCATCGGGCGGCCGAGGCGGGAGAGGAAGAGGTGCGGATCGTTGTCCTTCGCCAGGTCGGAACGGCCGCGCTCGATATAGCGCACGATCGCGTCTTTCGCCGTGTCGCCGAACGGGACGATGCGCTCCTTCGACCCCTTGCCCATCGTGCGGAGGAAGCCGGCGTCCATCACCACTTCGTCGATGCGCACCTTGATCAGCTCACTGACGCGCAGCCCGGTCGCGTAGAGGAGCTCGAGCATGGCCGCGTCGCGCAGGCCGTCCGGCGTGCTGAGGTCGGGCGCGGCGAGCAGCGCCTCGATTTCCGAAGGCTGCAGAGACTTCGGCAGCGTCGACCAGAGCTTCGGGTTCTCGATGTTCTCCGTCGGGTCGGTCTTCAGATGACGCTCGGCGACGAGGAAGCGAAAAAGCCCGCGAATCGCCGCCAGCGCGCGAGCCACCGATCGCGCGGAAATGCCCGCGCCGCGCAGCAACTGAAAGTATTTGACGATGTGCACGCGCTCGACGCAGTCCAGCTCGAGCTTCGCGTCGTTGAGGTGATGGCCGAAGTGGCGGAGGTCGATCGCGTACGAGGCCAGTGAGTTCTTGGCCAGGCCCTTCTCGACGGCCAGATAATCGAGAAAAATCGGCAGGTAGGTGACGAAGTACGCGCCGGTTTGCTTCTTCTCGGGATCAATCTGACGCGGCTTGCGCATGTTCTGGTTTTTCAGTTTATCCCGCGCGAAGACGCGGGATCTCAGGCGGTAGCCGAGGCGCGCGGGGCACCGGAGATCCCGCGTCTACGCGCGGGATAAAGTGGGGGAAGCCGCCACCACGTCTGCCATGTAGGAACTGCGCACGAACGGTCCCGAGAACGCCGCCTTGAATCCGATCTCCAGCGCGGTCACGCGGTACTCCTCGAACACGTCCGGATGCACGTACTCGACGACGTCGAGCTTGTCGCGCTTCGGCTGGAGGTACTGGCCGATCGTGACGATCTCCACGCCGGCCTCGACCAGGCGCGCGAGCACGTCCTCGACCTCGTCACGACGCTCGCCGAGGCCGAGCATGAGTCCGGACTTCGTGATCACGGCCGGATCGATGCTCTTGGCCTCGCGCAGGACGGCGACGGACCGCTCGAAGCGCGATCCGGGCCGCACGAAGTCATACAGCCGGGGAACGGTCTCGACGTTGTGATTGAAGTAATCGGGCCGGGCCTCGACAACCGTACGCACCGATTCGGCATTGCCGCGAAAATCCGACGTCAAGACTTCCACGGCCGCATGCGGCAACGCAGTCCGTAGTTCGCGGATGGTCGCGGCGAATTGTGCGGCGCCGCCGTCGGCGAGGTCGTCGCGCGTTACGCAGGTGACGACGACGTGTTTGAGTCCGAGGCGGCGGGCGGTCTCCGCGACTGCGCGCGGCTCGTCGGGCGAGGGCGGCGCGTACGGGCGTCCCGTCGTCACATTGCAGAAGCCGCAGGAGCGCGTGCAGACGTCGCCCAGGATCATGAAGGTGGCCGTGCCGCGCGAGAAGCACTCCGTGCGATTGGGACAGGCCAGCGACTCACAGACCGAGTGCAGCTCGCGCTCGCGGAGCATCGTCTTGACCTCGCGCAGCGAGGCCAGATTCAGTTTTTTCTCACGGATCCAATGAGGAAGGCGCTGGGTCATGGTCGCGCAGGCATTCTAGCGTTTGAACGTGGCGGGTTCATTTGCTGGTGATTTCTCTTGCGTTGCCAGCGTTCGGCTCTGACGGCCAGAGCCGAGTGCTTCCATCCTCAGTATTTTTTCTTCCAATCTCATCGTTCAGCTCTGACGCTCAGAGCCGCGCCTCTGACGGCCAGAGCTGAACGCTTCCGTTGCCTCTGATTTCGCTGCCGTTGCCAGCGTTCACGCCTGCATTTCCATCATTCGGCTCTGAGCCTCAGAGCTGAACGCTTCGATTGCCAGCGATTTCGATTCCGTTTTCATCGTTCGGCTCTGACTGCGAGAGGCGGGCGCTTCCTTTGTCACAAACAAAAATGCCGCCCGAAGGCGGCACTTTGAGAAGGCAGGAAGCGACGTCAGTGGCCGAGGCTGATCTGGGGGGTCAGCGACTTCTCGATGCACTTGTAGATCAGCTTCTCCGCTTCCGGCTCCGGGATGTTCTTGACGATCGCCACCTCGGACACCAGGAGGTACTTGGCGCGGTCGTACATCTTCTTCTCCCGGAACGAGAGGCTCTTCCGTTTCTGGACTTCGCTGAGGTTCTTCAGCACGTCGGCCACGTCCTCGAGACGACCGGTCTTCATTTTCTCGAGGTTCTCGCGGTAGCGGCCTTTCCAGTCCGTGTGGCTCTTGACCGGCTTCTGCTCGAGCAGACCGAGAAGTCCCTTGACTTCCTTCTGCGCGTAGAGGCGGCGAAGACCGACGCGGTCCGTGTTCGTGATCGGCACCATCAGCCGCGAATTATTCGCGAGAAGCCGAAGGTGATAGTAGCTGTCTCCGGCAGGCATGATCGACGACTCGCCGATGTGCTCTACCACGGTGACACCGTGGTTCGGGTAAACGAGCTTATCCCCGACCTTGAAACTGACTTTCATTGACGACAAGTGAGGCTCCTTTCGGAAATTGCAGGTAAGCCACTAGGGGAGCGGCATTCTACGTCAGCGTTGCGCGGGCGTCAAACCAACAAACATGGGCATGCGCGCTGGCCGCACAGCGCAGGGTTGTGCGCCAATGCAATTTTCAGCCCTACTGCTGCTGGCGCAGACGACGGAGGAGCTGATGCAGCCGGTCCATGCCCTGCCGCCGCTCCTGTTCCGAGCCGGTGAGGAGGTCCTCGATCTCCTGCAGCTCGTCGCGAATCGCGCGATCCTGTGGAGCGGTGGCCGCGGAGCCTGCGCTGAGCGGAGTCGAAGGGACCGCCGGCAGCCTTTCCGCGACCACGTCAATTTGGCGGCCGGGAGCGGCCGCCGCTCCACCGCCGATGAGCGAGTTGCGCATCCGCTGGGCCATGGCCCGCATCGACGGGATCTCGTTGTTGTCGAGCGCGCGCTGGATCGCCTTCGCGCTCGCCACTGCGTCCGCGTACGGGCTGTCGGCGTTGTCGACGATCTTCGCCTTGATCAGCGACAGCTCGACGTTGCCGTAGCCCGCGTCCTTCTCCACCGACGCCACCACCCGCGCCGTGACCTGACGCGCGATCTGCGGCAAATCGACGACCCGGAACTCGCCCGGCTTCAGCCACTGCCGGATCTCGATCGACGTGCGCTCGGTCGCTGAGCCGCGCTCGCTGATGTAGTCGAGATCGACGCGCTCGATCCAGACGGTCCGGTTCTTCCGCACCACCATCCGCCGCGACGGCACCTCGACCTGCAGCCGGTAGATCCACGGCCCCTTCACCTCGAGCACCTGCATCTTCTCGCCGTGATGCTGCACCGAGAAGTCGGTGGTGATGCGGCCGGAGTCGAAACGCTCGAACGATGCGTACTGATACGAGCCGTCGCTGCGTCTGCCGCGCAGGAGCTCGACGTCTTCATCGATGATCCGGCGCAGCAGGTCGGTTGGCAGATCGCGCTTCGCGGCGGCGGCCACGCGATCGATCGCGATCGCATCCTCCGCCACGCGCTGCGCCACGTTTTGTTCCTGCCCGTGAGCGGCCGCTGTCGCCAGCAGCAGTGCAATCCACAGTCTCTTCATCCCAGCTCTCCCAGTACGCTCGTGCCCGTGAGTCCCTGTTTCGGCAGCTCGAGGAAATCCGCGATCGTCGCGCCGAGGTCGGCGAACGTGCTGCGCGTGCCGAGCGGACGCGCGCCGCGGACGCGCGGTCCCGCGATCACCAGCGGCACGTACTCGCGCGTGTGATCGGTCGAGACGTCCGTCGGATCGCACCCGTGATCGGCGGTGATGAACACGAGATCGTTCTCGTGCAGCGTGTCGAGCAGCGCCGCGAGCTCGCCGTCGAACGACTCCAGCGCCTTCGCGTAGCCGACCGGATCGTTGCGATGTCCGTACTTCGAGTCGAAGTCGACCAGGTTCGTGAAGATGAAATCGGCGCTCGACTCGCGCACCAGATCCATCGTCTTGCGCATGCCGTCGGAGTTCGACTCCGTGCGGATCTCCTGGCTGATGCCGACCCGGTCGAAGATGTCCGCGATCTTGCCGAGGCCGATCACCTCGCGTCCCGCTTTGTGGGCGCGCTCGACGACGGTCTCGCCGGTCGGACGCACCGAGAAGTCCTTGCGGTTTGCAGTTCGCTTGAAGTGTCCCGCTTTCGGTCCGAGGAACGGCCGGGCGATGATGCGCCCGATGTTGTGCTCTCCGCGCATCAGCTCGCGCGCTTCCGCGCAGATCCGCCACAGCTCTTCGATGGGGATCACTTCCTCGTGCGCCGCGACCTGGAACACGGAGTCGGCCGACGTGTAGACGATCGGCGCGCCGGTGCGCATGTGCTCTTCGCCCAGCTCGTCGAGGATGACCGTGCCCGAGGCGGCCTTGTTGCCGAGCGTGCGGCGTTCGATCCTCCGCTCGTACTCTTCGATGATCTCGCGCGGAAACCCGTTCGGATACGTGCGGAACGGGTCCTCGACGATCAGGCCCATCATTTCCCAGTGCCCCGTCGTCGTGTCCTTCCCCGCGCTCACCTCGGCCATCCGTCCATACGCGGCGGTCGCGTTCTCGGTCGTTGCCGGGGTGGGTAGCGTGTGCAGCAGTCCGAGGCGGGTCAGCGTCGGAAGGTTGGGATGCTGGCTGTCGAGGACGTGGCCCAGGGTGTTCGATCCCTCGTCACCGAATTCGGCCGCGTCCGGCAGCTCGCCGACGCCGAGGGAGTCGCAGACGATGACGATCGCGCGATTCTTCATGGCGCGCAGTTTATCCCGCGCGCGGACACCGGCGTTCGAGCGTCACGTCAGGTGTTCGTGGACGAGCGGCCGCTCCGCCGGCTGCTCGTCGCCGAACTGCACGAACGACAGGTAGCGCGCGCGGAGCTCGTCCGCATCGCGCTGGCCATTCCCGAGCTGGATGCGCGCGATGACGTCGCCCGCGCGCACCTCATCGCCGGTGCGACGATCGAAGAGCACGCCCGCCGCGTAGTCGATCACGTCGTCGGCCTTCTTGCGGCCGGCGCCGAGGTCCACGGTGAACATGCCGGCCTGATAGGTGTCCATGAACGTGATGTATCCGCTCTGCGGCGCCTTCACCTCGATCACCTCGCTCGGCTGCGCGAGTAATTCGTAGTCGTCGACGACGTTCGCATCGCCGCCCTGCGCCGCGATCCACTTCCGGCACTGCTCCAGCGCCGCACCGGAGGTGATGGCCTCCTGCAGCGCGCGATTGGCCGACGCTTCGTCGAAACGGCCGGACATCACCAGGACGCGCTCGGCCTGCGCGCGCGTCACTTCCATCACGTCCGCGGGACCGTTGCCTTTCAGGCACTCGATCGTCTCGACGATCTCGTTCGCGTTGCCGGCGGCGATGCCGAGGGGGCGATCCATGTCGGTGATGAGAGCCTCGACTCGCGTGCCCGAACCGGCCGCCGCGGCGATGAGGCTCTGCGCGAGCGCCTTCGAGTCCTGGTAGATGCGCATGAACGCGCCGCTGCCGGTCTTCACGTCGAGGATCAGTCCCGACGCGCCCATGGCCAGCTTCTTCGACATGATCGACGCGGTGATCAGCGGCAGCGACTCGACAGTGCCCGTGACGTCACGCAATGCGTAGATTTTCTTGTCCGCCGGCGCGATGCCCTCCGTCGACGTCGAGATCACGCACCCCGCGTCGGACACGCAGCGCTCGAACTCCGCGCGGGAGAGCCGCGCGTTGAAGCCGGGGATGGCCTCGAGCTTGTCGAGCGTGCCGCCGGTGTGCCCGAGGCCGCGGCCGGAGAGCATGCCGATTTGGATGCCGCATGCGGCTACCCACGGCGAGAGCACCAGCGAGACCTTGTCGCCGACGCCGCCGGTGGAGTGCTTGTCGGCGATGAAGTCGTACGAGTCGCGCAGATGCCACTGCTCGCCGGAGCGGAGCATGGACTGCGTGAGCGTGGCCATCTCCTCGCCGGTCATGCCGTTGATGGCGATGGCCATCAGCAGCGCGGACATCTGATAGTCGGGAATCGTGCCGCGCGTGAAGCCATCGACGAAGAACTCGATCTCGCGCGTGTCCAGCGGACCGCCGCGGCGCTTTTTGTTGAGGAGCTCGTAAACGCTGTATCCGGCCATGGCGGGGTAGCATAGCCGACCCGTGAAAGCAGTGGTCCTTCTCTCCGGCGGTCTGGACTCCGCGACCGTCCTCGCCATGGCCCGTACCGAAGGGCGCGAATGCCTGGCTCTGTCGATCGTGTACGGGCAACGGCACGGGGTGGAGCTCGACGCCGCGCGACGCGTGGCCGCCGCGATCGGCGTCGCGGAGCACGTGGTCCACGCGCTCGACCTGCGCGTCTTCGGGGCGAGCGCGCTCACCGGCGACATCGACGTCCCGAAAGACGCGGTCGGCCTGCCGGGCATCCCCGTCACCTACGTCCCCGCCCGCAACACGATCTTCCTCGCCCTCGGCCTCGGATACGCCGAGGCCCGCGATGCAGAGGAGATCTGGATCGGCGTGAACGCCGTCGACTACTCCGGCTACCCCGACTGCCGTCCCGACTTCATCGAAGCGTTCCAGCAGGTGATCTGGAAAGGCACGCGCAGCGGCGTAGAGCACCAGACCCCGCGACTCGTCGCGCCGCTCCTGCACATGACCAAGGCGGAGATCATCCGCCACGGGATACAACTCGGCGTGGACTACGGCCTCACCCACTCCTGCTACGACCCGGCGCCGGATGGGAAAGCGTGCGGCCATTGCGATTCCTGCATTCTGCGCAGGAAGGGCTTCGAGGAAGCGAGCGTTACAGATCCGACGCTGTATGCGCATCACTGAAATCTTCCATTCGATTCAGGGCGAGTCCACGCACGCCGGGCGTCCCTGCGTGTTCGTCCGCCTTGCCGGCTGCAATCTGCGTTGCGTGTGGTGCGACTCCGAGTACACGTTCACGGGTGGGGAGCGGATGTCGCTCGAGGATGTGGTCGCGCGGGTGAAGAGCTACGGGTGTGATCTCGTGGAGATCACGGGTGGGGAGCCGTTGGCACAGAGCGAGGCGTTCGATCTGATCACGAGGCTGTGCGATGAAGGGGTCGAGGTGCTGATCGAGACCTCGGGATCGATCGACACGAGTCCCGTCGACAAGCGGGCGAAGATCATTCTCGACGTCAAGTGTCCCGGGTCCGGCGAAGAGGCGAAGAATCGCTGGGAGAACCTCGATCGGCTCCAGCCGCGGCACGACGAGGTGAAGTTCGTCATCGCCGATCGCGGCGACTACGAGTACGCGAAACGCGTCATCGAGGAAAAGAGGCTCGAGCAGCACACCGTCCTCTTCTCGCCTGTGTGGGGGAGAATGGACATGAAGGCGCTCGCGGAGTGGATGCTCGCGGACCGCATCCCGGCGCGGCTGCAGACGCAACTCCACAAACACATCTGGGGCGCTGACGTGAAGGGCGTTTAGTTGCTGGTTGCTATGTTGCTGGTTGCTTGCTATGCAGCGCCCTGAACCAGCAACCAGCAACCAGCAACTCGAGGAATGGAATGACGAGATTGGACCACATCGGCATCGCGGTGAAGTCGCTCGATGCCGCGAAGATCTATGAAGTGCTGGGACTGAAGATCGAGCACACCGAGCACGTGCCCACGCAGAAAGTGAACACCGCGTTCCTGTCCGTGGGCGACAGCCACCTGGAGCTGCTCGAGCCGACCAGCGCGGACTCGGCGATCGCGAAGTTCATCGAAAAGCGCGGCGAAGGCATCCACCACATCTGCCTGCGCGTGGACGACATCGAAGCCCATCTCGAGCGACTGAAAGCGGAGGGCTATCGGCTCGTGAACGAGTCGCCCGTGCCCGGAGCGCACGGCTGCCGGGTGGCGTTCCTGCATCCGTCGGCCGGAAACGGCGTGCTCATTGAATTGTCTGAAAAGATCAAATGATCGAAGGTTTCTCGCCGAACGCGCTGGTTCTCGTGAACCTGGTCAACCCGAAAGAGAAATTCTTCGGCATCCTGCTCGCCCTCTCGGCGGCGGGGGTGACCCTGCGCGCGATCAACCTCGACTCGTTCGAGGACTGGATCCACCAGATCGCGCGGGGCGAGGAGGCGGAGATCGAGATGATCACGATGTTTGCCCCGCTCTTCCGCGTGGAGCGCCTCTTTCTCGATGAGCCGGCCGGGGCAATCCAGTCCTACGCGCAGCGCTTCGAGCAGGTGGTCGGCCGCACCGTTCAGCAGTACCTCAACCTCTAAAACCGACGTGGAGAGGGCGCGCTCCGTATAATTCGCGCCGCAATTCGAATCCGGAGGATCCACCAGTTGTCATCGCATAAACGAATTCTGCTCGCCGCACTGCTCGTCCTGACCGCGATTTTCGCGGGATGCAAAGGGAAGGAGGAGCTCGCGGAGCCCGAGGCATTCAGCTTCGTCGTCTACCCGGGCTCGCGCTACCTGGGGCAGCTCACGGAGAGCTTCAAGAACGCGCACAAGACCGTCTCCCCCGCAAATGAGCCGCCGCCCATCGCCGTGTACGACACCGACGCGCCGGTGGAGCAGGTGGCCGAGTTCTACGCGAAGGAGTACGGGTACAAGGAAGTCGCGCCGGACATGACCAACAACCTCAGCGCCGCCAAGCCGCCCGCGTACTACCGCACCGGCGATCTGCAGGCCGACGCGAAGGGCATCGAAGAGCTGCTCAGGAAGATGAACATGCCCACGGACATCACCAAGGCCCAGGGGCAGTACCGCGCCGCCGACATCCTGCCGCGCCCAAACCGTCCCCGCGTGACGGTGCAGCGCCCGTACTTTGACGTGACCTCGTCGACGACCGTCGACCGCACGCTCATCCTCATGGCGCGCTGACGATGCGCACCGCGCTCGTCGCAGGCCTCGGTCTCATCGGCGGCGCCGTTGGGATGGCCCTGCGACGAGCCGGATGGCGCGTCTCGTACACCGACCCGCACATCTCGCTCGAGGAGGCGGTGCGGGCGGGGGCGGCGGATGGTGCCGCGGATGGCTCGCAGGACATCACGGTTGTGGCGACGGCCGTGGATGTGGCTGTGGGACTTATAGGACCTATGGGACGTATGGGACCTATCACCACCGTTTGCAGCGTGATGGCGCCGCTCGATCGCGAGAACGTCATTGCCGGCCACCCGATGGCTGGCTGGCATGAAGGCGGGCTGGCGAATGCCCATCACGCGAAACTCGAAGGCGTGCGCTGGTTTCTCGCGCGTGAGCACCCGCTCGTCGAAGAGCTCGTGCGCGACTGTGGTGCGGTTCCGGTTTACATCGACGCACAGGAGCATGACGCGGCCATGGCGCTGGTGAGCCACCTTCCCCAGGTGCTCTCCACCGCCCTCTTCGCCTACCTCGGCGACAAGAACGTCGAGGCCTTCGCCGGGGAAGGACTGCGCTCGTTTCGCCTCGCCGCCAGCGACGGCGCGATGTGGCATTCCGTGCTGGCTGCGAACCGCGACAACCTCGCGCCGCACGCGGAGGCGATCGCGGATCTCGTGCGGGCGATCATCGAAGGGCGCGACGCCGACGCATTCGCACGAGCAAGGCGGCTGTGGCAATCGCTGCAACGATGAGCGACAGGTAGAACGACCGCGGACGGTACTCGACCTCGATCGTGTGCTCGCCCGGCGGCACCATGAACGCGAGGAACGGGCCGTCGGCCTCGAACAGCGGGACGCGCGCGCGCCAGCCCGGAAACGCGGCGACGCTGCTCTTCACCAGCGCGTGCTGCGTCGCGGTCACGCGCACTCGATAGCCGTCGACGGAGACCTTCACGCTGTCGGAGAAAAACAGCGGCTTCGCTGACGGGTTCGCGTAGATGAACCCATCGCGGCCCGCGTAAACCGGCGTCCGGCCGGGCAGCTCGCGGTCGCTGACGACCCAGCGCACGCCCAGACGATCGAGGAGCGGCGAGCCCGGATCGGTCCACTTGGCGTAGTAGTCGGCGCGGTTCCAGCCGGCGTGCTGCTCGAGGTAGGAGACATATCGATTCCACGCCATCGGATCGTGCACGCGCACGTCCTCCAGGCCCCAGAACGCGCCGACGTTCGGATACATCTGGCCGCCGATGCCGACGATCCGGCCGTCGAGCGTCTTCAGTTTCGCGATGAGCGGCGTCTCCAGACTGCGCGCGGGCTGTGCGCGGTTCCAGTGCGCCATCGTCAGCCACAGCTCGACGACGGTCAGCGCGCCCGCGGCGACGATCATCCGGCGATGGAGGAGCGCGAGCAGCACGCACATGCCCGGCAGCAGCGACAGGACCGCCGAGGCGTGATGGGAGGCGGTCGGGAACGGGGTGGTGCGCAGGAAGAAGAGCATGAGCAACGCCGCTCCGAGCGCGCCGAGGAGGAGCGGGATGCGCGACTTGTGATCGAGGACGGGTGCGATCAGGACCGCGCCGAACCAGCAGATGCCGATGCGCATGCGCATGGCCGGGGCGAAGCCGGCGACGGCGTCGAAGACCTGGGTGATCCCGGGCCACGCGAGGACGACGCCCAGCGAAATGATTGCGCCGAGGACGAAGAGCGTCTCGACGCTGCGCCAGGCGCGGGTGCGGAGGACGATGACCGCTGTAGCCAGCACCGCGGCGATGGCGAGCACGCCGGCGAAGCCGCAGATCGACTCGAGCGTCGTCGGTCCCCACGGCCGCTCGATCGGAAGATGCCCGAAGAAGCGCGGTTGCAGCAGCAGCGCCGCCGAAGCGCGATCGGAAAACGGCACGCCCTCGGCCCAGGTGCGGATCTCCGCAAAGCGCTGCGAGCGGGTCATCAGCTCGAAGAACGGCACGAGGAATGGCGAGCAGATGCAGGCCGCGACGAGACTCGCCCCGGCGACGCGCAGCAGGCCGCGTACGCTGCGCGCGATCCAGAGCCCGTACGCCGCGGCCATGAGACCGACGTTGAAGACGGTCTCCGGATGGCCCGACAGAACGGTCAGCACAAAGAAGACGACGGGCAGCGTGAAGCGCCGGCCTTCGAGCAGGTCCTCGATCGCCATCAGCACGCCGGGAAGGAACGCCGCCGCGGTGGCGATGGGGAACTGCAGCCAGGTGATCATCCACGACGAGAAGCCGAAGGCGAGGGCAGCAATCGTCGACGGGAGAACGGACCAGCGTCGCCGGCAATAGAGAAAGGTGAGGACGAGCGCGAGCAGCAGCTTCAGCGCGGCCTGCGCGGAGATCGCGTAGTCGAGCGGCAGCGGCAGGGTGACCAGCACGAACGGCGAAAACGGCGTCGACTGCCCGTTCGCCATGAGCGGATAGCCGCAACCCGCGGCGTCGTTCCACAGCGGCACACGCCCGGCCCGCCACGATTCGCGGACCTGATGCATCCACGGCACGACCTGCATCGGCAGATCGTGCAGGTTCAGATTCGAGACGTCGTACTTTGTGACCGGCGCCCGCCCGGGCGCACGCAGCTCCGACCACGGCGGCAGCAGCTTCAACACGTCGACCGGCACGATGGTCACCGGCTGCGTGAGCGGCCGCCAGAGGAAGACCGCCACCAGGACCGCAAAGAGGAGCGCGACGGCGCGGGGGAGGTGCTTCCTCGCGGCGAAGGCGCAGGTTGCGTAGATCGTTAGGACCAGGAGCCAGGCGAAGTTCATGGCGGTGCGAGTCGCAAAGTCGCAAAGTCTCAGAGTCGCAAAGATGTTCGAAGCGGTGCTCCTTTGAGACTTTGAGACTTTGAGACTTTACGACTGGCGACGTTATCATCCGCCGCCGTGCCCAACCCGACCTGGCTCGTCACAGGGATCGTGTACGCGGCCGGGGTCTGGCTGGCGCGGAGGCGGGGCGTCGACCTGCCGCGGCGCGTCGCCGTTTTCTTCTATCTGCTCGTCTTCGTCTTCTTCTATCCGATCCTCACCCAGGACGCCGTCAACACCTCCGTCGACTACCTCGGCACGCTCCCGCCGTGGGAGTACACGGTCAAAGACCATCACGCCGGCAACCCGCAACTGAACGACCTCGCGCTGCAGATCGTGCCGTGGGCGCATCAGGTGCGCGAGGGATGGCGCTCGCTGCGGCCGCCGCTGTGGAACCAGTACTCCGCGGGCGGCTACCCGCTGCTGGCCTCCGCGCAGAGCTCCGCGCTCTCGCCGCTGCGCATCCTCGGATTGCCGCTCTCGCTCGCGCACGCGATGTCGTTCGAGGCGGCGATGAAGGTCCTGCTCGCGCTCACTTTCATGTACCTCTGGTGCCGGCGGCGCTACTCGGAGCTGGCCAGCGTCTGCGGCGCCGTGGCCTTCGGATTCTCGACGTTCATCATCGTCTGGCTGCACTTCCCGCTGATCACGACAGCCTGCTTCGTCCCGGCCGTGTTTCTCGCGCTCGACCTGCTCGCCGAGCGCGTGACGTATGGGCGCTTCGTCTTCCTGGCCGTCATTGGCGCGGTGATGCTCTTCGGCGGGCATCCGGAGACCGTCTCCCACACCGCCTTCCTGGCAACGCTGTACGTGCTGTGGCTCGTGCTCGCGGAGCGCTGCTCGCCACGCGTTTTCGCGGCCATCGGCGGGGCCGCGGTCGTGACGGTCCTCCTCGCCGCGCCGTTCC
This sequence comes from Thermoanaerobaculia bacterium, assembly GCA_035536275.1. Taxonomy (GTDB): domain Bacteria; phylum Acidobacteriota; class Thermoanaerobaculia; order Gp7-AA8; family Gp7-AA8; genus QHVT01. The sequence goes on from DATLOL010000168.1 coordinate 18,062, forward strand.
TCGCGCCGTTCGCCGAGGCGGTGACGAAGTCGAAGCGCTTCCAGGAGCTCGAAGGACGCGTCGAGACTGACGAGGTGCCGCACACCGATGCCGCGGGCAAGGCGCTGCTCGTGTCGCCGCGGTTTCCGCCGGCGGGGCACGCCGAGGCGGTATCGGGTTTCGCGGGGATCTTCGGGGTGGCGGCGTGGATCGCGGTCGCGATGCACGTCATCGCGACGAAGAAGTGGCGCTCGCGGGAGACCTTCTTCGTCCTTGCGGCGCTGTTGTGTGTGGGGATCATCCTCGACTGGCCGCTGATCGGCGACGCGTTCCACCTCCTCTTCAGCCTCGCCGCCAACGCGCGCGTGCGACTGCTGCTCGTGCTCGTGCTGGCAATGCTCACCGCCGCGGCGATCGACGTCGTTCGCAAACGCGAGCTGTACGCGGGTGTCGCTGGTGCGGGCGTGCTGATGCTGATCGCGTACGTTGCGATGCGCCATGAGCTCGGCGCGGTGGCGATGCTGCCCAGCGTCGTGGTGCTGGTCGTGGCCTGTGGAGCGGCGGGCTTCAGCCCGCCGGCTTCCTTCGGCGGGCTGAAGCCCGCCGCTCCACTACTCCTCGCGGCGATCGCCATCGAGCTGTTCGCGAACACGCGCGGCTGGAACCCGGTCGTCTCGAAAGACTGGATGTACCCGAAGACGCCGATGCTCCGCGCGCTCGAAGACGCAGCGAAGACGCAGAAGGAGCCGTTCCGCATCGTCGGCAACGCGGCGACGTTCTTCCCGAACGTCTCCGCCGTCTACGGGTACGAGGACGTGCGTGCGCACGATCCGATGACGCCGGGCCGCTACGTCGCCCTGCTGTCCCACGCGACGGGCTACGACCCTACCGAATACTTCGCACCGTGGACGAATTGGGAGCACCCGCTCGTCGACTACCTCAACGTGCGCTACGTGCTCACGTCGGCGCGCGGCGAGCTGCCGTGGGGCTTCCGCAAGATCTACGACGGGGACGACGGCACGCTGTTCGAGAACGAGGAAGTGCTGCCGCGCTTCTTCGCCGTACCGAACGTGGTCATCGAGTTCCGCGACGCCGTGTTCGCGCAGCGCCTGCGCGACCTGTCGTGGAAAGACATGGCCCTCCTCGAGAAACTGGACGTCGAAGTGCCGCAGATGCACGACGACTTCTTCAAGCCGCGGCCCCCGAACGCGCCGCCGGCGAAGGCGGCGATCGTCCAGGGCACGCCGACCGACTACCGCCTGCACGTGACGGCGCCTCGCTGGTCGCTCATCGTCAGCAGCGTGCCGTGGTGGCCGGGGTGGAAAGTGTCGCGCAACGGCATCCGGGTCGATCCGATCCGCGTCAACGGCGCCTTCCTCGGATTCGCCGTGCCGCCCGGTGAGGTCGACGTACGGGTCTGGTACGACCCCTGGACCTTCCGCCTCGGCGCGATCATCGCCGCAGCGACGCTGGCCGCGCTCGTCGCGTATGGTGTGCGTCGCAGATGAACTGGACGTGGATCTGGGTCGGTGCGCTGTACGTTGCGGGCGTCTTCCTGCTGCGCCGCAAGGGCGTGGATCTGTCGCGCCGGATCGCACTTTTCTTCTTCGCCCTGGTCCTCCTCTTCTTCTTCCAGCCGCTGACGCAGGACTACGTCGCCGCGCAGGACGACTTCCTGAACACGCTCCCGCCGTGGCACTTCATGACCCGCACACACGAGTCGATCAACGGCGAGATGAACGACATCCCGCTGCAGCACACGCCGTGGGGACATCAGGTGCGGGAGAGCTGGAAATCGCTGCGCGTGCCGCTGTGGAACCACCTCAACGGCTCGGGCTATCCGCTGCTCGCGAACGGACAGAGTCAGGCGCTCTCACCGATCCGGCTGCTGATGCTGCCGCTCCCGGCGAACCGGTTCATGGCCGGGGAGGCGGCGGCGAAGATCCTGATCGCGCTCACGTTCGCGTTCCTGTTCCTGCGCGGGCGCGGCTACTCGGAGCTCGCGAGCGTGACCGGCGCGACGATCTTCGGCTTCAGCGGATTCCTGCACAGTTGGCTGCACTTCCCGCACATCACCACGGCCTGTTTTCTGCCGGTGATCCTCTGGCTCGTGGATCGGATCGCGGACACTTACTTTATCCCGCGCGCAGACGCGGGATCTCCGGTGCCTCCGGAAACGCACGTGGCTGCGTCGGCGCCGGGGCACCCGAGATGCCGCGTCTTCGCGCGGCATAAACTGCTGGTGGCAGCGGCCCTGATCTGGACGGCCATCCTGTTCGGGGGCCATCCGGAGACGGCGTCGCACATCTTCTTTCTCTCGCTGCTCTACGTGATCTGGATCGTCTTCGTGGAGAAGCGCGCAACGTGGCGTCTCTTCCTCACCCTCGGCGGCGCGATGACCGTGGCCGCGCTGCTCTCCGCGCCGTTCCTCGTGCCGTTCCTCGAGGCGCTGCCGAAGTCGATGCGCTACGGTGAGCTGCAGGTGTCGCCGCTCGAGCGGGAGACGCTCCCGTACACCGACATCAACTGCATGATCGTGCTCTTCCAGGCGCATTTCTTCGGACGGGTGCCGTTCGAAGAGGCGTGGGGGCCGGCCGTCGCCGAGCCGGTGGGCGGGTTCGCCGGCGTCCTCGGTATCGCCGCGTTCTTCGCGTTGCTGGTGCACGTGATCCGGCGCCGCGCGTGGCGCTCCATCGAATTCTTCTTCGTCCTCGCCACCGTGATCGTCTTCGGGGTCATCAACGGCTGGCCACTGATCGGTGACGCCATCCACGCGGTGTTGCCCGTCGTCGCGCACGCGCGCTTCCGATTGCTGTTCGTGCTGCTGATGGGGATCCTGGCCGCCGCGGCGATCGATGTCACGCAGCGCGACCGCACACCCATGCTCGTCGGCGTGACCGTCGTCGCGGCGATGCTGCTCGCGTTGTTCACGCTCAAGGAGTTCCCGAGCGACGCCGCGCGCGTGACCGCGTTGCTCACCTCCGCGCGCAGTGTGGCCGTGCTGATCCTGGCCGTGCTGGTGACACTGCTCACGCGCTTTCGCAAGTGGGCGGTCATGGCGCTGCTCGTGGCCGTCATCGTGGAGCTGTGGAGCGTCACGCGGGGATGGAACCCGCCGTTCCCCGGCCGGATGATGTATCCGAAGACGCCGCTCATCGCGGAACTGGAGAAGCTGCGCGACTCGCAGCCACCCAACACGTTCCGCATCATCGGCAGCTCCGCCGTTCTCTATCCGAACGTCAACGCGATGTTCGGCTTCGAGGAGGTGCGTGCCCACGACCCGATGGCCTTCGACCGCTACATGGGCTTCATGGTCATGACCGCGGATCTGAAGACCGGCGCCGAGCACTATCACCCGTGGTTCGAGAATGTGGAGGCCTCGGCGCTCGACTTTCTCAACGCGCGCTATCTCCTCGTCGATCCGTACCTCCCCGCACCCGACGCCGAACGGTGGAAGAGGGTCTACGACGGCATCGACGGAAAGATCTACGAGAACCAGCGCGTGCTGCCGCGCTTCTTCGCGGTCCGCAACGTGATCCTCGAATTCCGCGATCACCTCTTCTATCAGAAGCTCCGCGAGCACACCGACTGGGCAAACACGGCCCTGCTGGAGCGGCTCGACCTCGAAGCGCCGCAGCAGGACGCCGATTTCTTCAAGCCCCGCCCGCCCAACGCACCGGCCGCCGTCGCGCGGATCGTGGAAGCCGACCCGACGTCGTACCGCATCACCGCCACCGCGCCGCGCTGGTCACTGATCGTCAGCAGCATCCCGTCCTGGCCCGGATGGAGGGTGGTGCGCGACGGCAAGTCGATCGAGCCGATCCGCGTGAACGGTGCGTTTATCGGGTTCGCGGTGCCGCCGGGCACCTCGGACGTGCGCATTTACTACTCGCCCTGGACGTGGTGGGTGGGGTGTGCGCTCGCCGCACTGGGCGTGCTCGTGCTGGGACTCATAGGACTTATGGGACGAATGGGACGAATGGGTTCTAGCGAAACTTCCGCGTGAGGCGCTCGCGCGAGAAACTATCCACGCGCGCCAGCGCCGGCGCGAGCACCTCGCGCTGTTTCTCGATGAGCTGGGCGATGCCGCTCTTCGCGAGGTTCATCATCGACTGCATCTCTTCCTCGCTGAAGCTCGCGCCTTCGGCGGTGCCCTGCAGCTCGATGAAGCGGCCCTTGTCCGTCGCCACCACGTTCATATCGACGCCCGCCTTCGAATCCTCGACGTAGTTGAGGTCGAGAACCGGGATGCCGCCGACGATGCCCACGGAGATCGCCGCGACGAAGTCGACCACCGGCCAGTTGGCCATCGTGCCGTTCGTGTAGAGGTTGGACAGCGCCAGCACGAGCGCACAGTACGCGCCGGTGATCGACGCCGTGCGCGTGCCACCGTCGGCCTGAATGACGTCGCAGTCCAGCCAGACCGTGCGCTCGCCCATCTTCTCCTGATTGACCGCGGCCCGCAGCGCGCGGCCGATGAGACGCTGGATCTCCATCGTCCGGCCGCCCTGTTTTCCTTTGGCGGCCTCGCGCTCCACGCGCTCGGTTGTCGCACGCGGGAGCATCCCGTACTCCGCGGTCACCCAGCCCTTGCCGGTGCGATAAAGGAACGGCGGCACTTTCTCCTGCACCGAGGCGGTGCAGCAGACGCGGGTGTCCCCGACCTCGATGAGGACCGAGCCTTCCGCGTGCTTGATGAAGTTGGGGCGGATCGCGACCGGCCGAAGCTCGTCCGCGGCGCGTCCGTCGAAGCGTGTCTTTCCGTTGCTCAAGCCGTCACTCTTTCTTCGATGACCGCACCCTTCGGCACCACCACCAATCCCGAGTCGGTGACCGTGAAGCGCTGGCGGTCGTACTCGAGGTCGTAGCCGATGGTCGTGCCGGGCGGGATCTTCACGCCCTTGTCGATGATCGCGCGCCGCACCTTGCAGTGGCGTCCCACTTCGACGCCGTCCATGAGGATGCATTCGTCCACGTCGGCGTACGAGTTGATGCGCACACGCGGACTGAGCACACAGCGATTGATGGTGCCGCCGGAGATGATCGAGCCGTCCGACACGAGCGAGTCCGTGGCGATGCCGATGCGCTGCGACTTCGAGTCGGCGAAGACGAACTTCGCCGGCGGCTGATGCAGCGGCGCCGAGACGACGGGCCACATCGGGTTGTAAAGGTTGAACAGCGGCGTCACCGCGACCAGGTCCAGAGCCGCCGCAAAGTACGAGTCGATCGTGCCCACGTCCCGCCAGTACCCCTGGTTGATGGCATCCTCGCCGGGGATGAAGTTCGTGGCGAAGTCATACGCGTACACCTTCATCCGCGGGTACATCTCCGGGATGATCTCCTTGCCGAAGTCCACGCCGGCGTTGCGCAGCGCGTTGCGCTGCAGCACGTCGATCATGACGTTCGCCTTGAATATGTAGTTGCCCATCGAGGCCAGGATCATGTCCGGCCGGTCGGGCATCGTCTTCGCGCCCTGCTTGGGCTTCTCCACGAATCCGGTGACTCGATAGTCGTCGTCGATCTCGACTACGCCGAACTGGTCGGCCTCGGCTACGGGCACCGGGATCGTGGCGATGGTCAGGTCCGCATCGTTGTTGATGTGGTCCTGCAGCATCTGGTTCACATCCATCTTGTAGATGTGATCGCCGCCGAAGACGCACACGTACTCGGGCCGCTCGTCGAAGATCAGCTCGAGGTTCTGGAAGACCGCGTCGGCCGTGCCGCGGAACCAGAACGGGCCCCGCCGCATCTGCGCCGGCACGACGTCGACGTACTGGCCGATCTCCGGCACCAGGCGCCACGTGCGGGTGATGTGCTCGATCAGCGAGTTCGATTTGAACTGCGTGAGGATCTTGATCTTGAAGAAGCCGGAGTTGATGAAGTTGTTGATGACGAAGTCGATGATCCGATAGCGGCCGCCGAAAGGAACGGCCGGCTTGGCCCGGTCCTTCGTGAGCGGGAAGAGCCGCTCGCCCTGCCCTCCGGCAAGGATCATGGTCAGAACGTTGCGCCGGGCAAGTGATCCGTACATGTGCATTCGCTGAGGTGCGAGATTCTTTCCAAGATTTGCAGCGTGCGCAAGGCGCGGTCTTATACTGCGCCCGACATGGCGGAGAAGGACTACTACGAGATCCTCGGCGTGAAGAAAACCGCCTCCGAGGGAGAGCTCAAGAAGGCCTATCGCGACCTGGCCAAGAAGTACCACCCCGACAAGAACAAAGGCAACAAGGAAGCGGAGAATCGCTTCAAGGAAATCTCCGAGGCCTACGCCGTCCTCTCGGACAAGGACAAGCGCGCGCAGTACGACCGTCTCGGGCGCGAGGCGTTCGGCCCGGGCGGCGCGAACCCCTTCGCCGGCTTCGACTTCTCGGAGTTCATGGGCGCCCGCGGCGGCGCGCGAGGACGTCGCACCAGCACGCGCGGCAACAGCACGACGATCGACTTCACGGACATCTTCGGCGATCTGTTCGGCACCGGCGGAGGCCGCGGCGGATTCGAGTCCGCCCCCGAGCCGGAGCTGCAGGCCGAGGTCACGATCGACTTTCGCGACGCCATCCGCGGCACGACCATGGCACTCAGCGTCAACGGCGACTCGATCAAGGTAAAGATCCCCGAGGGCATCCGCGACGGGCAGAAAATCCGCGTGCCGCGCAGGGGACAGCCTTCGATCCAGCTCACCGTGCACGTCCGCCCGCATCCGTTCTTCGAGCGGCGCGGCGACGACATCTACGTCGATCTGCCGATCACCGTCGGCGAGGCAATCCGCGGTGCGGAAGTGGAGGCGCCGACGATCCACGGCCCTTCGCGCATTCGCATCCCCGCGGGCACGCAGGCCGGACGCACGATGCGCCTCTCCGGCAAGGGCGTGAAGAAGAAGGACAGCGCGGGCGATCACTACGTCCGCATCCAGATCGTGATTCCGCCCTCGGCGCCGGAAGACGCGGTCGAGAAGATCGAGGCCGCGTACGTCGAGAGTCCGCGCACCAACCTGAGAACGGCGCTCTGATGCAGATCCAACTCATTCGCGCCGACATCACCTCGCTCAAAGTCGACGCCATGGCGTCGCCGGATCCCGAGGCGTTGTCGCAGAACGGGCGGGCGGTCGTGATGACCGGGGGCAACCTCCTGGCGCGTTTCGTCATCGAGGTCCCGGTGCCGCGGGGCGAGGACGAGAACGCGGACCTGAAGCTTCGCGAGTCCACGCGCGACGCCCTGGAGCGCGCCGACGAGCTGGCTGTCGCCACCATCGGCCTTCCCGTCCTCGGCAAGCGCTCCCTCGGGTTCACGACCGAGCGCTGCGCGCGAGTGATGCTGCGCGCGGCCCTCGATTTCCGCACCCGTGCACGATCACTGCAGCGGGTCATCTTCTGCCTGTTCGGGAAAGAGGAGTACGCCGTGTTCGAGAGCGTGCTCGAGGAGCTCGAAGGTTGAACGGCAACGGCAACATCTTCGTCATCGGTGACTCGCACATCGGTCTGACCGAGGGTGCGGAGAAACCGGTCAATGCGTGGCTGGATCGGCTGGCCGCGCTGAAGCCGAAGGCGCTCTACCTGAACGGCGACCTCTTTCACTACCTCATCGCGCACGACAAGTTCCGCACGGCGTCGGTGGACCGGGTGATGGCGAAGTTCGGCGAGCTGCGCGACTCCGGCATCGGCATCCACTACGTCGAGGGCAACCGCGACTTCTTTCTGAAAAACTCGTTCGTCGAGGACGTGGTCACGGACGTGGCCATCGAGTACGCGGTGCCGGCGGGGACGAAGAAGTACCTCATCATCCACGGCGACATGATCAACGACCGCGACTGGAAGTACCGTTTCTGGCGCCACGCGTCGAAGAACCCCCTGACGAAGTTCGGCGTGACGATGATCCCCAGCCGCATGGCCCGGCGGTTCGTCGACGACATGGAGCGCAAGCTCGCGAGATCGAACTTCAAGCACAAGACGCGGATCCCCGTCGAGCTGATGGAGGCGTACGGCAAGAAACGCTACCGCGAGGGCTTCACGGACGTCGTATTCGGCCACTTCCACGCGAAGATGATCCTCCCCGGCCGCTCCACCGTGACCGTGCTGCCACCCTGGTACGAGTCGGGCGAGGCGCTGATGATCGATCCGCGCACGGGCGAGTCGCAGTTCGTGGTGGTGTAGTCAATGCGCGTGACCTTCCTCGGGACGGGAACTTCCACCGGCGTTCCCGTCGTCGGCTGCCGCTGCGCGGTCTGCACGTCGCGCGATCCGCGCAACGAGCGGCTGCGGCAGTCCGTGCACATCGAGAAGGACGGTAAGCACTTCCTCATCGACACGACGCCCGACCTACGCCAGCAACTCCTGCGGCATCCCATCCCCCGGCTCGACTTCGTGCTCTTTACGCACTCGCACTCCGATCACCTGATGGGGCTGGACGACATCCGCCCGTTCAACTTCCGGCAGCGGCAGTCCATCCGCGCGTACGCGAGCCCGTCGACGGCGAAGGCCGTGCGCCGCGCGTTCAGCTACATCTGGGAAAGCTCGCAACTGGGCGGGGGCAAGCCGCAACTCGAGCTGATGGAGGTCGAGGAGGCGTTCGACGGGGAGGGCTTCGAGATCGTGCCCCTGCCTGTCGACCACGGCGACTGGACGATCCTCGGGTTCCGGATCGGCCCGTTCGCATACATTACCGACACGAACGGCATCCCCGACGCGACGATGCGGCTGCTCGAGGGCGTGGAAGTGCTCGCCCTGGACGGACTGCGTCCCGCGCCCTCCCATCCCACGCACTTCACGATCGGCGAGGCGGTGGAGGTCGCGCAGAAAATCGGCGCGCGGATGACGTACCTCATTCACCTCACGCACGAGGTCGACCACGAGACGGTCGAGGCCACGCTTCCGCCGAACGTCCGTCTGGGCTGGGACGGGCTGGAGCTGACGTTTTGACCCGTGTCATCGCGAAAACGGGCCCACTCGACGCCACCGTCACCGCACCTCCTTCCAAGTCGTACAGCGTCCGCGCGCTCTTGCTTGCAGCGATGTCCCGCGGCACGACCACGGTGCGCAACTGTCTCGATGCCGATGACACGCGCTACGCGCTCGAAGCCATTCGCGCGCTCGGCTTCGACGTCTCCGGCTCGATTCAGCGCGAGGTGTACATCGGGCCGCGGCGGACGATGTCGGCCAACGAAGTCCCGATCTTCATCGGCAACGCCGGCACGGCCATGCGCTTTCTCACGGGCTGGCTGGCGTTCACGCCGGGACGCTTCATCCTCGACGGCGAAGAGCGCATGCGTGAGCGCCCCATCGGCGACCTGGTCGACGTGCTGGCCTCCATCGACGCGGAGGTCGAGTACGCCGACAAGGAGGGCTATCCGCCGCTCCGCATTCGCGGCAAACGGATGCGCGGAGGCTTCGACGTCACCATCTCCGCGGAGACCTCCAGCCAGTTCGTGTCCGCGCTGATGCTCGGCGGCGCGACGCTCCCCGACGGCATTACGCTGCGGATCTCCGCGCAGGCTTCCGCGCCGTACATCGACATCACCGCCGACATCCTTCAGGCCTTCGGCGCGAACGTCACGCGCGACGGCCACGTGATCAAGGTGCGCGCGGGGAACCTCGAGCGCGAGGAGTACACCGTCGAGGGCGACTACTCGTCGGCGTCGTACTGGTTCGCCGCCGCCGCGGCTACGCGCGGCACCATGCGCGTGCGCGGACTGGCCATTCCGACGGCGCAGGGTGACGCCGGTTTCCTCGACATCCTGAACGCGATGGGTTGCCGCGTCGACGTCAGCAACGAGGAGATAGCCGTCACCGGCACCGAGCGCCTCGCCGGCGGCATGTTCGACTGCAACGCGACGCCTGACATCGTACCGACCCTCGCCGCGATCGCGCCGCTGGCCTCATCCCCCGTCGAGATCGTGAACGTCGCCAACCTGCGCGTGAAAGAGTCGGATCGCATCGCCACCGTGGCCTCCGAGCTGCGCACCCTCGGCGCCACCGTCGAGGAGCGCGCCGATGGACTGCTCATCCATCCCGGCTGGAGCGAAGCACCCGCGACGGTCGAGACGCACAACGATCACCGCATTGCCATGGCCTTCGCCATCGCCGGCCTCGCGCGCGGCAACGTCACCATCGCGAAGGAGCAGGTGGTGACGAAGTCGTACCCGCGTTTCTGGCGTGACCTCGGATCCCTCACAGCCCCGAGCGAAGTCGAGGGGCCGACGTAGGCTCACCATGCGCTCAACCAACGGCGCCGTTAGGCTAAGCTGGCCCCTCGACTTCGCTCGGGGCTGACTGCGAAGAAGACAGATGGACGCCTGGCTACTTTTCTTCGCCTTCCTGTTCGTGCTCGCCAACGGCTTCTTCGTGGCCGCCGAGTTCGCGATCGTCAAGGTTCGCTCGACGCAGATCACCGAGCTCGCCGAGCAGGGCTCTGCGCGCGCGAAGATGGCGAAGAAGCTGATCCGCCATCTCGACGCCTACCTATCCGCCACCCAGCTCGGCATCACCCTGGCCTCCCTCGCCCTCGGCTGGATCGGTGAGCCGGCGTTCCACCATCTCATCCAGCCGCTCTTCACGCGCTTCAACATCCCCGAGGCGGCGGCGCGGACGATCTCGGCGACGGTGGCCTTCGTCATCATCTCCATCCTCCACATCGTCCTGGGCGAGCTCGCGCCGAAGTCGATCGCCATTCAGAAACCGGTCGGAACGACGCTCTGGACCGCGCATCTGCTGCACGCGTTCTACGTCATCACCTATCCCGCGATCTGGCTGCTCAACGGCGTGTCGCGCGCGATCCTGCGGGCGATCGGGATCGAGCCCGCGGGCGAGCACGCCGAGATTGCCCACTCCTCGGAGGAGCTGCGCCTCATTCTCCAGAGCTCGGAGAAGGCGGGCATTCTGTCCGAGGAAAACCGGGAGATCATCGAAGGGGTCTTCCAGTTCTCGAAGCGCACCGCGCGCCAGATCATGGTCCCGCGCACGGACGTGGTCATCCTCTCCACGGCCAAAACCATCGAGGAGAACCTGGAGACCATCCGTACCACGCGCCACACCCGCTATCCGCTCTGCCACGGAAGCCTCGACGACACGATCGGCCTCATTCACGTGAAAGACCTGATGCTCGCGCTGCTGCGCGGGCCGGGACGCAGCCTTCAGGAGCTGAAGCGCGACGTGCTGTTCGTCCCGGAGAACTCGACCGTCGAGTCGCTCCTGTCGCAGTTCATCGAGAGCAAGACGCACATGGCCATCGTGCTCGACGAGTACGGCGGCGCGTCGGGGATCGTGTCGCTGGAGAACATCACCGAGGAGCTGTTCGGGCAGATTCAGGACGAGTTCGACCGGGAGCGGCCGGAGATCGAGCCGCTCGGCAACGGTCGCTATCGCGTGCGCGGCGACTATCTGATCGAGGATCTCGCCGATCGCCTGAAGATCGACCTCGGGGAGCCGGAAGAGGAAACGGTGGGCGGCTACGTGGCGGCGCGTCTCGGCCGTGAGGTGATGCCCGGCGACAAGGTGGAGCTGGGCGAGCTCGCCATCAGCGTGCTGGAAGCCGAACGCTTCCGCGTGCGGTGGGTGCTGGTGGTGACGAAAATGCCGCCGATCGAAGTGATCTTCGAAGAAGACGAGGAGGCGGGCTAGAGCCCGCCCCCTCCGGCGTTAGCTTTTGCGGAAGAGCCTCGTCACCGCGTGCCACGCGCGCGAGACGACACCCTCGTGATGCTGCTCCTGCGAGGCCGTAGCGTTGCGGGCCACGCGGGCTTCTTTGAGAATTCGATCGGTTTCCTGGATACGCATTTCGCTCCTTTCGTCGCTGTTGCTATGTTCTCCCCTGCCCGCACACCCGTTGCTGTGTTGCTTGCGGTGCGGCGCCCTGAACACAGCAACGGGTGTGCGGGCGGGTGGAAAACCAGCAACTCAAGACTACCTGCGCAGCTTGATGACCGCGGTCTCGATCAGCTTGTCGCCCGGGAGGCCTTCCTGCCACGCGGTCGCCTTCAGGCTGCCCGTCTCGGAGAGCGTGCCGAACGCCGTGCGGACGCGGAAACGGACCGTGCTGGTCTCGGCCGGCTGGATCTTGCCGAACGTGAAGCGGTACATGTTCGAGCCCGGCGTGTGGAGCACGTTCACGCCCTTGTCGTTGGTCTGGTCGAGCACGACCAGTTGCGGCGGCAGCTCGACCTCGAGCAGCACGTCCTGAATGTTGTTCACGCCGCGGTTGCTCATGACGACGTCCAGATTGTCGACGCCGTTCTCAGGCAGGTCATCGGGGTGGGTGATGTTCAGCTTCAGAAGCTGGCCGCGCGAAGTGACGGCCATGCCGCTCGACTTACATGCTGCCGTCGAGAGCAGCCCGACCGCCAGGATGGCCATGACGGCGATGGTCAGTAGTTGTTTGTTACGTCTCATTGTTTCTCCTTCCACGCCAGAGTTATTGTGCAAAGTGAGGGCCGGTCTGGCGGTTGTCAGCGCATTTGCAATACAAGAGCGCGCATGACGTACTACATCGGCGTCGACGGCGGCGCTTCGAAGACCGCAGCCATCGTCGTAGACGAGCAGGGCAATAAGCTGGGCTCCGGTCTGGCGGGCGCATCCAATCACCTCCGTGTCGGCATCGAGGAGGCCACCCGCAACGTCGAGCGCGCGGTCAACATCGCCCTGGTCGAAGCCGGCATCGCCATCAAGGACGTCGAATATGCGTATTGCGGCATCGCCGGCTCCGACCACCCGTCGCATCGCGAGAAGGTCGTCGAGGCGCTGCGTGTGTTCTTCCCCCGCGGCAACTTCATCGTCGACACCGACGCACGTATCGCGCTCACCGGCGCGATCGGTTTCGGCGCCGGCATCGTCGTGATCTCGGGGACGGGCTCGGTCGCGTTCGGGCGCAACTCCTCCGGTCACGAAGTACGCGCCGGCGGCTGGGGCCCGACCCTCGGCGATGAAGGGAGCGGATTCTGGATCGCGCGCGAAGGGCTGTCGGCGATCGTGCGCGCGCACGACGGGCGCGGCTTCGCCACGGGCATGACCGACCTGCTCTGCGCCGAATACGAGATGTGCAGCCCCGACGATCTCCCGCAATTCGTTTACGCGACGACGACACACGTCGACGACATCGCCCGCTACGGCAAGCTGGTGATCGAGGCCGCGCAGAACGGCGACGACATCGCCCGCGACATCCTGGCCCGCGCGGGATCGGAGCTCGCCGAGTGCGTGCTCGCCATCGCCCGCAAGCTGCACATGGCCGACTCCGAGTTCCCCGCCGCGTTCGTGGGCGGCGCCTTTCACGCCGGCGACCTGCTCCTCAACCCGATGCGGCTTCGCCTGCAGCGCGACGCTCCCGGCGCGACGCTGCAGGCGCCAGAACGCTCGCCGGTCGAAGGAGCGGCGATGATGGCGATGCACGCGGCGCAAGCGCCGCGTGCGGGGCGCGCTTAACTGAACATCATTTCGCGCGCGCTTTGGCCGTCACGTCGTAGAACTCCTCGCCCTTCAGCCACATCGGCTTCTCCGCGGCGTTCGCCGCCTCGTGGCCGAGCCACAGCGCGAGCTTGCCGACCTGCGTGGCCGCGCTGAAGTCCCACGTCGGGTCGTATTCGTCGCTGGCCTGGTGATAGTGCTTCTCGCGGTACTCCTGCGACTTCGTCTTGCCCCACTCGGCCGGCTTGCCGACGACGTCGTTCCCCTGCTTGATCGAGAACGCGGGCACGCCGACCTTGGCGAGGCTGAAGTGGTCGGAGCGGTAGTACGAGCCCTGCTCCGGCGCCTGATCCGGCACGATGATGAGGTTCATCGCCTTCGTGATCTTCTCCGCGGACGGGAAGAACGTGGTGCGGTCGATGCCGATCATGGTCACGCTGCCGACCGGCCCGAGGAGCTGGATCGCGTCGATGTTGATGCCCATGACCATGCGGCCCGCCGGAATCGGCGGATGCTCGCCCAGGTACTCCGATCCGAGGAGACCCTGCTCCTCGGCGGCGACGAAGGCGAAGTAGAGACTGCGTTTCGGACGCTGCTTCGACTCGCTCCAGACGCGCGCCACCTCCAGGATCGTAGCCGTGCCGCTCGCGTTGTCGATCGCACCGTTGTAGATCGTATCGGTCGCGTCATCGTCGTCCGGCGTGCCGATGCCGATGTGATCATGGTGCGCAGAATAGAGAACTCCCTCGTTCTTCAACTGCGGATCGCTGCCTTCGATCCTGCCGACCACGTTGGCCGTATCGAACGGGCGCATCGTGCTGGCGATGTCCGCGCGGAAGCGCATCCCCAGCGGCACCGGCTTGAAGCTGCGCGACGCCGCGGATTTCGTCAGCGTGCCGAGATCGAGGCCGGCCGTCTTGAAGAGCTGCGCAGCGACCTCCTGCGAGATCCAGCCCGCGAACCTGAGCGCGTGCTGCCCCGGCGCGTTCTTGACGTACGACTGCTCTCCCGTCCACGAGTTCCGCACGACTTGCCAGCCGTATCCCGCCGCCGCGTTCGTATGAATGAGCAGCACAGCGTCCGCCCCGCGTGCGGTGGCGATCTCGTATTTGTACGTCCAGCGTCCGTAGTACGTGCGCGCGCGGCCGCGGAAGAGGTCCGGCTCTTTCTCGTTCGCTGGCGGATCGTCGACGAGCATCACCAGCGTCTTGCCCTTCAGGTCCGCGCCTTTGTAGTCGTCCCACTTGTACTCGGGCGCAACGACGCCGTGGCCCACGAAGACCAGCTCCGAGTCGAGGCTCACCGCCTCCTTCTGCGTCTGATTGCCGCCTACGTACTGATCGCGATACGCGAGCGGACCGAGAACCACGCCGTCGCCCTTCCGGATCTCCACGCGCGACTTCTCCTCGACCGTGGTGATGCCGAGGAGCGAGACCTTCTGGAAGAACGTGCCGTCGTCGCCGGCGGGCTGCACGCCCACGGCCTCGAGCTGCGCCGCGAGATACGCGGTCGTCAGTGCGTCGCCGCGCGTGCCGGGACCGCGGCCTTCCAACAGATCGCTGGACAGGTACTTCAGATGCGCACGAACCGCCTCGGGGCGGAACGAGTCGAAAGCCGGTTGGGCAACGAGCGGGAGGGCGATCAGCAGAGACAGGAGCAGGCGAATCATTTGCCGCATTTTGGAACGTCCGGCGCCCAAACCCTCGTAACAATAACGTAACAGCAAGATCCTGCACATTCGAGGGTAGGGATTTCGGGACATAAATCACTCCTAAGTCAGAGTGAACGACAAACTCCCATTCGAGTTCGACGCAACCACCGCTGTCCACCTCCCGATGTCCGAGCGGGTCCTCGACAAGCTCGCCGATATCCTCTTTGCTACTGACGAGATCCTCGGCATGCTGCGGGTGCCGGAGCAATTGCCCGACGACACCAGCGTGACCATCGAGGCGTCGATGCAAACCGTCTACGACGAGGTCAATGAGCTGATGAAGAAGCTCAGCGACTGACGCGCCTCTCGGCGCTGTGTCGTCGGTTGTCAGTTATCTGTGGGAGTCTGGACGACCGATCCCGCTATTGTCTTTAAGCGACGTGTCCCGCTAGCCAACCCGCCACTGACAACTGACAACCGACAACCGACAACAACCCCTTGACAACCCGAGCGCTCGAACCTAACTTAACGCTGTTAAGTAACGGAGGATCGTTTTGGGACCGAAGGAACGTCGAGAGCGAGAACGCGAAGAGATCCGCACCCGGATCCTCGACGCCGCACGCGAGTTGTTCGTCAGCGAAGGGGTCGAGTCCGTCACCATGCGCCGGATCGCCGACCGCATCGAGTACTCGCCCACCGCGATCTACTTTCACTTCCGGGACAAGGACGCGCTGCTCGCCGAGCTCTGCGACTGCGACTTCCGCACCTTCTCGCAGAACTTCCAGACCGTCGCGCAGATCGCGGATCCCGTCGAGCGCCTGCGCGCCGCCGGACGCCTCTACGTCGAATTCGGCCTGAAGCACCCCAGCCACTACCGGCTGATGTTCATGACCCCGAAGAACCCCGGCAGCAAGACCATCGACAAGGGCAACCCCGAAGAGGATGCCTACGCGTTCCTCAAAACGATCATCGGCGACGTGAAGGCGCACGGCCGCCTGCGCGACGAGTACGCGAACGTCGATCTCGCCGCGCAGGTGGTCTGGTCGGCCATTCACGGCGTGGTCTCGCTCGAGATCGCGAAGTGCAACGACGAGTGGGTGGAGTGGAAGCCCATCGCCGAACGGGCCGAGGGCGTGATCGACATGATCGAGCGCGGGGTGATGCAATGAGCGTCGACCTCGCAACGAAGTCGCTGCTGCACGACAAGCTGCGCTTCTTCATTACCGTGTCCGGCGTCGCCTTCGCCGTGACCCTCGTGTTCGTGCAGGTCGGCCTCTTCCTCGGCTTGATGGACAACGCGTCGCTGACCATCGACCAGATCGACGCGGACCTCTGGGTGACGTCGCGCAACACGCCGAACGTCGACTTCGCGCACACGTTCCCCGAGACCTATCTCAAGCGCGTGCGCTCGATTCCCGGCATCGCGCGCGCCGACAACCTGATCGTCTGGTTCATGAACGTGAACCTGCCGACGGGCGCCGTCGAAGGCACGGAGGTGTACGCGCTGGAGAACTTCGAGCGCTGGAACTTCCCGCAGAACGTGGCCGAAGGCAATCTGGCGGACCTGCGCCGCGGGCCATACATGGTGCTCGACGACTCCGCGAAGAAGCGCTGGGGCGCGTTCGCGGTCGGCGAGCATCGCGAAGTGCTGGGACGGCGGCTGAAGATCATCGGCCGCACCGTGGACGCGAAGTCGTTCACCACGACGCCCCTCACGTTCATGGACTATCGCCTCGCGCAGAGCATCAACGAGGGAGAGCTGCGCGGCAATACGACCTACATCCTCGTCAAGCTCGCGCCGGGTGCGGACGTCGAAGCGGTGCGCAAGGAGATCCAGCGCCGCCTTCCCTACAACGACGTCTTCACGCGCCCCGAGTGGGCGAAGCGCTCCCGCTCGTACTGGATCGATTCCACGGGCCTCGGCCTGAACATGTACATCACCGTCTTCCTGGGATGCCTCGTCGGCATCGTGGTCGTCGCGCAGACGCTCTACACGTCGACCATGGAGCACATCCGCGAGTTCGGCACGGTCAAGGCCATCGGCGGCGGCAACGGCGAGATCTACGCGATCCTCGGCAAGCAGGCCACCATCGCGGCAGTAGCCGGCTTCGCCCTCGGCGCGCTCCAGGCGTTCGCGCTGCGGCCGGTCATGGCGAAGATCGACCTGAAGCTCATCATCCCGATGGAGTTCTACGCGCTGGTGCTCGCCGGTGCGGTCGTGCTCTGTCTCACCGCGGCGATGATCTCGTTCCGCAAAGTGGCGTCGATCGACCCGGCGCTGGTGTTCCGCACATGACTGAACGTGTCATCCGACGTGTCATCCGACGTGTCATCCCGAGCGCAGTCGAGGGATCCCCTGCCTCGGGCGCGCTCGTCGCGTTCCAGCAGGGGGTCCCTCGACCGTCCTCCGCTGCGCTCCGGCGGCTCGGGATGACACGCTGCTCCACGTGTCATCCCGCGCTTCAGCGCGGGATCCCCTGATTGATGAGAGATAAACCATGAAAATCCTGCACACGCGAAGCATCGAGAAGCATTTTCAGGAAGGACGCGAGGTCGTGCCCGTGCTGCGCGGCATCGACTTCGACGTCGACCGCGGCGAGATCGTCGCGCTCGAAGGTCCCTCCGGATCCGGCAAGACCACGTTCCTCTCCATCCTCGGTTGCATCCTCACGCCGACGAAGGGCGAGGTCGTCATCGAGGGCGCGGCCGTCGACGCGAAGCGCCTCGCCGAGGTGCGACGGCGCTCGCTCGGCTTCGTGTTCCAGCAGTTCAATCTCTTCCCCTCGCTCACCGCGATCGAGAACGTCGAGTACGCGTTGAATGTGAAGGGCGTGAAGGGGCGCGACGCGCGCATCGAGGCGCAGCGCGTCATCGAGGCGGTGGGGCTCGGCGACCGGCAGCACTTCCTGCCGCGCGAGTTGAGCGGCGGGCAGAAACAGCGTGTGGCCATCGCCCGCGCGCTCGCCGGCAGCGCGCCCATTCTGCTCGCCGACGAGCCGACCGCGAACCTCGATACGCAGGCCGGCACCCAGGTCCTGGAGATGTTCCGCGGCCTGGCCAAGAAAGAAAACCGCGCGTTGGTGATCGTCACCCACGATCCAAAGGTGCGCACGATCGCGGACCGCGTCGTGAAGATTCAGGACGGAGCTCTCGTATGAACCGCATTCTCTATCCCCTCCTCGGCATCCTCATTCTAGCCGCCACCGTCGTGCAGGTGAACGCGACGCGCGTGAAGACGCCGCCTGCGCGGCCTCAGAACGCCGTCACGGAGAAGCCGCGCGTCGTCGCCGAAGGGCGTGTCGTCACGTATCCCGGCGCCGAGGTCACCGTCGGAACCGACGTCGCCGGCACGATCGACACGCTCGCCGTGAACGAGAAGGAAACGGTTCGGCGCGGACAGACCATCGCTCTCATCCGCGCCGATGACACCCGCGCCGCCCTCGGCGTCGCACGAGCAAGAGTGAAAGAGGCCGACGCCGACATCCGCCTGTTCGAGTCGGAAGTGGCGCGGGCGAAGAACCTGTGGGACGTCGAAGTCGGCTCGCGGCAGGCGTTCGACAAAGCGGACCGCGATCTCGATGCGGCACGCGCCCGCCGGGCATCGGCGGCCGCCGAAGTCACGCGCCTCGAGGCGCTCGTCGAGAAGAGCGTGATCACCGCGCCGATCGACGGCGTGGTCATCACCCGTCACGTGCACGCCGGCGAGACCGTCGACGTCGGAGAGGCCATCATCACGGTGGCCAACCTCGATCGCACGCGCGTCGAGGCGGAGATCGACGAGTACGACTCCGCCCGCATGCGCCTCGGCGCACAGGTGCAGGTCAGCGCCGAGGGCTTCGAGCGCACGTGGAAGGGCACCATCGAAGAGATCCCGGACTCCGTCGTCAACCGGCGGCTCAATCCTCAGGACCCCGCGAAACCGATCGACACGCGGGTGCTGCTGGTGAAGGTCGCCTTCACCGAACCGACGCCGTTGAAGCTGGGGCAGCGCGTGGAAGTGCGCGTCGATTGAGCGTATGCTCGCGACGTAGCGTCCATGAAACCCCTTGCTCTCGTCATCGAGAACGACGCCGGTACGCGCCGTTTGCTCGACGTCCTGCTGTCCCGTGTGGGCATGGACGTCGATCTTGCGCCCAGCGGAACCGACGCGCTGATCCTTTTGCAGAACGTGCAGTACGACGTCGTGCTGATCGATCTCTTCCTGCCCGGCAAGTCGGGGTTGGAACTGCTGGAGTGGATTGCCGAGGAGCGTCCGGAGCTGCTGGCGCGCGCGGTCGTGGTTTCCTCCGCGCCACCATCGCGGCTCGATGAGCTGTCGGCGCGCTGGCCGCAGATTCGGACCATCCGCAAGCCGTTCGAGCTCGGTGAAGTGCTGGAGACGACGCAGGCCATCGTCGCCGACCGCGTCCCGCGCGTGCAGACGCCGGCCGAGAAGTTCTGCCGGCACTCGATCCGCGCCGGCGCGAAGGCGGGCGTGGTCGTCGCCCGCAGGGACGAGTACATCAGTCCCGTGCTGTCGTTCGGCTACACCAGAGAGATGATCGACCAGTATTTTCCGCTGCCGCTGGACGCGCCGTATCCGCTGACGGCCACCATGCGTAACGGCAAGCCGGTGTGGATCGCCTCGCTGGTCATGGCCGCGCCCGACTATCCGACGCTGGCCCCGGTGTGGGAGGCGAACGAGAGCCGCGCACTGGCCACGGTGCCGCTGCTCGAATCCAGTCGCGTCGTCGGCGCCGTGGGCTGGAGTTTCCGCGAGCCGCGGCTCTTCTCCCCGGCCGAGCAGCAGGTTTTCACCGAGATCGCTGAGGCCCTTCCGGACTGGCTCAACCTCGACAAGCAATCCACGACGCCCGTCAGCGCGTAACGTCGTCGTGACGCAACGCTCGCTCGAAGTCCTCAACGAAGTCGCCCGCATCGCCACGCTCGATCTCGAGCTGCGCCCGATGCTTCAGCGAATCACCGATGCGCTGGCCGCGAAATTCGGGTGGGAGTTCGTCGCACTGGTGTCCATCGACGACGACCGCTTCGTCTGCGAGGCGCTGACGACGTCGAGCGATACCGCCGTCCACGTCGGCTACAGCCGTGCCCTCGGTAGCGGCGTCGTGGGCGAGGTCGCGGCCACCGGCCGCTCCGTGCTCATCGACGACGTGACCACGCATCCGAACTACGTCGAGACGATGCCCGGCGCACGCTCCGAGCTCTGCGTGCCCGTCACCCATCACGGCCGCATCGTGGCCGTCCTCAATCTGGAGAGCACGCGGACCGCCGCGTTCTGTGGACAACTGCCGCTCCTCCGGACCGTCGCCGATCAGATCGCCGGTGCGATCGCCAGCGCGCAGATGTACGACGAGCTGCGGCAGCGTGCGCGCCTGATGCAGATGATGAGCGAAGTCTCACGCACGGCCCTCGAGGCAACCGATCTCGCGGAGCTGCTCGACCGCATCGTGCGCTACATCGAAGAGCGCTTCCCGCTGCGCCGCGCGGCCATCCTCCTCGGCGATTCCGGCGCGGCGCACACGCCGCTTTCGCTCACGATCCCGATCCGTTCCCGTGGGGAGGTCCTCGGCGTGCTGCAGCTCGAGAGCGAAACGCCGGACGTCTTCACGCCCGCGACCGTGCTCGCGCTCGAGGCCTTCGCCGATCAGGTGGGCGGCGCGATCCGGCTCGCGTCGCTGACCGCGCAGCTCGAGGCGAAGACCCACGCCCTCGGCGATGCGAACGAGCATCTCGCACGCGCCATCGAGACGCTGCATCTCATCTCGACCCAGGACGGACTCACCGGCGTACCGAATCGTAGGCATTTCGATGAAACGCTGTCGCGCGAGTGGCGGCGGGCCGCGCGGTCGCAGCGGCCGCTGTCGATGCTCATGCTCGACATCGACTACTTCAAGCGCTTCAACGACACGGCCGGACATCAGGCCGGCGACGATTGCCTGCGCCTCGTCGCGCAGGCGCTTGCCGATTCGCTGCACCGCGCCGGCGACGTCGTCGCGCGCTACGGCGGCGAAGAGTTCGCGGTGCTGCTGCCGGAGACCAATGGCGCGGACGCGAGGCAGCTCGCGGAGGGATTGCGCGAGCGCGTTGCGGCGACGGGAAACATCACGGTGAGCATCGGCGTCGGGAGCGTCGTGCCACCGCGCGATGCCAGCGGTTGCGAGCTGCTCGTGCGCGCCGCCGATGAGGCGTTGTACGAGGCCAAGCGCCTCGGCCGCAACCGCGTGGTCTAGCCCGTCCCCTGGGGAGAGGGGACTGGGGCGGCGGCTACTTTCTTCGCCGCTGCCGCCCGTCCGACGCTCGCGCGACGTCCGCCGGCGGCACGATCTCCACGCCCTGCTCGCCGCGCCGTCCGGCACCGCCGCGGCGCGCTTTCTCCAGCGTCATCAGGAATCCGAACGCCGGATCCTTGAACTGCAGGTGCCGCAGCATGTGCCAGTGCCGGCGCACGTACGTTTGCAGGAACTGCAACACGTGGCCGAGGGAGATGATGCGGCAGGGAGGAACCTGCTCGCCGGGAGGGAAGGACCCGAAGGCGATCAGGCGCACCGAGTACGACGGCGGGATCTCCGCGGCGCCCGTGTGCAGGAGTTGCTGGACGACCCGGTCCGTGTCGCCCACTTCACCGAAGCGGTTGATCACCGTGCGCAGCACTTCCGGATCGCGGATGCCGCTGTTGATACCGACCCGCCCCTCCTTCACCTCGCCGATGATCATGTCGATCTGGCCGGGGGGGATGGCCAGCCCGTCGTCGAGGCCGGAGAGGTCGAGGCCTTTCGGCGCCTTGCGCGCCTTCTGCGCCAGCGGCTCGCCGGACGGAAACCGGAACGCCAGGATGTCGATGTCCGTGATCGTGCGGAACCCGTTACGCCCGGCGCCGGCGATGATCGGATACTCGGCGGAAGTGAAATAGCCGTTCAGCTGGAGGTACGCCTGAACGAGGGCGACGGCGTGGTCCATTGCTGCACATGTTAGCGTGCAGTTTGCGGTTTGCGTTCTACGGAAATGCGTATGCCGTCGTCAAGGCTCGGTCTGGCAGACCATCACCGCTGACGCCCACAATGGCTTCTGCCGCCCACCGGCATGGTCCGCGGCGGCGCGGCGGCTACGGAGCAGCGCCATCCCCGGCGACAACGACGCGAACAGCTCCTTGTAGAACGTCTGCGCGAACGTGCGCGCGCCGAGGTCGCTCACATTCCAGCGATAGCCGATCGTGATCGGAACGTCGCCACGGACGACCCCGTCGAGCGTTCCGTGAAAGTCGCCCTTGCCCACCTGTTGCGCCGTTGCCGCACTGACGCAGCAACTGAAGAACGCCAGCCGCAGGTCGCTGCCGCCCACCAGCAGTTTCAGTTGCGCCGCCGTCAGTGACCGTGTGCGCGCGCCCGTGGTGAGCACGATCCCGCTGCTCTCCGGCGAATGCTTGTCGTACTCTCCGTGCCCGGCGTAATGCACGATGTGATAGCGGCCGCTCTGCAGCAGCTTCCTGCAGTTCTCGTATGTCGCATCCTTGCCGCGCACGTCGTGGATCAGCGGCTCGATGCCGAGCGCTTTGAGCGCGTTCTCGAGATGCGAGCGCACCTCGGCCAGCTCGCGATCGACGTGAGGGATCTTCCCGTCCGTGTTCGCCGCGATCAGCAGAACGCGAAGGGGCTGCCTCGTCTGCGCGAGCGTGGCCACGAATTCGTGGAACGGCTCGCCCTTCTGCGTCGGCCGCAGGCCGTCCGTGGCCAGACGCCGCACGATGATCTGTTCGAAGCACAGGTAGTCGCTCCCGTCGGTGAGCAGCTCGAACGGAACGCCGAGGGCGGGAGCGTTGCCCGTGAACTGGATGACGGTGGGATCCTGTCTCGACGTGAAGTCGCCTCCGCGAATCAGCACCTCCGCGAGATTCGGCTGCTTCATGAGGGTCTGATAGAGCTCGCGGCCGATCGTCCGGGCCTCGTCCGGCCAGACCCGGCTCGTGCCTTTCTCGATTCGCAGGTTCAGGGCGTCGGCTCGCGCGGCGAATCCCGCCCCATCGAAGGCCGCGTCCAGATAGTAGGAGCCCTTCCGCACCGGTCCCGTGAGCTCGGCCGAGACGAAGCGGTCGTTGCTCATCGAGATCGTGACGCCGCAACGCCTGCGCACCCGACGCTCCGCCGTCCGCACGAGTGACGCAAGAATCGCCTTGCGCGCCCGAGCGACGAATGCCTCGCGCGGGAATCCGGTCTTGTCGAAAAACGCATCGACCGAATACTCGTCGAACGCCTCCATCACGTGCTTCATGTCCGCGTGCACGCTCACGACGAACAGCGCCGGATCGACGGAGGCCTGCTCCGACCGCAGCCGTTGCAAGATTTCGAATCCGCCGCGATTGATGACGGCGCTCGGCGTGACGATGGCGACCAGCGAGATATCGACGGTGACGAGGTCGTACTCGTGCAGAAGGAGCGCCTTCCACGCCTCGTCCACACTGGACGCCGTCTGAATCTCCAGTCCCGGGATCGCCGCCAGAGAAAGAGAGAGGATCTCACGCCACTCGGAGGCGTCGTCGATCACCAGCGCGGACAGGCTCACAAGCCCAGGCGCTCCGCGGACATTGCGGCCGACAGCAGGCCGTGCTCGCGCTGTACGGCGCCGAGGTGCATGAAGCGAATGAGGTTGAGTCCGTAGAACATCGTCGCGACGTCGAAATCGGGCAGCTCCGAGAAGTTCCGCTTCTGCGTCACCCGCGCGGCGAGCGATCGGATCACCAGCGATGCATTGAATGCCTTGCGCACGGCGGGGTTCTCACTGGTGAAATCGCTGCGCAGGTTGTCGTTCTCGTCGAGCTCGCGCGCCGCGGCGACTGCCAGCTCCATCTCCTCCCGCTCCGCCAGCGTCGCCTCGGACGGCCCCAGAAGCGTCACCCGGATGGCCGTATCCATCAATGCGAAATCGCGGAGGACGTGCGCCGGTCCGGTGTTGAGAAAATCGATCAGCCAGCAGTTACTGCCCTGATCGACGAGGACGTTGCTCTCATTCAGGTCGCCATGCGTCAGACACTCGTGCGTCGAATAGACCATCTGTTCATCGCCGACGGCCGGAATCGGATTCCGCAGCTTGCGCACGGGATTCAGCGAATTGAAGTGCAGCGTCTTCGTCCCCTGCACATTCCCCAGTTTCTGCAGCGCCTCAGTGAGACCGCCGACGTCACAACCGAGCCGCTCGCGGTATTCGCGGCCGAGGTTACGTGGGCGAGGTTGACGGCGATTGTCGTACCAGCCTTTACAGGTTTCGAGGAACAGGCGCCGCAGCGCCATGCGGATCTCCGCGTCCGACGACTTCCGGTAGAACGTTTTGAAATCGTCGAACTCATTGTTCCCCAGGAGCGAGTAGCACGTTGCTCCCAGTCGCCACGTGTGCGCACTCCGGTAAATGGACGTGATCCGGCCGCCCTGCAGGAACGGCTGCACATAGTCGGCGAAGTTCTTGTTTTCCTGTTCGATGTCGTTGACGTCGCCGAACTTGAGGACCACCGGCGCTCCACCGCCTCCGGTCTTGAGAAACGGCTGCACCTTGGCGACGCCGGCACCGCTCCGGCCAGGGCTCATCGGCGTAATGACGATGCGCTCCGCGTTGTAGAACGTCCGCGCCAGCAGGTCCTCGAATTCCTCCGAGATGAGGGCGAACTGCTCGCTGTTCTTTTTGATTCTGTCCCGGCCGACTTTCAGGTTATGCAGAATCTCCAGGCCGCTGGCGTCGACATTGGCCGCGTGCTGCCAGTCCACCTGCAGGTCGAGATTGATCGGAACGGACCTGGCGAGCAGCTCGCGGGCCGTCTCTGTGAACGCGCGATGATTGAAGGTCTGCTTCTCGATCAGAGTCGTCGTGGGCCGTCCGGCCAGCGCGGCGACGGTCCGGTCGACGTTCGCATAGCCGGAAACGACGATGACGGCCGCGGCGTCGATGCGCACGGTCTTGTAGAGGTCCAGCAGGAGATCCAGTCCGTCGCTGTCCCACCCGCGGTGCAGGCTGATGTCGAAAACGAGGAGGTGATAGCTGTTGCGGTCCAGGCGCTCGCGGAATTCTTCCGGCGTCGCGGTGACGTCGACCTGGGCGCCCAGTTGGGCGAGGCTCAGGCTCAGTAGTTCGCGCCACTCCGGGTTGTCGTCGAGGACCAGCGCGCGGTAGTTACGGATCACGCCGGCTGGCTCCAGATCGCACGGCGCGCCCGCTGTTTGCACGACGACTGATTCGCCGCCTCCACGGTGCGCAGGAGAGACGCCGGCGCTCCATAACGTTCGGCGACGCATGTCGCCCCTAACGCAAAGATTCTGCACACTGTCGCGACGTCGGCACCGCCGGGCGCGACCACGACCGGTAACGCGCGGCTCACCAGGCGGCGGATCTCGTCGACCGCGGTCTCGGAAACAGATCCGCAACCGTAGATGATCACGTCCGGGGCTGGCGTCTCGGCCGCGAGGCCCTGCAGCAGACTGTCCGCGGAAGGAAAACAGCGCGCCGTGTGGCCGGACTGCGCGAACACGCACCGAGCGGAGTCGCCCCACCATTGAGCGGTGTCAGTGAGCCAGATCAGAAGCGTCGCGCCGGTTGCCATACGTTACCTCCACTTCTGCGCGCGGAAGGGTGAGCACGAATCGCGCGCCGCGCTCGCTATCCGCCAATATCAGGTCGCCGCGATTGATGATCGCTTTGCTCCGGGCGCTGAACAGGCCCCAGCCGGAACTCTCTTTCGACGACACACCGAGCCGGAAAATGTGCGGACGCTCGCGGACGGGCACACCGGGGCCGTCGTCGGCGAACTCGATCTCGACCATGTGACCGTTCGATCGCGCGCGCAGCCAGATTCGTCCGGATCCGTTCATCGCCGCGACAGCGTTGTCGGCGAGGTTCTGCAGAATCAGCCGGACGTCGTTGGCCGCCGCATAAATGCGGGGAGTATCGGGCGTGATTTCGTTGATGACCTCGTAGCCGAGCGGCGCGGCGAGCTTGTCGATGTCGTTGACGATGTCCGCGAGCGAAAACGGCGCAGGATCGCTGGACGTCACCGCCTTCACATTGTCGCGGAGCTGCTGGCCGAAGGCGATCACGCGCGACACGGACGTCGTGACGGCCTTGAGGTGCGCTTCCGCCGCGAGGCGGTCCCCTCGGTCGAGGTCCATACGCGCAAAGTCGATGCGCGAATCGACGCCGCCCAGGCCTTCGCCGAGGCGATGGGCGAGATCGAGTGCGGCATCGCCCATCGACACCATGATCGCGGCGTTCTTGTTCCGCTCCAGCAGCTCCGTCTCGCGCTCGGCGCTGTCCATGCGCTGCAGCGTCACGGCGAGGAGCCGGGCCAGGCCGCGGATCAGTTTCCGGTCCGGTTCCGCGAAATAGCGCGGACGCGGATGACTCATGCCGATGCTGCCGTAGATCGTGTTGTTGATGAAGACCGGCGCGACCATGAGGGAGCGCGAGCTCTTGTCGGATAGGGAGATCGGACCATACTCGTAGGGCGGATACTGCAGGTCCTCGATCATGACGTCCTCCCAGCGGTCCTTGAACACCTGGGCATAGACGCTGTCGGTAATCGGGATCGACGGGAACGGCTCCGCGCCCTCCCCGGCTTTCGCCACCAGGCGGAACTCGTTCGCCGCAAAGTCATAGGCGCGTACGACCGCGAAACAGGAACACTGCTCGGCCGCCTCGCGCACGACGATGGAAGACGCCTCGAGCCGCTGGCTGCCGCTGAGTGCACTGAGCGCCTCGCCCGCGTCGAGCAGGGCGTTGAAGCGCTGGAGCTCGCGGCGGGCCAGATTCTGGCTGCTGGTGATCTCCATCGCCAGCACGGCCTCGTCGGCGAACAATTGGAGGAGCTCCTTGTCGTCGTCGTCGAATGCGTTGAAATCCGTGCTTTCGACGTTCAGAACACCGATCAGTTTGCGCTCGTGTCCCACGAGAGGCACCGCGACTTCGCTGTGAATCCCCGGCTTGCCCTGATACCACTCGTCCTTGTAGGCGTCACCGAGTGCGCGATAGCCCTCCTTGTCGCGCGCGACCTTGGCCATGATGCCGCGCTTGAGATCTGCGGGGCGGGCCTTGACGAGATCGATCTCCGTAATCGGGGTCGCGAGGCCGCTCTCTTCACGATTGCAGTAGAGCGTGCGGACCAGTTCCTCGTTGCTGTCGTGGAGATCGAGATCGGAGCGCGTGGCCCGGGTCAGTTCCAGAGCCGACCGCACGACCGCGCGCAGAACGTCGTTCGGGTCCTTCGCTTCGGCGATCGTCTTCTGCGACAGCTCGAGCAGGGTCCGCATCTGGCGGCGGCGCTCGGTGGCCTCGTGATAGCGGTCCGAGCTCTGGAACGCCATTGCGGCCGCGGAGGCAATGGCCCTCACGACGCGCTGCGTGCCATCGTCGAAGGTTGTTTCGCCATGTCCGGCGAGCAGCAACACGCCCCACAGCGACGTTCCGTCGTGCATCGGCGCGATCAGGACGGACGGGAAGTCGGCGAGAAAGTCGCGCTCCTCGTCCGTCGTGGCCACGCTCTTCCGCGGATTGACGGCGATGGTCATCCGGCTGCGCGCCGACTGGCCGCCGATCAGCCCTCGGTTCCGCTTCAGGCGCGGGAGCTGGTCGACATGCGGAAAGCCGTGACTGATCTTGGCCTCGAGCTCGTCGCTCTCGTCGTCATACAGAAAGATGATCCCGGCCTCGACCCGCGCGGCATCTTTTGCGTGAGTGAGCGTCTGTTCGAGGATCTCCTCGCGTTGCAGTTTTCCGACGACGGCGGTCGTGAAGCCGATCAGCCGCTGATGCTCGTGCGCACGGCGCATCGCGTCTTCGTAGGCCTGCGCTTTCTTGACCGCGATCACGACCTGTCCGGCGAGGGTGTCCACGAACTCCGCGTGCTCGGCATTGAAATGCCGAGGATCGGAGCTCTCGAAATTGAGGACGCCGATGACGCTTTCGTTGTCGATCAGCGGGTGATCGAGCTCCGACTCCATGCCGTCGCCCGTATCGATGAACAGCGTGCTCCAGAACGGGTCGTTCCGAACGTTGTTCGCGACCGCGGGTTGGCCCTGGCGGAAGGCCCAGGCACTGATCCCTTTCGGCGAGTCGACGTTCAGCGGGCGATTGATCTCGTGCGGCGTTTTGCCGACCGACGTCGCCACGCGCAGCTTGCCGTCGACCAGGAGCAGCAGCGACGCCCGATCCGCTTTCACGATGTCGTTGGCACCGCTGACGATCGCGTGTAGGACGTCGCTCAGCGAACGGCTCTGGTTGAGTTGCTGATCGATCAGGCGAATCGCGGCCAGCTTGCGGCTGTGCTGTTCGCCGCGCTTCGAATACAGGCGCGCGTTGTTGATGGCGATCGCGCTGAACACGCTCAACCCGCGGATCACCCGCGTCTGCGGACCGGCGAACGTCTGCGGCTGACGGTAATTGAGATAAAGCGCGCCGACGGTCACGCCCGCGATGCGAAGAGGAACGGCGACCGCGGACGCCACCTGCTCTCGCTTCTGGAACAGGCTCTCCGTCCTCAATACCGTCCGCCCGAGCTTCGCGGCGATCTCGCTTCCCAGCTTCGATGCGTCGGGCGCGAACACCGGCTCGCGCAGCTCGATCGTCGACGTCGGAACGTCGCCGATCTCGTACGAGGACGGCAGGGGCACGGTCCGATCGAGCAGCTCGCCGATGACCAGCGGCCGGGGCGGGTCGAAGCGCCGTTCGACGGAGTCATAGGAGAACAGGACCACCAGATCGGCTTTCGTCGCGGCCTGGATTCGCTCCGCGACGGCGAACTCGATGTCGTCGATCTGCAGATCGGTGGTCAGGACCTGTCCGACGGACTGCAGGAGGTCGAGGGACTGAAACAGCTCGATGCCGTTCAATGCCGTCGCCACGTGGTTTCCCAGGATCTCGAGAATGCGAACGTCTTCGTCGTCGTAGATGTCCTGCGCGATGTGCTGCACGAGCAGGAATCCGACGGGCGTCGTGCGCAGACTGAGCGGGACGAACACGTTGGACTGGGCGCGGCCGCCGAGGGGAAAGCCGAAGTCGTCCAGCGGATCGTTCGGTGAGCGGACGACCTTGTTCGCCTCGAGCGCCGCGCGGCAGGCGTCGTACAGCCGCAAACCGATTCGCGTGCCGCGCTCGCCGTCCAGCCGGTGATGGAGATCGACCGTGAGCCCGGTCCGGTCGATCACCCCGAGCATGAACGAGTACTCGGTGTCGATCGTGCCCGAGACCTGTTCCAGGAGCTGCTTGAACAGGTCAGGAACGGTGGTCAGGTTCTGATTGATCGCGTTGCCGATCTGAACGACGTTCTTGTAGCGGATGAACGACCACGCCGTCTGCAGCTCCGCGGCGCTGCGATCGCCGAACCGGACCAGCTTCTCGGTGTCGGGAGGCAGGAACGTTCTCTGTGCGACATAGTTGAGGTACAGAACAGCGAAGGGGTGGCGGCGCGCGGGCATCATCAGCCGCACGGCCATGAACGAGCGGATCTGCTCCCGCTCCGTGAACGAGCTCTGATAACGCCCCGTCGCCGCGACGTTGTTGACGACCAGATAGCGCTCGGCCAGCGTGTCCTGCGTAATGCCTTGCGGGCGCGGCGCGGCAAACTGGAAGGGCTTCCGGAACTTGCCCGCGGTGTGCGGCGGAGAGAGGAATGCGCCGGTGGCAGGGTTGAAGAGATACAGCACGCAGTTGTCGCAGCCGAACTCCGCGAGCGCCGTCTCGAGGATGGCGGTGCTCACAGCGACGAGGTCGTCATTGGGGACAGACTCCTCGGGCCCGGGCGCAAGGTTCGTCACGGCGCTTCCACTCTGATGTGTGTGATTTCTGCCATCATACCGGAACTTGATTCCGGCGATGGAACCGGAAGTCTTCAGCGTTTGCGTTCTGCGGCAACGCCGACGCCGGCGAAGAGCGCGCCGAGGATGGCGAACCGTCTCATTCACCGTTACACTTCACGCAAATCTCATGACGACCGAAAACGTGCCCGTCCGGAAGCCGTCCTACGACTGCCTCAAGTGTCCCGCCTACTGCTGCAGCTACGAGCGGATCATCGTCGAAAACAAGGACTTGAAACGCTTGGCGCGGCACTTCGGGATCGACGTCGAGACCGCCCGCCGCCGCTTCACCAAGATCACCAGCGGCGAGCAGGTGCTGCGTCATCAGAAGGACAAGATCTACGGCTCGATCTGCATGTTTCTCGACACCAGGACCCGCCGCTGCACGATCTACGACGCGCGCCCCGGCGTCTGTCACGAGTACCCGGACAGACCGCGTTGCGGCTACTACGACTTTCTGAAGTGGGAGCGGACGCATCAGGAAGACGAAAAGTTCATTCCGCTCAAGCGCGGGTGACGCGAGTGCGCTGCCTCATCTCCTGATGTTGCTGGTTGCTGTGTTGCTGGTTCCTTGGGATACATGGCCTGAAACCCATGCCGCGCCAGCAACGAGCAACACAGCAACCAGCAACATCTCGGGATGACGCACTCGCCCTGAGCGTGTTCTTCCTCGCATGATTCGACGCTTTCTCGCGCTCGTGCTGCTGGCGGCCACGAGCGTCTCCGCGCAGGTCTCCGAGGAAGTCTCGGTCAGTTACGTGATGGTCCCTTTCACCGTCCTCGGGCGGAAAGGCGTGCCCGTCACTGATCTCGACAAGAAGGAAGTGACGCTCCGCGTCGACGGCCAGAAAGTCGCGACGGACATGTTCGAGCGCTCGTTCAACGCGCCCGTGTCGTGGACGATCCTCCTGGACGGTTCGGGATCGATGGGACTGGCGGGCAAAGCCGAGGCGGCCAAGGCGGTCATCAATGCGCTGACGGCGCGCCGCAAGGCCGGGGACGACTTCGCGCTGTTCCTGTTCACGTCCGAGGGACATGCGAAAGAGCTCGTGCCATTCACGGAGAATCCGGCCGCGATCACGCGCGCGGTCGACGTCGTCAAGCCGTGGGGCAAGACCGCGTTCTTCGACGCGCTGGCGGAGATGCCGGAGCACAGCGAGCTGGGACGCAATCCCTCGCGCGCGATCATCCTGCTCAGCGACGGCATCGACAACGCCTCGCGACTCACCCGCGAGCAGATCGAGAAGCAGCTCGAAGGCGTGGCCATCCCGATTTACGCCTTCGGTCTGCGCGAGCCCGGAGAGCAGAGGCAGGTGCGCAAGAACGCGCCGATCAACGAAGAGATGGCGAACATCGATCTGCTCGAGGAACTGGCGGTCGCGACCGGAGGCAACCTCTTTGTCGGCAACCAGCCGGAGCATTTGGCACGGGCAATGGATGGAATCGAACGAACTCTGCGGGCCCAGTACCTCATTGGGTTTTCCCCTACGGGAAAGGGTGCAGTAAAGTACCGCCGCATTTCGCTGGAGCTCGCGGGGCGCGTGCGTTCCGTTCGGGTTCGGGCCGGCTACCGCGGCACCGAGCCACCGGTGTTGAGCACCGCGTCCCGTGGGAGCCGGCGCAACGAAAGGAAGAACAGTCGATGACCAATTACACCAGGGTGCTTTCCGCGGCCGCGCTCGCCGTAATGCTGTCCGCGTGCGCGACCAACAAGGCGGTCGATCAGAAGATCGCCGAGGCGCAGGCACAGACGAATCAGAAGATCGAGTCGGTCTCCGGACAGGTCGAGGATCTGCAGCAGAAGCAGCAGCAGACCGACGTCCGGCTCGAGGAGCTCAGCCAGTCCGCGCAGGAAGCGCTCAAGCGGGCGCAGGAAGCGGGCGTGCTGGCCAAGGGCAAAGTGGTCTTCGAGCAGACCTTCTCCGAGGATCGCATCAAGTTCAAGCTCGACTCGTATGAGCTGTCGGCCGACGCGAAGGCCGCGCTCGACGAGTTCGCCGGCCGCGTGAAGGGTCTCGAGGCCTCGTACTTCATCGAGATCCAGGGCCACACCGACGACACCGGTGGTGAGCGCTACAACGAGGAGCTCGGCCAGCGCCGCGCGGACTCGGTGCGCCGCTACCTCTCCCGCGAGCACAAGCTCGCGCTGAATCGCATGTCGACGATCTCCTACGGAGACACGCTGCCGCTCGAGTCGAACAAGACCCGGACCGGCCGCGCAGCCAACCGCCGCGTCGTCATCGTCGTCCTCGAATAGGCCACAGCCTCACGCGGTACCAAAAGCCGGCGTACGCACGCCGGCTTTTTTGTTTTTGGGGGGGCTCGGTAGCAGCCCCCTTCGCAGTTTATCCCGCGAGCAGACGCGGGATCTCGGGTACACCTGCGTTCCTCGCGCGACGCACGACCAGCGTAGCCGAACCGGAGATCCTGCGTCTTCGCGCAGGATAAAGTTTTAAGCAAACGTCGCCACGACCGGAGCGTGGTCGCTGGTACCGACCTCGCGCAGCGAAGGGCAGGAGACTGCCTTCTTCGCCAGCTCTTCGCTGGCCAGCACGTAGTCGAGGCGCCAGCCGATGTTGCGCTCGCGCATGTTGCGCCACGGCGCCCACCAACTGAAGTACGTGTCGTCGTCCGGATGGAGCATGCGTCCGACGTCGACCAGGCCGCCGTCGCGCAGGAGCTGCTCGAACAGCTCGCGCTCCGTCGGCAGTTGTCCGATCGCGCGCGGCTTGCGCTCTTTCGGGTGCACGTCCATGTCCGAGCGGGCGATGTTCATATCGCCGCACAGCACCAGCTTCAGCCCCTGTCCACGCAGCCCGGCCGCGTAATCGATCAGCGAGTGGATGAACGCGATCTTCGCTTCGAAGTCCTTCCCGCCGTTCGGAACGTACACGCTGGTGAACACTGTGTCCTCGATTTGAGCCTGCACGATGCGGGTCTCGTGATCGAACTCCGGATGCGTGCAGGCCACGTTCTGGGCGAACTCCGTGCGGATGTGCAGCCCCACGCCGGAGTAGCCGCCCGCACCGTGCCAGTAGCACGTATATCCTTCCAGGGAACAGGTTTGCGGGATCTGATCGAGCCTGGCCTTGATCTCCTGCAGACAGATGACGTCGGGCTGCTCGGCCGCGGCGAACTGGACGAACTGCTCGTGCCGCGCGCGGATCCCGTTGACGTTCCAGGTGGCGATTTTCATGGTCCGGGGATTGTATTCGCGACCCCTCATGCGCAAAGCAGCACTCCTCCTCCTCCTTCTCACCGTGACCACCACCGCGTTCGCCCAGGACGACGACGACTGGCGCGGCCGGCGCGGCCGCGATCGTGATCGCGATCGCTACGATGCCCCGCGCGACAACGCGTTCGAGATCACGCCCTTCGTCGGCTACCGCTGGGGCGGAACGATCTTCGCCAACCAGACTTTCATCTTCGGCGAGGACGTCGACGTCGAGCCCTCCATGAACCTCGGCGGCAGCATCGGCATCCCCCTCGGCGACTCCGGCTTCAAGCTCGAGCTGATGGCCAACCATCAGTCCTCGGAGCTGGAGACCGGCAGCGGCCTGTTCGAGCCCGACAACGACGTCGCCGACATCGACGTGACCTACATCCAGGGCGGCCTGCAGATCCCGTTCGCCCGCTCGCGCAACGCATCGCCGTACGTGAGCGTGATGGCCGGCATCGCCAATCTCGATCCGCAGATCCGAGGCGTGTCCGCGGAGCAGCGCTTCTCCGCGTCGGCCGGCATCGGCGTCAAGGTGCCGATGAACAGCATGCTCAGCTTCCGCTTCGAGGGCCGCGGCTACTACACGTCGCTCGAAGAGGAGGACGAGTGCACGATCTGCGACTACTTCTACAACGAGGACTTCTACCAGGGCGAGGTGAACGCCGGTTTGGTATTCTCATTCTGACGTGATCAGTCGCATTCTCGCCGCGCTGGCCTACGCCGGCGCGGCGTTTTTCTTTGGGATGGCCCTCGGCGAGCGCGGTGAGCTCGGCGTGGTGCAGTACGTGTTCACGGTCGTCATCCCCATCGCCGCCCTGGTCATCGCGGTGATCTCGAAACGCAATCGCGCGCACATCGTGATCACCGGCGCGCTCATGCTCGGCGGCCTGCTCCTCGGACAGCGCCAGTTCCGCCACGCCTGGGAGGATTGCCTCACCCGCGGATACGAAGTGCGTGACGCGCTACTGAAGCTGGAAGGCGACTATCCCGCGCGCCTCGAAAACCCACCCTGCCGCGCCGGATTCCGGACGACGATCCTGCACTACCTGTCGAACGAGCGCGGGTTTCGGTTGTGGATGACGAATGATCGTCAGGTAGTGAACTTCGACTCGCGTGTCATCCCGAGCGCAGTCGAGGGACCCCCTGCCTCGCAGCGATGAAGGGGATCCCTCGACTACGCTCGGGATGACACATGGGTCAGCTCCACCGGAAAATCTTCAAGCCCACCACGCCGCTGACGACCGTCCACACCGCGAGGTTGATCAGCTGCGGGAGCACGTCCGCGCTGCCGTCGTTCATGACCATGCGCAGCGCGTCGGCGAGGGCGGTCAGCGGCAAGGCGCGGATCACCGGCTTCACCGCATCAGGGAATCGCTCGTACGAGAAGAACACGCCCGAGCAGATCCACATCGGCATCATCACCACGTTCATCAAGCCGCTCACCGCCTCCAACGTCTTCGCGCGCGACGACACGAGGATGCCGATGCCCGCGAACGCGGCGCCGCCGAGGAGACAGATCAGGCAGAAGAGGAGAAACGAGCCGCGGATCTCGACGTCGAACACGAGCCACGCGAAGGCCGTCACCATCGCCACCTCGAAGACGAGGAACACCAGGCGCGAGATGAACTGTGCGACGAGGAACTGCCACTTCCGCATCGGCGTGGCCAGGAAACGCTTCAGCAGTTTCTTGAGGCGCGCGTTCACGACCGCGAAGCTGATGCTCCACATGCCCGTGCCCATCAGGTTCATGGCGATGAGACCCGGCACGAGGAAGTCGACGTAGCGCGAGCCCTGCTCCGCGACCTTCACTTCCTTCGCCCGGAACGCGTCGCGCCGTCCGGCGCCGCCCTGCAGCGCATCGTCGACTTCCACGCGCGCGGTGCGCGACTCGGGACGGGTCGCATCGTACCGATACACCGGCACCTCGCCGCCCTCGACGAACAGGGAGATCTTGCCGCGACGCAGCTCCTCGCGTCCCGCGTCGAGTGCGTACACGCGCGGCTGCAGCGCGGGCGACTTCTTCATCGCCGCTAGATGCTTCTGCGCCGACGGCCCTTCCGCAATGCCGACCGGAATCCGGTCCGGCGGCTTCTCGCGGAACGCGAATCCGAGGGCGAGGGTGAGCAGGAGCGGGAAGACGAAGACCCAGAACACCGCGTCGGGCTCGCGGATGAACTCCTTGAGGCGAAACACGGTCAGCTCGGTGAGCGCCGAATGGGTGGGGCGTTTCTCAGGCATCGCGCAGCTCCCTTCCCGTCAGCGCGACGAACAGATCCTCGAGTGTCGCAGCGTGCGTGGAGAGCGTCTCCAGATGCACGCCGCGCGCGTCGACGACCGAGATGAGCTGCGGCACGGCGACGGCCAGCGAGTCGACGCGCAACTGCCACGCTTCGCCGCGTCGCGCGGCGCCGTGGAATCCGTGGAGCGACTGGAACGCATCCGCGTCGAGCGCCGGAACAGTGATCAACTCGATCACGTGCGGCGCGTCCAGCTTCGCGATCAGCTCCTTCGGCGTGCCGAGGGCGATGCGCTTGCCGTGATCGATAATGGCGATGCGGTCGCAGAGCCGCTCCGCTTCTTCCATGTAGTGCGTCGTCAGCAGAATCGTTCCGCCGCGCTCGCGGTACCCGGTGACGACCTCCCAGAGCTGCAGGCGGCTCTGCGGATCGAGTCCGGTGGTGGGCTCGTCCATGAAAAGGATCTCCGGCTCGCCGACCAAGGAGCAGGCCACCGCCAGACGCTGCTTCTGGCCGCCGGAGAGCTTGCCCACACGCGAGTTCCGCTTCTCGTCCAGCGACAGCGCCCGCAACAGATCCTCGGGATCGCGCCCGCTGCGGTAGAACGATCGGAACAGCCGCAGCGTCTCGTACACGGTCATCTTCTCGCTGAGCTGCGTCTCCTGCAGCGACACGCCGATGCGCTCCCGGATGTCGCGCTCGCTGTCGTTCCAGTTCAGGCCGAGGATGCGCACCTCGCCGCTGTCGGGCGTGTTGAGACCTTCGAGAATCTCGATGGTGGTCGTCTTCCCCGCGCCGTTCGGGCCGAGGAGCCCGAAGCACTCGCCGCGGCCGACCTCGAGATCGATGCCGTCGACGGCTTTGACGTCCGGGTAGTGCTTTCGCAGGTCTCGGCAGAGGATGGCCAGATTGTCAGTCACGCGCGCGGAAGATAGTCTCAAAGTCGCAAAGTCTCAAAGAGCAAAGCGGTGCGACCGCCGATTCTCCTTTGAGACTTTGCGACTTTGAGACTCCATGCGCGCCATCGTCGTCAATCCCGACCACTCCCTCTCCGTCGCCGACGTCCCGCCTCCGCCCCTCGGCGCACGTGATCTGCGGATCGATGTGCGCGCCACAGCAGTGAATCGCGCGGACCTGCTGCAACGCGCCGGCAAGTACCCGCCGCCACCCGGCGCGTCGGAGATCCTCGGGCTCGAATGCGCGGGCGTCGTCTCCGATGTGGGCGCGGAGGTGAGCGAATGGCGCGTGGGCGATCGTGCGATGGCGCTGCTCGCCGGTGGCGGGTACGCGGAGGACGTGGTCGTTGACGCCGGATCGGCGATGCACGTCCCCGATCAGCTGTCCGACGAGGAGGCGGCGGCAGTACCGGAGGTCTTTCTCACCGCCTTCCTCAATCTCTTTCTGCTCGCGCGATTGCAGGAAGGCGAGTCGGTGCTGATCCACGGCGGCGGCAGCGGCGTGGGCACGGCAGCGACGACGCTGGCGAAGCTCGCCGAGGCGCGCGTGCTCGTCACCGCCGGATCCGCGGAAAAGTGCGCGCAGTGTCTCGCCCACGGCGCCGACGTGGCCATCAACTACCGCGAGGAGGACTTCGTCGAGAAAGCGCGCGGCGTGAACGTGATTCTCGATCACATCGGCGCACGCTATCTGCCCCGCGACCTGGAGGCGCTGGCGACGGGCGGCCGGATCGTCGTCATCGGCTCGATGGGCGGCGAGCGCGTCGCCGAGGTCGACGTCGTCAAGCTCCTCGGCAAGCGCGCGCAGATCATCGGCTCGACCCTTCGCTCACGCAGCGTCGAGGACAAAGCGGCGATCGTCGCCGCGTTCGTGGAGCGTTTCGCGTCGCGGGTGAAGCCGGTCGTACACGCGGTGCTGCCCCTCGAGCGCGCGGAGGAGGCTCACCGGATGATGGCGTCGAGCGAGCACTTCGGAAAGATCGTGCTCTCAGTGGCGCGCTGATCTTCGCCGCGGTACCTCAGGAGGCCGCGGCGCCGCGCTCACCGCGGCCAGGGCATCGAGTCGCGGGAACGTCAACCCGTTGCGGGCATCGACCATCGGCTTGCCGGTACGTCGCAGCAGCTCGGTGAGGAAATCGGCCGACAGTCCGTGGCCGCTCACCTGCCGGATCAGCAGGATCGTGCCGGCGACGTGCGGCGTCGCCATCGACGTGCCGGTGAACGTCGTTGTGCCGCCGCCGCGGCGGCTGGCGGTAATCAACGAGCCGGGCGCGACGATGTCCATCGACGCGCTGCTGTTCGTGTACGACGTTATCGTGTCGGCGCTATCGGGCGTGGCGCCGACGCCGAGGACTTCGTCCATGCAGGCGGGCAACCACATCGAATCCGTGTCTCCGTCGTTGCCTGTGCACGCAGCAATGAGAACGCCGCGCTGGCGCAGCCTCGCGATGACCGGCTGCAGCCCGAGGGCGACCGCGCCACCGGTGCACTGCGCGGGCGTGTAGTGCGCGGACGAGCCGAGACTCATGTTGATGACGTCGACCTCGGGATGGCTGTCCTCGATCCACTTCAACCCATCGAAGATCTGCTTGAATGTGCGGAAGCGGTTCACGGAGTCCATCACCTTCACCGCCACGATGGTCGCCGCCGGCGCCATTCCCGCCGCGGCATCCGCGCCGCCACCTGCACCGATTGAGCTCACGTGCGTGCCGTGCCCGTGATCGTCCTCCGCCGAGCCCGGCCCGGAGAGCTGCTTCGCGCCGCCGGGACAGCATCCCGTGCCGTCGAGGTTGTCGCAGAAGCACTGCTCCGCGACGATGCGTCCCGCAAAGTCGGGATGATCGGTGTCGATCCCCGTGTCGAGGACGGCAATGGTCTGCCCACGGCCGTCAACACCCTGAATGCGCAGCACGTCGGCGCCGACGCGGGTGATGCTTTCGGTCAGCCCACCCTGTCCGCCCTCATCGATCGAGACCGCGAGGACGCGCGGGTCGCGGCGCAGCGCGTCGAGCTCCGCGCGCTCCACCTCCATCGAGTAGACGTCGGTGTCGCCCCAGCGCTCGCCTTTCGCTGCGGCGGCGCCGTCGAACGCGACGACCACGCGGACGCGGTCGGCGCGAAGAGGAAGGACGAGAAAGAGAAGGACCAGGAGCGCGCGCACGCGCTCATTCTCGCCCAAACGCGAAGAGTCCGATCTTCGCGTCGATCAGAACGCCCTCGCCTTCCTTCTTCCGCAGCCACTCGCGCAGCTCTTCGCGGGGGACGGCGTGCACGGTGATGTTCTCGCCACCCACGCCTCCGCCCTCGCCGTGTTTGCGCACGCCGCGGGCGCGATACAGGCTCACGATCTCCGAGGTGATGCCGGGGGAGGTCGGTCCGCGGAAGAGCAGTTCGACGGAGTCGCAGGTGTAGCCGGTCTCCTCCTCGAGCTCCTTCTTCGCCGACTCCGCCGGATCGGTGGGGCCGTCCTTCTCATCGCCGACCAGCCCCGCCGCGAAGTCGATCACGCGCTTGCCGACGGGCTTGCGATGCTGCTCGGTGAGCACGATCTCGCCGCGGTCCGTTTCCGCGACCACGGCCACGGCTTCGGTGGCGAACTTGCGCTCGACGTACTGCCAGCCGTCGCGCTCTTTGACGAGGAGGTGGTCACCTTCGAAGATGGTCGTTGTTCGTGTCATCCCGAGCGAAGTCGAGGGATCCCCTGCTACCTGGGGGATGCCTCGATTTCGCTCGGCATGACACCCTTCCAACTCAGAACAGCGAAGCTTGTGCCGTCCTGCGCCGGAAGTGCTCCGTGGAGAGCTGGCGGTCTTCCTCGTTCAGGCCCAGCTTGCGGCAGGTGACGTCGAACAGCGCTTCCAACTGATCGGCGAAGACCCCCGTGCCTCGGCCGCGCACGCCCCACTGGGCGTCGTAGAGCTTTCCGTCGCGGAGCTCGCGCACGCGGTTCAGCACCTTGTCCTTGCGATCGGGGAAGTGCTCTTCCAGCCACTTCTCGAACAGCGGCGCGACCGCCCATGGCAGTCGCAGGGCGACGTAGCCCGCCCATTTCGCGCCGGCCTCGCGCGCCGCTTTGAGGATGTTCGGCATCTCGTGATCGGTGATCGCGGGCACGACCGGCGCGACCATCACTCCGACCGGTACGCCGGCGTCGGCGAGCCTGGCCACGGCCTCGAGGCGCAGTTCCGGCGTCGAGGTGCGCGGCTCCATGGTCCGCTGCAGGGAGTTGTCGAGGGTGGTGATGGAGATGAAGACGCGCGCGGCGTTGAACGACGCGAGCTCGGCCAGCACGTCGGCGTCGCGCGTGACTAGGTGGTTCTTGGTGATGACGCCGACGGGATTGCGGAAATCGGCCAGCACCTCCAGGCAGCCGCGGGTCAGGCCGAGACGGCGCTCGATGGGCTGGTAGGGATCGGTGACGCCGCTGATGGCGAGCACCTTCGGCTCCCAGTTTTTGGCGTTCAACTCTTCACGGAGGAGAGTCGGCGCGTCCTCCTTGACCATGATCTTCGTCTCGAAATCAAGGCCCGCGGAAAAGCCGAGGTACTCGTGCGTGGGACGCGCGAAACAGTAGATGCAGCCGTGCTCGCAGCCGCGGTACGGATTGATGGAGGCGTCGAAGCCGACGTCGGGACTGTCGTTGGTGGCGATGATGGTGCGGGTGGGGTCGCGCAGGTACATCGTGCCCGGAGTCTCGTCCGGATCGAGAGGAGCCTCCTCGTCGCGGACGTACTCCAGTTTTTCGAAGCGGTTCTGCGGGTTCCACGAGGCGCCGCGGCCTTTAATCATCGGGGAGAGCATATCGGGGGGCGCGGACTCTCCACCCTGTAGAGCGGACCGCAAATCCACGGGCGCGGATCTCGTATCCGCGGGAACGGATCACGTATCCGTCGGCGCGGATCGCGTATCCGTCGGCGCGGATCGCGTATCCGTCGGCGCGGATCGCATATCCGTCGGCGCGGATCGCGTATCCGTCGGCGCGGATCGCGTATCCGCGAGTGCGGATCGCCTGTCCGCGGGCGCGAATCGGGGGTCCGAACCACCAAATATGTCACAAAGACGTCATCCTCCGCAGTTCCCGCGCGCGCACCGCCGTCACCGCCACCACCAGCAGGGTCATGCACCCGCCGAAGATCACGCTCGGCACGACGCCCATCAGGCGCGCCGCCACCCCCGACTCGAACGCGCCGATCTCGTTCGACGCGCCGATGAAGATCTGGTTCACCGCCGACACCCGTCCCATCATCTGCTCCGGCGTCCGCATCTGCAGCAGCGTGCTCCGGATGACCACGCTCACGTTGTCGCACACGCCGCTCACGAACAGCACCGCGAACGACAGCCACAGGTTCCGCGACAACGCGAACGCGATCATGCAGACCCCGAACGCCGCCACCGACGCGAACAGCGCGAAGCCCGCGCGCCGCATCTCCGGCCGGTGGGCGATGACCATCCCCGTGACGATCGATCCCGCCGCCGGTGCCGCGCGCAACAGACCCAACCCTTCCGGCCCCGCATTCAACAGATCGGCAAACGCCGGCAGCAGTGCCACCGCGCCGCCGAAGAGCACCGCAAACAGGTCGAGCGTCATCGCGCCGAGGAGCACGGGGTCGCGCCAGACGAATCGGATGCCGCTCTGCAGCGACTCGCCGAGGGGCATGTCCGGCGGCTGCGGCGTGACGCGATGCTCGACCGACGCGATTGCCGCGAGCGACAACGCCATCACCACCACCACGACGATGTACGCCAGCGTTGGCCCTTTGAATCCGTACAGCAACCCCCCCATGGCCGGACCCGCGACCGCCGCGAGATGCCACGTCGAGGTCCGCCACGCCACCGCGTTCGCATACAGCTCGCGCGGCACCACCTCGGCCGACAACGCGAACACCGCCGGCCGCATGAAGCTCCGCGCCGTCGCGCTCAGCGCCACGACCAGGTACACCGGCCAGACCCGCTCCCGTGTGATCGCGCCGGGCGTCACCGTCAGCACGAGCAGCGCGACCGCGGAGAGCACGAGAGCCATCGTTCCGCCGATCGCGAGCGCGCGCCGCTCCGTGCGATCGGCCACGTGCCCCGCATACAGCGCGATGCCGATGTACGGCAGCGCCTCGGCGAGCCCGATCAGCCCCAGCGTCAGCGGATCACGAGTAAGCGCAAACACCTGCCAGCCGACGACGACGATCTGCGCCTCGCGCGCGAGAGTCAGCGCTCCGTGGGAGAGAAGCAGGCGGCGAAAGTCGGGGAGGCGCAGCGTCGCGTACGGCGAAGGCACAGTTTCCTTATACTGCCGGTACGGAATGCAGCGAGAGGAGAAATCGGAGCGTAGCCAACACGCCGTGCTCGACGCCGCGCTCCACCTCTTCGCGTCGCAGGGTTACCGCGCCACGACCATGCGTGAGATCGCGGACGAAGCGGGCGTCTCCACCGGCAACGTCTACCATCACTTCCCCGACAAAGAGACGATCTTCCGCGAGCTGATCGACGAGTATTTCGCCATCGCCGACACGCAGCGTTTCCCCTTCCGCCGGGCCCTGGCGTCTCTCTCCAACTTCCCCGACA
This sequence comes from Thermoanaerobaculia bacterium, assembly GCA_035536275.1. Taxonomy (GTDB): domain Bacteria; phylum Acidobacteriota; class Thermoanaerobaculia; order Gp7-AA8; family Gp7-AA8; genus QHVT01. The sequence continues at coordinate 59,868 of DATLOL010000168.1, forward strand.
ACATCGAGCAGCTCGGCTACGCGGCCCGCGAGTCCATCGAGCAGTTCCGCGATTACAACCTGCTCATCTACGTCGACGTCATCGAGTTCGGCGGCACGCACATCCAGAAGTTCTACGGCGAGATGGCCGAACGCTTCACGCGCATGTTCGAGGAGCACGGGGTGGAGGAGATCCGCGCCAAGCTGCGCCCGAACGTCTCCCCGACCTCGGCGCTCCTGCTCACCACGCGAATGTTCTTCAACTACTTCTCCGTGGAGATCCTGTTCGGTGTCAAGGCGCCGTTCGGCAAGGACTCGACCGAGGTGGTGAAGGAGATCGCGGACATCATCCGCAACGGCGTGTGCGCGCGCTGATTCGCGCGTTGTCGGTTGTCGGTTGTCAGTTGTCTGTGGCTCTCCGCCTGGCCGAAATCCACAGACAACCGACAACTGACAACTGATAACGTTCGCATCATGCGACTCGCACTCATCCTCCTCATCGCGACCACCGCATTCGCGCAGAACGACCCCGAGTACACCGAAGCGATCCGCAAAAACACCACCGAGCCCCGCTTCATGACGGAGCTCGTCGATCACCTTCCCGCCTCCGCCACCGTTCCCACGCCTCTGAAGTTCCACGGCTACATCGCCGGGCAGGAAGGGAAGCTCACCTACGCCGAGGACGTGTACCGCTACATGCGGGCGCTGGAGGCGGCGTCACCGCGGGTGAAGGTGTTCTCGATCGGGCAGACCGAGGAGGGACGCGAGTTCATCGTCGTCGCGATTGCGAACGAGGAGACCATCGCCAATCTCGATCGCTACCGCGACATCAACCGGCGCCTCGCCGATCCGCGCAAGATCAGCGACGAGGAAGCGCGGGCGCTCATCGCGCAGGGCAAGCCGATGTACTACGCGACCGGCGCGATGCACTCGCCGGAAACCGGCAGTCCCGAAATGCTGATGGAGCTCGCGTACCGCCTGGCCGTCGAGGAGACGCCGTTCATCCAGGCCATCCGCGACAACGTGATCACGTTGATCACCCCCGTCCTCGAAGTGGACGGCCGCAATCGCCAGGTCGATCTCTGGCGCTGGCGCGAGGCCAACAAGGGCGTGCCCACCCCGCCGCTCATCTACTGGGGCAAGTATGTCGCCCATGACAACAATCGCGACCAGATCGGCATGGCCCTCGCGCTGAGCAGGAACGCGATGAAGGTCTACTACGACTTCCATCCGCAGGTGATGCACGACCTGCACGAGTCGGTGCCGTTCCTCTACATCTCCACGGGCACGGGCCCGTTCAATCCCGCGCTCGATCCGCTGATGATCGACGAGTGGCATCGCATGGGCTTCCACGAGATGGACGAGCTCACGCGACGCGGACTGCCGGGCGTGTGGCTGCACGGCTTCTGGGACGGCTGGGCGCCGAACTATCTGTTCTGGCTCGGCGCCGGACGCAACACCGTCGCGCGCTTTTACGAGACCTACGGCAACCGCTGGCCCACGACCGAGCGCCGCGTCGTGCGAGGTCAGAGCGAGCGCGCCTGGTTCCGGCAGAATCCTGCGCTGCCCGAGGTGCGCTGGTCGCTGCGAAACAACGTCAACTATCAGCAGTCGGGCGTGTTGTTCGCGCTGAACGACATGGCCCGCAATCGGGAGCGTTTCCTCGAGCGCTACTGGACAATGGGCAAGCGCGCGGTCGGCAAGGCGGCGAACGAGGGGCCGGCGGCGTGGGTGATCGATGCGGGACAAAAGCGCCAATCGCAGGTGCGCGATCTCCTGACGCTCCTCGACCGCCACGGCATCGAGATCCACACCGCGGATGAGGCGTTCTCACTCACCACCAATTGGCCGCCGCCGGTGAAAGCCGACAAAGACAAGAAGCCCGAACCGGTGAAGTTCGCGAAGGGCTCGTACATCGTGCGCATGGATCAGCCCTACTCGCGTCTCGCGGACACACTTCTCGACGTGCAGTACGTGCGCGGCGAAGAGCGCGTGTACGACGACACCGGCTGGACCCTCGGATACCTCTTCAACGTCGACGTCAAACGCGTCGTGAATCCGGACGTGCTGAAGGTGAAGATGCGCGCGTCTGGTGGAGCGGCCGCCGCTCCACAGGCATCCGAGGTCGCTCATTACCGCGAGTGGTTCGCGAATCCAGCCAACAAAAAGCCGCGCATCGCCCTGATGCACACCTGGTTCACGACCCAGGACGAGGGGTGGTGGCGCCTTGCGCTGGAGTCGATGGGCGTGCCGTACGACTACGTGTCGACGCAGGACGTCTCGGCCATGGCCAACCTCCGCGAAAAGTACGACGTCATCCTTTTCCCGCCGGTGAGCTCGCGCGTGACCCCGCAGGACATCGTCAACGGCTACCCGGCTGGACCACCCCTCCCGTGGAAGAAGACCGACCTCACCCCGAACCTCGGCGGCCCCGACGAGACCGACGACATGCGTCCCGGCCTCGGCCTGACCGGCGTCGCGAACCTGCAGCGCTTCGTCGAGGACGGCGGCCTCCTCGTCACGGCGCGCGACACGTCGGTGTGGGCGATCCAGTACGGACTCGCGCGCTGGGTGCGCACGGTCGACACTCCGAAGCTCAAGGCGCCGGGCACGATCGTGCGCGGCGCGGTGACGGCGAAGGATCATCCGATCGCGAAGGGCTACGACGAGACCCTGCCCCTGTACTTCTCCGGCGGCCCGGTCTTCCGCGTCGGCCTGCGCGACGATCGCGATACGCCCGAGACGCGCCCCAGCGGCCGCGGAGGCAAGGACGACCCCGACATCCCGCAGGGCCGCGCGTTCGTGCCGACGCCAGAGCGTCCGAAGCCGGAACCGTTCGGCACCCCCGAAGACGCGCCGTGGAGCTCCGAGCACCTCATGCCGCAGGAAGCGGATCGCCCGAAGATCGTGATGTCCTTCGCGGAAAAGGATCTGCTCCTCTCGGGCATGCTCGAAGGCGCGGACGAGATCTCCGGCAAACCGGTCGTGATCGACGTCCCCCGCGGCAAAGGCCACGTCATCCTGATGTCGACCAACCCGATGTGGCGCATGAACACGCCGGGGCTGTACGGCATCGTGATGAACGCGATCGTGGAGATGGCGCCCGCGCCCTGACGGGCGTTGAATTGTTGTCGGTTGTCAGTTGTCGGTTATCTGCGGTGCGTGGCCTGGAACCGAGGCACCGCAGACAACTGACAACTGACAACCGACAACACCGGATTAAGTATGAGCACGATCTTCATCGTCGTCTTCGCGCTCGGGGTGCTCCTCGTGCTGGCGACCTTTCTCAGCAAGGCGGGGCAGTTGTCGCGTGCCCTCCGCGGCTTCGCGTACCGGCCCGTCGAGATCCGGGTGTGGGGGCAGCCGATTCCGGGGGCCCGGCAGATCCACTCGATCCGCACGATCGTTGCGGGTCTGCACCTCTTCATCACCTGCGAGGACGGCTCGACGCACGATCTGAAAGTCGCGCAGCCGCGCGATGCCAGCGTCGGCGAAGATGCGGCGGAGATTCGGGAAGCGGCTTACGTGCAGTGGGCGAAACGAAAGCTGCCGCGCGCCGCGGGAGTGCCCGCCGTGACGCTCAGTTGTCGTAGCTGACGACGCGGGTTATGCGCCATTCGCCGTCCGTCTTCTTCCAGACGTGGACGAACTTGAACACGCCGCAGTCCTTTCCCTCGGCGCCGCTGCAGAAGCGGTGCGCGCCGATCTGCATCGCACCGTAATTGGGAATGGGATAGACCTCCAATGATTCCGGCAGCAGCTCGCGGCGCGGACTGTTCCCGCGCGAGAAGTTCTCGCCGAGCTGTTTGACGGTCTGGTCGTAGCCGGAGAGGCCGCCCTTGTCGTGGTAGAACTCGAGCGACTTGTCGAACACTGTCCCCACGACCTTGATGTCGCGGGCGTTGAAGGCGTCGAAGAGCTTCTTGTCCATCGCCGCGATCTCCTCGCGCAGCGTGGCCGGGTTCTGAGCGAGAGCCGGAACGGCGAGCAGGAAGAGCAGCAGAACGCGTTTCATGACCTTCTTCTACGGACGGATCGGGGGCGAGGTTGCGATTTGTCACGAGCGGCGCCGTCGCCGTCGCCAGCGGTCATCCGCGCCAAATGCGCGCGCGTATCATCGAGAGCATGAACCGGCGCGTGGTGCTGCTCGCGCTCGTGGCCTGGACGCTCATCGCGCTCTTCTTCGCCACGCAGGCGTACTTCAATCCCGCGTACGAGGAACGCCCGCGGTGGAGCGACGCCGTCACGGTGAACCTCGTCTACTACTGGCTCTGGGGTCTGGCCTCGCCGCTGGTCGCCTATCTCGTGCGGCGCTTTCCGCTGCGCAGCGTGCGCAACGCCCTCGTGCACGTCGCCGCCAGCCTCGCTCTCACGACGCTGCACCTGCTCATCGCCGAGTCGATCCTCTGGACGTTCGTCGGCTCCGTGTACCGGCAGAGCAAGCCGTTCGGGGAGAGCCTGTCCATGGCCTTCGGGGTCAACTTTCAAAGCAGCATTCCGACGTACTGGGTGATTCTGGCCGCGTACCTGGCCTGGACCTATGCGCGGAACACGTCGCGGCTGGAGACGCAGCTCGCGCACGCGCAGCTCGACGCGCTGAAGATGCAGCTCAATCCGCACTTCCTCTTCAACACTCTGAACTCCGTCTCGTCGCTGATGTACCACGACGTCGAGGCCGCGGACGCGATGCTCACCCGCCTCTCGGACTTTCTCCGCCTCACGCTGGAGCGCCCCATCGCGACCGAGATCCCGCTGCACGAGGAGCTGGAGTTCGTGGAGCGCTATCTCGAGATCGAGCGCATCCGCTTCGAGGAACGATTGCGCGTGAACATCGACGTCGCGCCGGACACGGAGCAGGCCCTCGTCCCGGCGCTGGTGCTGCAGCCGCTGGTCGAGAATGCGATCCACCACGGCATCGCGCGGAGATCCGAGGGAGGGTCGATTCAGATCCGGGCGACGCGGGACAACGGCATGCTCCGGCTGTTGGTCACCGACGACGTCTCCTGCGCGGAGAGCGTTCGCGAGCGGGTCGGCCTCTCCAACACCCGCGCGCGCCTCAACGCGCTGTACGGCGCGCGGCACCAGTTCGAGTACGGGCCGACCGCGGACGGCTTCGCCGTGGAGATTGCCATCCCATGCTCCGCACCCTGATCGTCGATGATGAGCGGCTGGCGCGGCGGAAGATCCGCACCTTCCTCGAGGCGCGGAACGACGTGACCGTGGCCGGCGAGGCGGCGAACGTCGAGGAGGCCATCGCCATCGTGGAGCGGGAGCGTCCCGATCTGGTCCTGCTCGACATCGCCATGCCCGGCGGCGACGGCTTCGACGTCGTCCGCGCGCTGCCGTCGAATCACCATCCCGCGGTCGTGTTCATCACCGCGCACGGCGACTACGCGATCCGCGCCTTCGAGGTCGCGGCCGTCGACTATCTCCTCAAGCCGTTCGACCGGGTCCGCTTCAACGCGGCCATCGACCGGGCCAAGAAGAGCGCGCCGCGCGATCTCCGGGCCGCCTTCTTTCCGGTCAAGAAACGCGACCGCACGATCCTCGTCGCCGTGCGCGACGTCGACTGGATCGAGGCCGAAGGAAAGTACGTGCGCCTGCACGTGCGCGACAGCTCGTATCTCGTGCGCGACGCCATCGCCGCCGTGGAAGAGCGCCTCGACGGCAAGCAGTTCGTGCGCATCCACCGCAGCACGATCGTGAACCTGCGGCGCGTGACCGAGATTCGCGACGACTCTCTGGTCGTGCTGCAGGACGGCACGCAGTTGACGATGAGTCGGAGGTTCCGGACGCGCGTTCGCGAGGCAACGGGCTTAAATTTGTAGGTATGTGGTCGCCAGAGCAGTACTCGCGATTCGCGAAGGAGCGCAAACAGCCCTTCCTCGACCTTCTCTCCCTCGTCGAGCGCCGCCCGCGCATGCGCGCGGTCGATCTCGGCTGCGGCACCGGCGAGCTGACCCGGGAGCTGCACGAGACCCTCGGCGCGGAGGAGACGGTCGGCATCGACGACTCCGAGACCATGCTCCTCAAGGCCGGACACTTCGACGGCGAGATGCTGCGCTTCGAAAAGGGGAGCATCGAGGCCTTCGTCAGCGACCGCCCGTACGACCTGATCTTCTCCAACGCCGCGCTGCACTGGATCCCCGATCACGAGCAGCTCATTACCAGTCTGACCAATGTCCTCTCCACGCGCGGACAGCTGGCCGTGCAGATGCCGGCCAACGACAGTCATCCGTCGCACGCCGTGGCGGCCGAGGTCGGGCGCGACTTCGGCCTCGCGCCGCGGCCGGATCACGTCCTGCCGGTCGAGCGTTACGCGGAGCTGCTCCATCGACTGGGGTACGAGCGCCAGCACGTCCGGATGCAGGTCTACGGTCACGTGTTGCCGTCAGCGGACGACGTCGTCGAGTGGGTGCGCGGCGCGCTGCTCACGCACTATCAGGCCCAGCTCGACCCGGACCGCTTCGACGAATTTCTCGCCGCGTACCGGGCGCGCCTCCGCGACGCGATCGGCAGCGACCGTGCCTTCTTCTACACGTACAAGCGAATCCTGATGTGGGGAACGTTCTAGCGCGCTTCGCGCACGTTGTTGGTTGCTGGTTTTCCACCCGGGCCGCCCACCCGTTGCTTCTCAGGCCCTGCATGAATGAGCAACGGGTGCGCGGGCGGTCGGAAAACCAGCAACCAGCAACCGCGCGACGCGCAAGCGGCGCGCATAGGTCCTATTCCTCGGCCATGATCGTGTGCAGCGCGAGCATGGCCGTCATCGACGCCAGCGCGAACACGACCGCGAAGAACGACATCGACAGCGACTGCCCACTGGCCACGTTCTGAAAGAGCCCGGTGGGCGTGAAGCCGCGGAGCCAGATGGCGATCGCGTCCCACTTCCACGTCAGCAGCGCGGCCCAGCCGCCGGCGACGACCAGATAGGCGATCAACTGCACGACCGTGATCGGGCGGGCCACGCGCGCCGCATCCGCGCTCGCGTGCAGGAGCTGCGCTTTGAGGTAGAGCAGTTGCGGATCGGGAAGACGGTGCTCGCGATCGCTGATCTTGGCGAAGCGAGTGATCCACGGCGCCACCGACGCTGCGGCCACGCAGTCGTCGCATTCGAGGAGGTGCGCGCGCAAGCCGTCGGACCAGCGATCCTGCTGCGCCGCGGTGAGGACGTCGTGCTCCCAGCGGCAGGTCATCGGCGCACCTCCGGGGCGAGCCCTTTCCGGGTCAGGAGCTCGCCGAGGCGTTTGCGCGCGCGGAAGAGGAGCACTTTGACGCTGTTGGGCTTCACGCCGAGGGCTTCGCTGATGTCGGCGTGATCGGCTTCTTCGACGTGGGCCAGCCAGAGCAGCGCGCGCTCGCGCGGCTTCAGCTCGGCGAAGGTCTTCATCATGTCGTGGCGCAGGACCTCGCGCGGCTCGGTCGAAGGACCGTGCTCGCGCACCTCGATCCGCTCCGCACGGGAGCGCTCGCGCTTCGTCTCGCGGAAATAATCGAGGGCGAGGTTCGTGGCCGTGCGGAACAGCCAGCGCCGCTGATGATCCTCCGTCGCCAGCGCGGGATTCGAGCGCAGGTAGCGGAAGAATGTCTTCTGCAGCAGATCGTCGGCCGCGGCTTCGTCGCCGGTCATGCGGAAGAGGTACGACCAGAGGCTTCCCGCCGTGCGGCGATAGAAGGCCTCGAAGCGTCCCTCGTCCATCGGCTTCGGGTTACCGGTGCGCGTTCGCGCCTCGGCCACGAGCGAAGCCGGGATCATCCCGGTGGCGGCCATGGTCGTCATGTCTCACGAGTTCGTGTTCTGGTTCGGTTTCAGCACGTCGCCGCCCAGTCCGGCGGAGAGTCGCCAGGTCACGAGCGTGGCCAGGAAGTAGCCGATGCCGAGGCTGAAGAGGATCGCGGCGGGAACGGCGAAGGATTCCGAGTGGAAGGCCGTCAACGCCAGGAAGGCCGCGCCGAGCGTCGTCAGCACGATCGAGCGCGTGAATCCGGACATGATCCGCTCGCGCGCCAGCACGCCCGAAACGCCCTGCACACCGCTCACGAACTGCCGGCCGGCGGGGGACTGGAGAAAGTCGACGAGCTCCGGCGCCGAGCCGAAACGGTCGATGAGTCTGGTCTGCACTTCGGCCTGCAGCTCGGCGCGACGCTGCTTCGCGCGGGCCACGAAGTAGACGACCAGCACGACCATGATCGTCGACGTGAACATTCCGCAAATCGCCATCCACATGGGTTCCGCCATTGACTTGCCTCCGATTCTGCTCCTACTACGAGCGCCGGGCCGCTCGGGTTAACAACGTGAAGGATTTCGCGTACACTGATCGCGGATCTCCAACTCCATCCCTCATGAATGACGACGTGATCGATCTCCGGAAGAGCGACCGCTTTGTCGTGGTCGAGCCGATCGAAGGCATCTTCGGCGCGACCCCGATCGTTCTTCTCAACGTGAGCCTGGGCGGCCTGCAGGTCCTGCACGCCGCGCCGCTGCGGATCGGCACTCGCGCGACGCTCTCGTTTCACAAAAACGGCGAGAGCGCGTCGGTCGTGGTCCTCGTCGTCTGGAGCCATCTCTCACAGACCAGCGAAGGACTGCGCTACCGGTCCGGCGTGAAGCTCGACGCCCCCGACGTCGGTTACGCGCGCGCGCTCAACGCGTACGTACGCTTGGGCATCGTCGCGATGGACACCGACTCCCTCGAGCGCAAACGCCAGCGCGAGCAGGAGCGGGAGATGCGGCGGAAGTCGTCGCCGAAGATGCCGTTGCCGCCGCCGACCTCGTAAGCGTGTTGTCGGTTGTCAGTTGTCGGTTATCTGGGGTGCCTCGGCTGACGGGGCACGCCGCGCCAGAAAGTCGCGAAGACTGGCCCGAAGCCTGCGCCCCCGCAGACAACCGACAACCGACAACAAAAGTCAGAATCCAATGAAATTCGGCTCCGGATGGATCTCCACGCCGAACGCCGCGCGCACGCGCTCCTGAATCATCCGCACCAGCTCCACCACTTCCTCGGCCGTGCCTCCGCCGCGATTGATCACTGCCAGCGAGTGCTTCGAGGACAGGCCGACGTTTCCGTGCACGAATCCCTTCTGGAATCCGGAGTGCTCGATGAGCCAGGCTGCGGAGAGCTTCACCTCGTCGCCGGACGGAAAGTGCGGCGCCTCCGGCGCGATGCGCGCGAAGTTCTCGTACTCCGCCTTCGGGACGATCGGGTTCATGAAGAACGAGCCGTCGCTGCGGGTGTCGGGATCGCCGGGGTCGAGCACCATGCCCTTGCGCTTGCGGATGGCGATCACCGAGTCGCGGACGCCCTGGAGGTCGTCGACGGACACGCCGCGCTGGTCGACGTACTTTTGCAGCTCCGGGTAGCGGACCGTCGCGCAGCCGCCGCGTTTCAGGCGGAACGTCACCGACAGCACGACGTAGCGCTCGCGCTCGTAGTTCTTGAAGAGGCTCGATCGATAGCCGAAGCGGCAGTCCCAGTTCGTGAACCAGATCACCTTGCCGGTCGTGCGATCGAGCGCCTCCACGCGGGCGACGGTCTCGGCCACTTCCTGGCCATACGCGCCAACGTTCTGGATCGGCGTCGCACCGGTCGATCCGGGGATGCCGGACAGGCACTCGATGCCCGCCCATCCGTGCGACACCGCGTAGGCGACGAAGTCGTCCCACGGCTCGCCCGCCGCGACCTTCACCATGGCCTGCTCGTCCTCGCTCTCGACGGTGATGCCGCGCAGGTCGAGATGGATGACCAGTCCGTCGAAGCCCGTGTCGGAGATCAGCAGGTTGCTGCCGCCGCCGAGGAGGAACACGGGACGGTCGCCGGCCCAGGCCAATGCGTCGCGGAGCTCGTCGACCGTTGTCGCCCGAAAAAAGAATCGCGCCGGACCACCAATGCCGATGGTGGTCAGCGGCGCGAGAGAAACGTTCTCCTGAAGATTCACTAAACCCCGGGCATCGCCTTCTTCAACGGACGCAGGAGCACGAAGAGGACGACGGCCATGACCCAGGCCATGATCGCCAGGGTGAGGAAGAACTGGGCGTGGCTCCAGCGATCCCAGTACACGCCGATCGCGGTGAGCTTGTTGCCGATGGCCGTGGCCAGGAACCAGCCGCCCATCATCAGGCCGCGCCAGCGCACCGGCGCGACCTTCGACACGAGCGACAGACCCATGGGGCTGAGCATCAGCTCAGCGAGCGAGATGACCGCGTAGAGCAGCAGCAGCCACCACAGCGACGCCTTGGTCGTGGGAGACGTGGTGATGCCCGTGGCCGTGTGATTGTCGAGGCGCACGAAGTCGCCCGGCGCCACGCTGCCGTTGACCGTCACCGGCCACGCTTCCTTCTCCACGGGCTTGTCGCCTTCGATGACCTCGACCTGCTGCGCAGGCACGGTGATCTTCAGGTAGTCGCGCGCTTCCTTCGCGATCTGTACGTACGTTTGAGCGCCGTCGGTCTTGATCACCTTGAACGCCGGCGCCGTGAAGCCGTTCGCCTGCGACGCGAAATACAGCACCAGCATCGACAGACCGGTCAGGGTCATCCCGAACATCATCTTGGTCGGCGTGGAGGGCTCGAGATTACGCTTGTCGAGCCACGTCCAGAACGCGGCCAGCGGGAGCGAGAGGAGAATGATGTAGATCGGGTTGATGGCGTTGGAGAGCACGCCGCCGGCCTCGATGAACGTCCAGCGCGTGTGATCCTCGGCCCAGAACGTCAGCGTGAGAGAGTTCTGGTGGAAGATCATCCAGAACACGATCACGATCAGGAAGACCACGATCAGCGCGACGATGCGCTTCCATTCCGGAACGGCCTGCATAGCCCGCGCGTCTTCGTTGAGCACCGGCGGCAGGTCCGTGGATGTCGCCACCGCTTCCTGATTGCCCTTCGAGCCGTCGGCGCGCGCGAAGTCGCCCTTCCCGCGGCCACGGTCCGCGTGACGGACGTGCTTCGTGCCGCTGATGAAGACGATCAGCGAGATGATCATGCCGATCGCGCCCATGAAGAAGGCCGGGTGGAAACCCCACTTCGGCTGCACGAATCCGGCGACGAGCGGTGCCAGCGTCGCGCCGATGTTGATGCCCATGTAGAAGATCAGGTAGGCCTTGTCCTTGAGATGGCTGCCCTCGGGATAGAGGTTGCCGACCATCGAGGACACGTTCGGTTTGAAGAAGCCGTTCCCGATGACGAGACAGGCCAGCGCCGCGTAGACGACGCCGATCTTGCCCGGAACGGCGAGCAGCGCGTGACCCGCGATGAAGAAGCACGCGCCGACGATGATCGACTTGCGGAAGCCGAGGAACAGGTCCGCGATCAGGCCGCCGAACAGCGGCGAGGCATAGACGGCGGCGAGATACCAGGCGGAAACGGCCGTGGCTTCAGCATTCGTGAAGCCGAAGCCCTGGATGTTGTCGCGCAGATACAGCGCGAGCATGGCGTTCACGGTGTAGAAGCTGTAGCGCTCCCACATCTCGCTCGAGAACAGGACGTACAAACCCTTCGGGTGCTTGTCTACCGCGGCTGTGGCCATGTCGCTCCCTCCGATTGTGCGGGCGCAAGATACAAGAATTCTGCCGAACGCGGCCAGACTAACGAGACCCCGCCGCTACAGCGTTCCCACTGTGTCACGAGCGGCCCTGACGGCGTCACGAACGGCTCAGAACGATTTGAACTGCGCGTCTTCGAGTGCGTCGGCCACGAACATCCGCGACTGGCCCGAGTTGGAGTAGGCCCAGTCGTAACTGATGCCGGTGACCATCAGCGACTCGTCGGGACAGAGCTCGCCCAGGGCGGCGCCGAGGGTCTGCACGTCGGTGCGATCGTCGCTCTGGATCACGAACGCCGACTCGAACGGCAGATCGACGACGGTGCCGAGGCGATGCAGCGCCGCGTGCAGCTCCGTGTAATCCGCACCCGGCGTGAGGCTGTGGCGCACGAGCAGGAAATCGCGCGCGTTCGTGAACTGCGCGCACGCCACGAGCAGGCGCGCGTCGCTCCCGAGCTGCGACCGCAGGTACCGCACCAGCGGCGCCGCATGCCGCCCCTCGGGCAGGAACACCTGCCAGCTCTGATCGAAATTCGCATCCGCGCCGAGGCGGCGCATCACGTGCGAGACCTCGACGGTGAGGTCTCCCTCATAACAAATCTGGAACAGCCTGATCTCCCCCATCGCACCCTCCCGAGCCGTTCGCGTTGTGGTGGGACGGGAAAAGGATAAATTGAAAATCGAAAATTGAGAATCGAAAAAGCTGACGCCGTTGCGTACTACAAGGCGATCGCGAAGGCGATCCTGCCGCATCTGCGCAACCGGCCGTTATCGTTCAAGCGCTTCCCCGACGACCTCGGCGGCGAGTTTTTCTGGGAAAGGGACGCGCCGTCGTTCACGCCGAAGTGGGTAAAACGCTTCCCCGTCCCGCGGCGCGAAGGCGGACCGCCGATCGACTACATCGTCTGCAACGACGCGCGGACGCTGACCTGGCTCGCGAGCACCGGCGCCGTGGAGCTGCATCCGTTCCTGCACAAGGTGCCGCGCATCGACGTGGCCACACACGTCGTATTCGATCTCGACCCCGGCGAAGGCGCGGACCTCCGCCACTGCGCGAAGGTCGCACTGCTGCTGCGCGACGCGCTGCCCCTGCAGTCCTTCGCGAAGGTGTCGGGATCGAAAGGGATCCAGGTCTACGTGCCGCTGAACACCAACGCGACGCACGAGACCACGGAGACGTTCGCACGCCTCGTCGCCGAGGAGCTCGCGCGCGCGTACCCGAAGCTGATCACCGCAAAGATCTCCAAGCCGCTGCGCCACGGAAAAGTCTTCATCGACTGGAGCCAGAACGCCGACTACAAGACCACCGTGGCGGCCTACTCGCTCCGCGCGACAGGCCTGGTGAGCATGCCCGTGCGCTGGAACGAGCTGACAGCTGCGTTCACGCCAGCGCAAGCGCTCGCGCGAGCGCGCAAGCTGGGCGACCTCTTCGCCCCAGTCCTGAAAATCAAACAAAAAATCGCCCCCCATACGTCCCATGAGTCCCATAGGTCCCCTAAGTCCCATCAGACCACCCTCCCAAAACCCAACTCCCAATCCGGTAGAAGGCTCTTCCTGATCACCAAAACCGAGACCGGCCCCGAGCTGTGGCTCGACATGCGCTCCCGCTTCAAGCGCTTCCTTCTCAGGCCCGATCGCGAGGGCAGGGGAAAGCTCATCGCCATGCCCGCGGGCGAGTTCGCGATCGATCCCGCGTATTACCGCGCCGAGGTGCCGAGGGAGTGGAAGGGGCGGGTCCAGATCGTCGACAGCGGCGCGTATGAGGTCATCGAAGGTTCATGGCAGCGCAAACGCTTCGACCTCTGGTTCAGCGGGAAGGTGATGTCCGGACGCTGGCTGCTCGAGGCGACCGGCGAGGGTCATCGCTCGTGGCGGCTCACGCCGCAGTGACGATGCGGTGGCGCGTGCCCTGGAGGATCTTGCGCACGTCCGGCTTCGCCCCGCGCAACGACTCGGCGATGAGATTGCGCAGCTCGACCGGCTCGACCGGCTTGTAGAGCACGGCCGCGACGAGGTCGCGATCGGCCTCGCTGACCAACTGGTCGCTGAAGCCGGTGATGATGTACAGGTGCCGCGGGCGCACTTCTCCGCGCGTTCGGAGAAAGTCCAGCACTTCCCAGCCCGAGAGGCGGGGCATGTTTAGATCGAGCAGGGCCACGTCGTAGCGACGGGTCTTCATGGCCTCGATCGCGTCACGCCCGCTGGCGACGATGTCCGCCTCCACGCCGACGCGAGCCGCGACCTGCGTGTACATCTGGCGGATCAGCGCCTCGTCGTCGGCCATGAGGATGCGCTTGCCCTCCCACTCGTTCCCACAGGCCGTGAGCGCATCGCGCAGCGCGGCGGGATCTGCGTAGCGCTGCGCGGGATCCTTCTTCAGGCAGCGCCGGATCACCGCTTCGACCTTGCGCGGCACCTGCGGCGGCAGCTCCATCGGCTCCTGGGAGCACGCCGCGAGCATCACCGCGGCCGGCGACGAACCGCGGAACGGCGGATGTCCGGCCAGCATGTGGTAGAGGATCGCGCCGATCGAGTAGACGTCGGACGCCGCCGAGGCGGGCTTGCCGAGGATCCGCTCCGGCGAGGCGTACTGGCCGTAGCGGGAGCGATCGGCAGTGCCGGGAGGCAGCACGCCGATGCCGGTGTCGGACACGGAGATCGACGACGGCCAGAGCTCGCCGTGCACGAAGTTCAACTCGTTCGCGAGCTCACGCCCGATGCGCACGACCTCGTCGGCAGGCATCGGCCCGCCCGCCATCAAAACCGAGAGGGGCTCCGAGGACATGGAATCGGCGGAGGGACGTGCATCCGCCGTGCCTCCGTCACTTCACGGCGAGCGTCGCCAGCAGCCACGCGTAATCCGCCGCCTCGTCGCGGAGCTTGTCGTAGCGTCCCGAGGCGCCGCCGTGGCCCGCGCCCATGTTGGTGCGCAGCAGCAGCACGTTCTCGTCGGTCTTGTTCGCGCGCAGACGGGCCACCCACTTCGCCGCTTCCCAGTAGCCGACCTGCGAGTCGTTCAGCGACGTCCGGACCAGCATCGACGGATACTTTTTCTTCTCCACATTCGAGTACGGGTCGTAGCTCTTCATGTAGAAGTAGGCGTCCTTGTCGTTCGGATTGCCCCACTCGATGTACTCCTGCGTCGTCAGCGGGAGCGTCGGATCGGACATCGTGTTGATGACGTCGACGAACGGCACGTACGCCATCACGGCCTTGAACAGATCCGGGCGCATGTTGATCACCGCCCCCATCAGCAGTCCGCCGGCGCTGCCGCCGGAGATGGCCAGCTTGTCCGGCGTCGTGTACTCGTTCTTCACCAGGTAATCGGCCACGGCGATGAAATCGGTGAAGGTGTTCTTCTTCGACATCATCCGCCCCTGCTCGTGCCACTCCTTGCCCATCTCCCCGCCGCCGCGGATGTTCGCGAGCACGTACACCACGCCGCGGTCCACGAGCGAGAAGCGGTTGGAGCTGAAGCCGGCCGACTGCGACGAGCCGTACGAGCCGTACGCGTACAGCAGCGTCGGATTCTTGCCCTTCGGGTTCAGGTCCTTGCGATAGACGAGCGCCACCGGGACCTTCGCCCCGTCCGGCGCGGGCACGAAGAAGCGGTCGACCTTGTACTTCGCCGGATCGTAGCCGCCGAGGACCTCGTTGCGCTTGAGCAGGACCTGCTTGCGCGAGTCGAGATCGTAGTCGTACACCGAGGCCGGGGTGATGAAGGACTGGTAGGTGTAGCGGTAGACGTTCGTGTCGAACTCCACGTTCGCGCTCGGACTCACCGCATACGCCGCCTCGGGGAAGCTGATCCAATGCGACTTGCCGCCGCCGGCGTCCGCGTGCAGGTCGTAGATCTCGAGATGCGACAGGCCGCCCTCGCGCAGGCGAACGACCATGTGGTTCTTGAACAGGTCGATCGACTCGAGACGGATGGGCTTGCGATGCGGGATGAGCTCTTTCCAGTTCTTCTGCGCGTAGTTCATCACCGGCGCGGTGGCGACACGGTAGTTGATGCCCGTGTCGTTGGTGAGGAAGTAGAAGAGGTCTCCGCGATGATCGGGGTAGTACTTGTGATCGGTCTTGCGCGGGAGCATCACCACCGGCGTCGTGTCCGGCTTCGCGGCCGGGATGAGCTGCGCCTCGCTGGTGGTCTTGGAGTCGGCGATGACGAAGATCCAGTCGCCGCTTCGGGAGCGGTCGACGTACGCGTCGAACAGCTCGTCCTTCTCCTCGTAAACCACCGCGGGCGTCTCGCCGAGGACGTGGCGGAAGACGCGGTTGGAGCGCTTGGCGTCGTTCTCGGTCGAGTAGAACAGCGTCTTGTTGTCCTTCGCCCACTCCAGAGACGTGATGCGCTCGGCGAGGTTCTCCGTGACTTTGCCGGTGCGGAGATCCTTCACGTGCAGCCGATACTGGCGGTAGCCCGTGTCGTCGGTGGTGAAGGCGAGCAGGTTCGTGTCGTCGGACACGGCCATCGCCCCCACGCTCATGAACTTCTTTCCCTCGGCGAGCTGATTGACGTCGAGGAGGATCTCCTCCGCCGCCTCCAGGTTGCCCTTCTTCCGCGCGTGGATGGAGTACTGCTTCCCTTCCAACGTCCGCGAGTAATAGAGGTAGCCGTTGCGGCGGTACGGGACGTTGATGTCGGTCTGCTTGATGCGGCCGAGCATCTCGTCGTAGAGCTTCTTCTCCAGATCGGCCAGCGGCTTCGTGACCGCGGCCGCGTACGCGTTCTCGGCCTCGAGATACGCGAGCGTCTCGGCGCTTTTCTTGTCGCGCAGCCATCCGTAGTCGTCGAGACGGGTGTCGCCGTGCAGCGTGATCGATTTCGGGACCTTCTTCGCCGCCGGAGGCAGCGGAATGTCGGTAGCGAGGAGAGGGAGAGTGGCGGCAGTCATGGCGAGGAACGCGAGAAGACGTTTCATCGCGACACTGAAAGCCGGGCTCGGCGGCGGGCATTCCCGCTGGACGATGTTGCTGGTTGCTGGTTCCTCGTTGCTGGCGGGACATGGCTCGCCAGCCGGAACTGCGCGAGCAACCAGCAACCAGCAACACAGCAACCGCTCTCACAGAATCAGGTGCAGATCTCCGAACTCGTGCCAGAGGTACTTCTCCGCCAGCGCCGCGTCGTAGGACTTGCGCACGTGAGCCGGTCCCGCGAGCGCCTCGAGCATTGCGAGGTGCGTGGCGCGGGGCTCGTGCAGGCCGGTGAGCAGCGCGTCGACGACGCGCAGGCCGCGGTCGGGGGTGATGACGAGGTCCGTCCAGCCGCGTGACGCGATGACACGGCCGGCGCGGTCCACGCTCGACTCGAGCGCGCGCACCACCGTCGTTCCCACCGCGACCACGCGTCCGCCGCGGGCCTTCGCCCGCCGCACCTCCTCGGCCGTGCGCTGGGGCACCTCGTACAGCTCGTCGTACGGGCGTTCGTGCGATTCGAGCGACGCGACGCCCGCGTGCAGCACCAGTTTCGCCAGACGCACGCCGCGACGGCGCAGGCAGACCAGCATCTGTCGCGTGAACGCGCGTCCGGCGGAGGGCATCTCGGCCGATCCCGGCTCGTCGGCGTACACGGTCTGGTACGCATCGATCGGAAAGCGTCGATCGATGTACGAGTACGTGATCGGACGTCCGAAACGCGAGAGGTACGCGCGGAGATCGGCCACGCCGTCGAGGCGTGCGACCCAGAGACGGCCCGAGTCGCGGCAGGGCGTGAGCAGGGTGATTTTTGCACCGCCGGGAAGGACAGGCGGGATCGCCTCTCCTCCACCGCGCGGCTCGACCACCACCAGCCCGCCCGGCAGCGGCGTCGAGAAGTGCAGGTTCCCGATCGCCGCGGGGAGCGTCGCCGTCGTGTTCAACACGACCAGGTCGCCGGCGCGAAGGAATCGCGGCAGATCGCGAAAGTGCGCGTGCACGATCGAGTCGTCGTCGCGGCGGGAGACCATCAGACGCACGTCGTCGCGGCCGTCGCCGCGCAGCTCGGCCGGCTCGCGCGCCTCCAGCTCGCGCGGCAGGACGAAGTCCAGCGTGGTCATGCCGCCTCCTCGATCACCGAGACGATCCGCGGCGCGACGCTCTCCGGCAGGGGCAGATGAGAGATGTCGCCGCCGTCGATCGCGTCCTGGTGCATCTGCGTGCGCATCTCGCCGGGATCGATGACGTGCACGCGCACGCCCGTGCCCTCCAGCTCGACGGCCAGCGTGCGGGACATGTGCTCCAGCGCGGCCTTGCTCGCGCCGTAGCCTCCCCATCCCGGATACGCGTTCACCGCGGCGTCGGACGAGATGTTGACGATTACGCCGTCGCCGCGCGCACGCATCTGCGGCAGGACGAGCTGGGTGAGATGCAGTGGCGCGACGGCGTTCACCTTGAACACGCGCAGCAGCGCGTCCCACGGATAGTCGGCCAGGCGCGGCATCGGCAGCGGGCCGAGCTCGGAGGCGTTGTTGACCAGGACGTCGACGCGTCCCGCGCGCGCCACGAGCTCTTCGGCGATCTCGGAGACGTCGCCCGGAACGGCGATCGCGCCGAGCTCCCAGGCCAGCTCCTGCAGCGGTTCAGTACGGCGGGCATTGAGAATGAGGCGGTAGCCGCGCGAGTCGAGCAGCCGCGCAATCGCGCGTCCGAGTCCCTGCGAGGCGCCGGTGATCAGTGCAGTCTTCATGGACACAAAATGCGTCCGCACCAGCTTCGAAGACCTCGTCCGAAAGGACAGGGGGAGGGAATGGCCTTTCTTCCGCCCCTCCTTCCTCATGAAAGCCAAACTCGCTGCAACCCTCTTCTTCGTTGCCCTCTCACGAGATGCCCGCCCTCCGGGTGAAATTGCTCGCCGTCGCCCCCGAGCATCCCCAGCCGGAAGAGACCACGGAAGTCAGGTTGACGATCGACAACGCCGGGGCGGCCACGGACGTCGAGGTCGCGTTCCATGCCGAGGACGACCAGCTCGCGACGCACACGGTGACGATCCCCGCACACGGCGAAGTCACCGTGGCGGTCCCGTGGATGGCGAAGACCGCCGGCACGTACACGCTCGCCGCGATCGTCGATCCCGGGCGCGAGCTCGACGAGCGCGATCGCTACGACAACGTGGCCATGCTCGACGTGGTCGTGTCCGAGCCGCCCGCCGTCGAAGCGGACTTTGCGCTGACGGCGATGGAGGCTTTCATGCCCCCGGACGCCCCGGGCGGCCTTCGCATCGAAGTCGCCAACGTGGGCGACGTCGCGGCGAGCGCTCCCGTGATCGTGCGGCGCGACGGCCGGCGCGTGGCGGTCCTGCCGGCCGGTCCGATCGACGCCGGCAAGAGCGTCACCGTCGAAATGCCGTGGAGCGATCCCGATCGCGGTAAGTGGAGCGCGGAAGTCAATCCGCGATACGCCGCCGCCGAACCGGACGCGAAGAACAACACGATCGTCGCCGGCCCGCCCACCTCGGGGGCGGACCTGCGCATCGAGTCCCTCGCGTTTCACACGCAATCCGACGGGAGAGAGCGGCGGAACATCGGCATCAACTTCCGCATCGTGAACGACGGTGGGCAGGACATCGACAAACCTTTCCGCACGCGCATCGATCCGGGCGCCGTCGATCCCGACGGGAACCTCGTCCCCGCGTACGTCACGACGGATGCGCTGCCCGCGGGCGGAGTCGTGTACGTGTCGCACATCTTCGAGTCGGCGCCGGACGACTTCGCGGTCACCGCGTCCGCCGACGTCGATGGCGCGGCCGACGAGGACGACGAGGACAACAACGAGCTGCTGGACGAGTTTCATCACGCCGCACTCGAGCCGGATCGCTGGGTCTCCATCGGCCCCCGAAACATCATCAACTCGAACAACCACGGCTACGGATGGACCGAGGCCACGGGACGCCTTTCCACGATGGCCATCCATCCGACGCAGACGTCGACGCTGTACGTCGGCGCGCAGTTGAGCGGTGTGTGGAGGACGATGGACGGCGGAACGACCTGGTCCGCGCTGGCCGAAGGCGCTCCGATGCGCATCGCCGCGCACCCGACCTGGTCGATGATCAAAGGCGGCGACGGCGCGACGGTCGACATCGATCCGACCAACTCCTCGAATCATGTACGCGATGCACCAGTACGTGGACAGCGTCTCGCGCTCCACGAACGAGGGCGGCAGCTTCAACCTCATCACCAACGGACTGATCGGCGGGTCGATCTGCCAGAACCTCCATTCCCAGGTCCACCCGAGCCGGCCGGCGACGCTGGCCGCTTCCTGCAAGTTCCTCTGGCGCTCGCTGAACGCCGGCGCCAACTGGACCGCGTTCTTCGGGCCACTCACCGGAGGAGAGACGCTCCGAACGACGATCGACGGGCCGGACAACACCTTCTACGCCGGCAGCAGCGGCGGATGGATCTGGGTCGGCGTCAATGGCAGTAACTGGCAGAACATCTTTCAGCATCGCCCTCCACGGCCGGTCACGGACCTGGAGATCAATCCCGACAATCGCGCGCAGCTCTATGCCTCGTTCGGCGGCACCGGTGCGAAGCGGGTCTATCGCTTCGTGCGGAGCTCCGTGACCGGTACCTTCACGGCGCAGGACATCAGCGCCGACCTTCCGGAGAATCTCCTTGTCCGAACGCTCGCCGTCGACAGGAATCGCCCGCTCACCGTCTATGCCGGCACCGACCGCGGCGTGTACCAGGGCCGCGCGACCAGTCACGGATTGTTCTGGTTCTGGCGGCCCTACATGAACGGCATGCCGCCCGCGGACGTGCGCGATCTGGAAGTGCATCCGGAGACGGGGATCATGCGCGCGTTCACCCACGGCCGCAGCGCGTTCGAAGTGACGACGTCCAAAGGCGGAGGCGACGTGGTGACGCCACAGTAAGATGAACGCCATGAAACGCGCACTCTCTCTCCTGCTGCTCGTTCTCGCTCTGCCGGCATCCGGCATCACCATCAAGACCCTCGACCTCGCCGACGTCGACGACGACCGGATCGAGATCACCGCGCCGGTCTGGGACGGCTCGAAAGCGGGGCCGGTGCTCGTCGGCACGTTCGAGTCGAAGTTCGACCGCCAGGTGGCCGGCAAGCTCGCCGGCGGCTTCCGCAACGCGATGATCTCGAGCTACGACCTCGCTCCCACGCTGGACCTCGGGCAGATCTTCGCCGACACGCTGCGCGCGGAAGGGACGAAGCTCGGCCTGACCATGATGGCGCCGCAGGAAGCGCGGGCGCCGCAGTGGACCATCGACGGCACGATCCACAACGCCACCGTCGACATCCAGCACATGGGTTATGGCTCGCTGCTCTTCTATACGTACCTCGACGTCGAGGTACGTGCGACGCCGAAGGACGGCCAGCCCGTCACGCATCGCGTCCGCCCGGCGCGGCTCTTCGTCATGTACAACGCCGGCATGGGCATGGGCGACGAGGTTCAGGCGGCGCTGGCGAAGATCGTCCTCGTCGGCGCGCAGCAGACCCTGGCGCGCCTCAACCGCGAGCACTTCAAGGCGCCGGCGCTCCCGGCGATGGAGACCAGGCTGGCCGGGCTGAGGCAGATCGACGACCGCGGCGAGACGGAGCTGCACGCGATCGGCCTCTCCGGCGTGCGCGGCGCGTCGGCCGCGCTGGCATCACGGCTGGAAACCGAGAAGGACGAGAACGTGCGCACGTCCATCGTCTACGCGCTGACCAGCCTCGGCGCGACCGAGCACGTGCCGCTGCTCATCCGGCGGTACGCGTCCGAAGACCCGGACGTGCGCTACGCCACCATCATCGCCCTGGCCGGCACCGGCACGCCGGAGGCGGTGGCGTTGATCCGGGAGAAGGGGACGAAAGACAAGACGGTGATCATCCGCAAACTGTCGGAGCGGCTGCTCAGCGGGCAATGAGCCCGCGCTGATGGGCGAGAGTCACGGCCTGGGCGCGGTTCTCCGCGCCCAGCTTGTTGAAGATCGAGGTGACGTGAAACTTGACCGTGCGCTCGGTGACGCGCAGCGCGGCCGCGATCTCCTTGTTCGACTTGCCGTCCGCGAGAAGGCGCATCACGTCGCGCTCGCGCGGTGAGAGCCGCGGCGCATGCGACAGCGCGGCCACGCGCGACGCGATGCGCGGGTCGAGATACTGCTCGCCGCGCGCAACAGTGCGGATGGCCCGGGCGATCTCCTCCAGCGCCGCGCCTTTGAGCAGATAGCCGCGCGCCCCGGCGCGCAGGACGGCGTCGATCTGCTCGTCGCTGGCGTACGCGGTGAGGACGAGCACGGGGATGTTCAGTCGCGCGATCGCGTCCGTCCCGCTCATGCCCGGCAACTCGAGATCGAGGAGGATGACCTCCGCCGCCACACGCGACGCCAGCAGTTCTTCGGCCGAGGCGTAAGCCGCGGCGATCTCGAACTCCCGCGCCAGCGCGGCGATCAGTCCCTCGCGGACGACGGGGTGGTCGTCGACGACGATGATCCTCACCGCGGCACCTTCACCACCACCCGCGTCCCACCGTCGCACGTGATCTTCAGCGTCCCGCCCGCGAGCCGTGCCCGCTCGCGCATCCCGCGGATACCGTGTCGGTCTTCCGGCACGCGCCGCACGTCGAAGCCGACGCCGTCGTCTTCGATGGCGAGTGTCGCCGCGGCCTTCGAGCACTGCAGCGACACGCGCACCTGCTTCGCTCTCGCGTGCGCATTCACGTTCGCCAGCGCCTGCTGGGCGATGCGATACAGCTCAGCCTCGACGGCGAGCGGCAGCGCGCACTCCGCGGTCTCGAGCGTCACCCGGATGCCCGACTGCGACGTGAACTCGCGGACGAGATTCGCCAGCGCCTGCGCCAGCGGCTTGCCGGCCAGAGGGCCCTCGCGAAGGTTCATCACCGAGCGACGCGCCTCGTCGAGCGTCGCGCGCGTGACGCGCAGGGCCGCGTCACTCTGTCCTGCCTCGATCTGCAGTGCGATCGCGGTCAGGCTCTGCGCGATCGTGTCGTGGATCTCGCGCGCCAGACGCGTCCTCTCGTCGGCGCGCGCATGGGCCGCGCTCTCTTCGGCGAGCCGCGCCCGCTCGATGGCCACGCCGAGCTGAAACCCGATCGTCGACAACAGACGCAGCTCGCGCGCGGACAGGCGCCGCATCTCCGGCGCCGTGATGTTCAGGATCCCAAGACGCTTGCCCTGAAACGTCAGCGGCACGGATGCGTGATGGGCGATGTTGCGGGTCAGGTCGTCGCGATGCTCGTTCACCGCCGGACGAAGGCGGCTGCAGCCCATCACGTCCACGTTGCCCGGCTCCAGCGCGGCCGCGCGGAACTGCTCGATGCACCAGCACGACGCGCCGGTCATGCGCACCGGCTCCTGCAGGTACGGCGGCAGGTTCCGCGCCGCGGCGTTGTAGATGTGGCCCGTCTCCGGATCGACGAGCCACACCCAGCCGGTATCGAGCTGCAGCTCCGAGGCGATGACCTCGAGCGTGCGCTCCAGCGCCTCCCGCACCGTGGCCGCGCTGTTCAGCGCCTCGGCGATGGCGGCGACGATCTCCAGGTCGCGCTTCACGCGCGCAATGGTAGCGCCGGCATTACGGCGTCATGATCCGGATGATCTGCGAGCGCTGCTTCGTCACGTCGGACATGTCCCGCAGCCGCACGTCGTAACCCTGCAGCTTGCGCGGCTCGATCGACATCATGGCGTTGTCCAGCGCGTCGAGGGCGCCGAGGTCGGAGATGAAGTACCAGACCATGTGCGTCCAGCTCTCCTCGGTCGGCAGCGCCTGCACGGACAGGCCCCACGGCGACATGCGCGACTTCACCGAGTCGAACGTCGGCTTCGCCCATTCGTTGAAGAGGGCCACCGCGTCGTCGCCGCGTCCCGGCTTGATCGTGTACGTGTCGACGACGATGTACTTCGGCGCGGGGAGCGGCATCGAGTCGGACTGCACGAGGTGTCGGAGGATGACGTCGCGCATGCTGCCTTCCCGGATCGAGGAGCCCAGCCGCATCATCTTCTGCGCGTCCGCGGGTGAGGCCGAACGTGCCCCCTCCTCGATGGCCTGACCGATCGCCTCCGCGCCGCTCCAGTCGGGAAGCGCGACCCAGACCACGTGCGTGTACGGGTCGTCGTTCATCGTGATCGGGAAGCCCGCGCCCCAGCCGAGGATCTTCTTCGCGGCGACGAGGCGCTCCATCATCGGACGCGTGTACTCGCGCACGTACTGGTTGAAGTCCGCCTCGCGTCCGCGCTCGACCGTGTAGTAGCGGACCCAGGTCAGCTTCGCCTGCGGCGGCGCCTGTTGCGCGAAGGCCGAGGCGGTGAACAGAAGCACAAGGGCACCCAGCAGAAGTTTTCGCATGACGGAGTTACGAGTGTTACACGAAATCGGATTCGTAAACGCGATGCGGGGTGGGCAGTCCAATCGCGCGCCACACGAAAAAGGAGTTCCCGAATGAAACGACTGCTCCCGCTCCTCGTGCTCCTGCTGTCTCTTCCGATCTCGGCCCAACGGCGTCCGCCGAACGGCCCGCCGCCGCCACCGCCACCGGGCCAACCGCCCGCGCAGAACGGCGCCGGCGCGCCGCTGCCGAATCTCTCCGCGTCCGACGTCGCCCTGTTCAATGAAGGCCGCGACGAGTTCCGCGAGCCGGAAGACGTAGAGGACGGACTCGGTCCGGTCTTCAACGGCCGCTCCTGCGGCGAATGTCACGGCGTTCCCGCGCTCGGCGGCGGCAGCAATCGTCTGGTCACGCGCATCGGCGCGATCGTCGACGGCGCGTACGATCCGCTCACAGGGCTCGGCGGCTCGCTGCTGCAGGTGGACGCCATCGGGCCGCAGGATGGCGTGCAGCATCGCTTCCGCGGCGAAGTCGTTCCTCAGGCCGCGACGCTCGTCGCACGCAGACGATCGACTCCGCTCTTCGGCCTCGGACTGGTGGACGCGACCGACGACACGACGTTCGTCGCCCTCGCGCAGCTCCAGGCCGCGCGCAACGACGGCACCGCCGGGCGGGTCGCGCTCGTCGACAACATCCTGGCCGGCATGAAGACCGTCGGGAAGTTCGGCTGGAAGGCACAGGTGCCGACGCTCGAGCAGTTCTCCGGTGACGCGTACCTCAACGAGATGGGCATCACCAGCCCGCTGTTCCCGAACGAGAACTGCCCGCAGGGCAACTGCGACGAGCTGCGCTTCAATCCGGCGCCGGGACTCAACGACGGCGGCGAAGACGTCACCGCGCTCGCGAACTTCATGAAGTTCCTCGGCGCGCCGGCGCGCGGGCCGATCACCGCCGAGGTCGCGGCGGGAGAGGCGGTGTTCACGCGCATCGGCTGCGACTCGTGTCATCAGCCGTTCCTGCAAACCGCGGCAAACGCGAATCCGGCGCTGAATCGCGTGACCTACTTCCCCTGGTCCGACTTCCTCCTCCACGACATGGGCTCCCTCGGCGACGGGATCGTGCAGGGCGACGCGTCGGCACGCGAGATCCGCACCGCGCCGCTGTGGGGCCTGCGCTTCATCACGCGCTTCCTCCACGACGGCCGCGCGGAGACGCTGGACGCGGCGATCGCCGCGCACGACGGCCAGGGCCGCGCGTCGCGCGACCGGTTCAACGCGCTCGACGCCGCGGACCGGAACCGGCTGATGGCCTGCCTGCGATCGCTCTGACGAAAAGTTATTGTCAGACAAACCTCCGGTGAGGCACAATCCGCCTCACCGGAGGTCGTTCCATTTGAAACGAGTGGTCGTAGCGGTCGCGCTTCTCTCAGCCCTGTCCCTCGATGCGCAGCGCCGCCGCCGTCCCAGCGGCTCGCCGGGCGAGCCTCAGCCTCAGCAGAACTTCGCGCTCGGCAGCACGCTGCCCGGCCTGACCGCGGAGCAGACGGAGCGCTTCAATGCGGGGCGGCGGGAGTTCGCCGACGTCAAGACGCCCGAGACGGGCCTCGGCCCGGTCTACAACGAACAATCGTGCGGTCGTTGCCACTACGCGCCGACGGCCGGCGGGACCGGTTCCCGCACCGTCACGCACGTCGCCGCGATCGTCGACGGTTTCTACTCCGACCTCCTCGAGCGCGGAGGCGGGCTGCTCCAGACTGCCGGCATCCGCCAGCTTCCCGGCTCGACGCACGATTTCATCGGCGAACGCGTTCCGAAGGAGGCGACGATCACCGCCCGCCGCCGCGCGCAGCCGGTGTACGGGCTGGGCCTGGTCGAAGCGACCGACGACTCGACGTTCATCGCGCTCGCCGCGGCCCAGGCCGCGCGCGGCGACGGCATCGCCGGACGCGCGGCGCTCGTCCACAACATCCTCAACGGCATGAAGACCGTGGGGAAGTTCGGATGGAAGGCCCAGCACGCGACGTTGAAGGAGCGCTCCGCAGATGCGTATCTGCAGGAGATCGGCATCACCAATCCGCTCTTCCCGAACGAGCTGTGCCCGTCCGGCGATTGCTCGCAGTTGCAGTTCAATCCGCGGCCCGGACTGAATGACGGCGGCTCCATCGCCGACTGGGTCGCGGACTACATCCGCTTCCTCGGACCGCCGCAGCGCGGACCGATCACGCCGGACGTCACCGCGGGCGCAACCGTGTTCGCGCGCATCGGCTGCGACGTGTGTCATACCCCGACGCTGCAGACCGCCCCCAACGCGATCGCCGCGCTGGACCGCGTCACCTATCACCCGTACTCGGATTTCCTGCTGCACGACATGGGATCGCTCGGCGACGGCATCGAGCAGGGAGCCGCGAAGGGGACGGAGATGCGCACGCCGCCGTTGTGGGGCATGCACCACTTCACGACGTTCCTGCACGACGGCCGCGCGAAGGGCGCGGAGGCGGCGATCCTCGCGCACGACGGCCAGGGCCGCGGCGCGCGGGACCGCTTCGCCGCGCTCGACGCGGCGGACAAGGCCCGAGTGCTGGCGTTCCTCAAGTCGCTGTAAGCCGCGATCTTCGCCCGGGTTTTCTGCGATCATTGTCATCGCACCATGAGACGCATCGTTCCGCTGTTGCTCGTGTTGATCACGATGACGGTCGAAGGGCAACGGCGCCGCGCGGCAAGTGCGCCGGCGCCGGAGCCGCTCGACAAGGCCGGCGGCGGACCGCTCGCGAACCTTCCTCCCGCGCAACTCGACGAGTTCCGCATCGGCCGCGCGGAGTTCATCAACAAACGCACCGTGAGCGGCGGCCTCGGACCCGTGTTCAACCGCGCCTCGTGCGTCGAATGCCACCTGTCCCCGGCCGTTGGCGGAGGGGACCTCGACGGCCAGGTGCGATTCCGCGAGGTGGAGCCCGGCGGACCGGTCCTGCAGACCAGAGCGATCGGACCAAGGGACGGCTCGCCGTATCAGTTCCGGCCCGAGGCGCCGCCGCCGGAATCGAGGATCTCGCGCCATCGCCCGCCGCCGCTCTTCGGACTGGGATTGGTCGAGGCCACCGATGACGCGACGTTCATCGCGCTCGCGCAGGCACAGGCCGCGCGCAACGATGGCACCGCGGGGCGCGTCGCGCTCGTGCACAACCCGCAGACGGGCACCAAGACCGTCGGCAAGTTCGGATGGAAAGCCCGCATCGCGACGCTGCTCGAGTTCTCGGGCGATGCGTATCTGAACGAGCTGGGCGTCACCAGCCCCGATTTCCCGGACGAGATCTGCCCGTCGGGCAACTGCGACGAATTGCGATTCAACCCGAGCCCCGGACTCAACGACGGCGGCGAAGACATCCGCGCTGTCGCGGACTTCATGCGCTTCCTCGCCCGATCGCGGCCGATCACCGCGGACGTGCTCGCGGGCGTGGCCATCTTCCAACGCATCGGCTGCGCCGCGTGTCACGTGCCGGAGTTGCAGACCGGTGCGAATCCCAACCCCGCGCTGGATCGCGTCACGTACGCGCCCTACTCCGACTTTCTCCTCCACGACATGGGCTTCCTCGGCGATGGGCTCACGCAGGGCGACGCTGGTCCGCGCGAGATGCGCACCCCGCCGCTGTGGGGAATCGGCGCGCGGCAGGGCCACCTCCACGACTCGCGCGGCGTGAACAACTTCGAGAGCACCATCTCCTTCCACGACGGTCAGGGAAAAGCGGCGAGCGATCGATATAAAGCGCTGACGCGGACCGAGCAGACCCGGTTACTCTCTTTTCTGCGGTCGCTATGAGCCGGCGATCTTCGCCCAGGTGTCCTTCAGTGTGGCCGTGCGATTGAACACGAGCCGCTGCTCGGTCGACTCGCGATCGACGCAGAAGTAGCCGAGGCGCTCGAACTGGAAGCGGGTGAGCGGGGCGGAGCCGGCGACGGACGGCTCGAGCTTGGCCTCGCTCACGACCTCCAGCGAATTCGGATTGAGGTGCGCGAGAAAGTCTCCGCCCTCCTCCGGATCCTCGGCATTGAACAGGCGATCGTACAAACGGACCTCGCAGTCGATCGCGTGCTCCGCGGACACCCAGTGCAGCGTGGCCTTCGGGCGGCGGCCGTCGGGTGAATCGCCGCCGCGCGTGGCCGGATCGTAGGTCGCGCGCAGCTCGACGACGTTGCCGTCCGCGTCCTTGATCACGTCGGTGCAGGTGATGAAGTAGGCGGAGCGCAGCCGTACCTCGCGACCCGGCGCGAGGCGGAAGAACTTCTTCGGCGGCTCTTCCATGAAGTCGTCGCGCTCGATGTAGATCGTCTTCGAGAACGGCACGCGCCGCGTCCCCGTCGACGGATCCTCGGGGTTGTTCTGAGTCTCGAACTCCTCGCCGGCGCCCTCGTAATTGTCGATCACGACCTTCAGCGGACGGAGCACGCCCATCACCCGCGGCGCCGTTTTGTTCAGGTCCTCGCGGATGCAGAACTCGAGCAGGCTGACGTCGATGACGTTCTGGCGACGAGCGACGCCCACACGCTCGATGAAGTTGCGGATCGCCGCCGGCGTATAGCCGCGCCGGCGGTACGCGGCGAGCGTGGGCATGCGCGGGTCGTCCCAGCCGCGCACGATCCCGTCCGCGACGAGCGAGCGCAGCTTGCGCTTCGAGGTGACGGTGTAATTGAGCTCCAGGCGCGCGAACTCGATCTGCCGCGGCCGCGACGGAACGGGGAGCGTGTCGACGAGCCACTCGTACAGCGGCCGGTGTTCCTCGAACTCGAGCGTGCAGAGCGAGTGCGTCACGTGCTCGATCGCATCGGATGGTGAGTGCGCGAAGTCGTACATCGGATAGATGCACCACTTGTCGCCGGTGCGGTGATGATCCTCGTGGCGGATGCGGTACAGCACGGGATCGCGCATGGTCACGTTCGCCGAGGCCATGTCGATCTTGGCGCGCAGCACGTGGGCGCCGTCGGGGAACTCGCCCGCTCGCATGCGCCGGAAGAGCTCGAGGTTCTCCTCGACGCTGCGATTGCGATACGGCGACTCTGTCCCTGGCTCCGTCAGCGTTCCGCGGTACTGCCGGATCTCCTCGGCCGAGAGCGACTCGACGTACGCCTTCCCTTCGCGGATGAGCAGCTCCGCCCACTCATAGAGCTGATCGAAGTAGTCCGACGCGTGCAGCGGCTCGCCCACGTCGAAGCCCAGCCAGCGCACGTCCTCGACGATCGCGTGCGCGAACTCCGCCTCTTCCTTCTCCGGGTTCGTGTCGTCGAAGCGGAGGTTGCAGCGCCCGCCGTACTCGAGGGCCACGCCGAAGTTGAGGCAGATCGACTTGGCATGTCCGATGTGCAGGTAGCCGTTCGGCTCGGGCGGGAAGCGCGTGACGATCGTCGCATGCTTTCCCTGGCGCAGGTCGTCCTCCACGATCTCGCGGATGAAGTCGAGACTGCGGCCTGCTGGCGCAGGCGATTCGGGCCGGGCGGTGTCGGTCGTCATACGGACCAGTTATATATCCGCGAACGCCCTGCGCATTCCCGGTGACGATTCCGCGTCGCGCCTTGCGCGGTCGAGACGCGGGCAGTAGGGTCAGTCGCGATGCGATTCCGGATCCTTCTCGCCGCGCTCCTCGTCGCAGGCGTGGCGCACGCCGATGCCGTCGAAGACATCGCGCGCCTGAACCACGAGCTGAGCGTGGCCACGTGGACCGGCGACGCGGTCTGGTTCGAGGAGAACCTCGCCGACGACTACGTGCTGATCACGCCCAACGGCGAGAAGCAGACCAAACGCGACGTCGTGCGCGGCCTGGTCCGCCCCGGCCTGAAGATGGAGCCGTACGACACCAGCGAAGCCCAGGTGCGGATCTACGGCGAGACGGCCATCGTCACCGGCCGAATGCAGCAGAGCTTCAGCATCGGCCGCACGCGCTACAAGAACGACCTGCGCTACACGCACGTGTACGTGAAGCGGCGCGGGCGGTGGGTGATGGCCAGTGCGCACACTTCGGTGGTGAAGGGGCTATAGGACCTATCGGCTCGTGCGCTGCTTCCCTGCCCTGACGAACGCCGTTTCCAGGCGGCCGCGCCCGCCCGTCGCCAGATCGAAGTTGCGGGCCATGACTTCGCGCCACTCGTTCAGCTTGGCCACTTCCGCCTCGGTCGGCTCCGCGTTTTCCGTGGCCAGGACGAACAGCACGCGGAAGCGTTTCTGCGCGATCGCGGTCGACGGGTTGCGCGGGCCGTGCACGACCGTCACCTGGGACAGGCTCACGTTGCGCTTCTCGCCGTTGGCGATCGCGCCCTGAACCGGCCAGTACGCTTGCGGCAGGTTCGTGTTCGCGATGTAGAACCAGTCCGGCACTTCCTCCGGCGCCGCGAGACCCATCAGATAGAGATCGGTCCAGCTGAAGCCAAAGTTCGCGACGTGGGCCTTGTACGTGCCGTCCGGCTGGGGCGTGAAGTACGCGCCGCCCATCACCGACGACTCCTTCTCGGCGTACACCGGAAATGCGGACGCCGTGTGCACGTAGGCCGCAGGATGCGCGCTGATGGGGTTGAGGATCCGTCCGGTCGTCCCGTTCTCGCGGATGGAGAAGAAGTACAACCAGCGGTGTCCGAACTCGTGCAGCATCACCTTCGAGGCCGTGTCCGCGGCCGCGCTGTAGTTGTAGGTGAGCTGATTCATGTGCAGCAGCGTCGGCGCGCGGCCGGCGTGGCGCCCGTAGCCGGATGAGTACGGCGCGACGCCGTCCACCTGCGGATTGCCGCTCGTCGCATACGCGCCGGCGTAGAAGATGATGTCCGTGAAGTAGCTCTGGAACATGGCCACGGCGTCGTAGTCGTAGTCGCTGAGCGCGTGGCTGGACTTCAGCACGTTCCAGACCGCGAACGGATCGAACGCGCCGAGGGTGAACGTCTCGACGATGGGGAGCTGGCGGTAGGTGCTCGGATACTGCGACAGATCCATGGACAGAGTCTGCGGCGCGACGCTGAAAGGAACGCCGAGGGTGTGCGTGTCGGCGATGCGGTTGGAGGGACGGTGGATGGTGATCACCCGCAGCGAGCGGTCGACCGCGCGCTCCGGCTCGCGCTGGATGCCGTAGATCTCCACCACGTCGCCGCTGACGTGCGCCGACGCGCCGTTCCGCTCGTACGTCGCGCCGGAGAACGAGGCGACCATGACCCGGTCACGGGTGATCTCGATGGCGGCCGTTTCCACGCCGATCGTGGCCTGGAAGCCGATCGTGTCGCCGCTGGCGATCTTGGTCTGATCGATCGGCGCGGCGAGATGGATCCGGACCGCGAAGAGATCGGAGTTGCGGAGACGCTGCACCTCGACCTTCTTCACGTTCAGCATCGCCCGCACGCTCTCGGGGATCGTGCTCGAGACGTCGGACGTGCTGTCATCGACCGAAACCAGCGGCGCGCGGGTGGTCGTGGCCGGGTCGAAGCCGTCGAGGATCGACGGCGTGCCCCAGCGCATGGCCGTGACCGAGCGATAGGAGTACGTGATCGAGCCGTCGGTGCGGAGCTGGGCCTGGATGTCGTAGCCGAACGGCGCGTTTCCGCTGCTGCGCCAGGTCACGGTCACGGTGTCGTTGTTCCCGTTCTCGATCCACACCTTCGGCGACTCGACGTAGCGGGGCTTGCGGGCCGTGGTCATCAGCGGCGACAGGACCGCGGCGCGATGCACGGCCGCCTCGATGGCGTCGAACTGCGTGGCGGTCTCGTCGACGGGCGGATCGAACGAGATGCCGTTGTACGCGGTCACGTAGATCCGGCTGACGTTGCGGCCCGCGAACGGGAAGGCGAAGGGCAGCTCGTGGCTGACGAAGTAGCTGCTCGTGTCCGCTTTGAAATCGCGGACGGGCGGGCTGGTCGGTTCGACATAGGCCAGCTCTTTGCGCTGCAGGATGAAGGCGGGACCGTCGAGGCCACCGAGGCGCGTGAAAACCAGCGTCTTGCCCTCGAGGTCGAACGGCCGGTAGCCCGGCGTGATGGCGTCGTCCGTCGGCACGTAGAACGCGCCGTCACGGACGAGCGCGGTGCTCGTCGCCAGCGTCCGGATCCCGCCGCCGGCGCGCTCGTGCAGGGCACGGACGCGGAAGTCGTTCTCGGGACTGGTGCCGCACATCGGCTCCGTCGCGTGCAGGGTGAAGACGGTGAGAAGCAGGAGCGAAAGCACGACGATGCGCATGGGGTTCCTCCGATGACTTCGCATACTCTAACTCCGGTGAGCGAAGTACCGGAGTACCGCAACTACGGCGAATACGAGATCGAGTCTTTCCTGGGGAAAGGATCGATCGGCAAAGTGTGGCTGGCACGGCATCGCCGCATCGGCCGTCGTGTCGCGCTCAAAACCGTGCACCTCAGCCAGAAATTCGAGGACGACACCGAGGCCCACGAGTTCTATCGCCGCCTGCAGCGGGAAGCGGAGCTTTGCGCGGCCATCCAGCACCCGAATGTCGTCACGCTGTACGACGTCGGCTACGACGGCGAGGTGGTCTCGTACTTTGCGACGGAGTACATCGACGGCGAGCCGCTGCTCGCGCGCCTGCGCCGCACCCGCCCCCTCCCGCTGAAGGAGGCGCTCACGATCGCCGCGGACATCCTCCGCGGACTCGCGTACGCGCACGCGAAGGGCATCATCCATCGCGACATCAAGCCCGCCAACATCCTCCTCACCTCGGAAGGTCAGGCCAAGATCGCTGACTTCGGCGTGGCCCGCCCGCTGAACTCGAGTCTCACCGCGACGCGCTCGCTGGTCGGGACGCCGAACTACATGTCGCCCGAGCAGGTGAAGACGGCACCGGTGTCGCCGCGCTCGGACCTCTTCTCGGCCGGCGTGGTGATGTACGAGATGCTCACCGGCGTGAAGCCGTTCGCCGCGCCGGAGCTGAGCGGCATCCTCTACAACGTCGTCAACCATCGGCCGCCGGCGGTCAACGACGTGAACCCCGCGGTCCCGGAAGCGGTGTCGCAGGTCGTGGAAGGGCTGCTCGAAAAGAAGCCCGACGATCGATACGCCAGCGCCGCCGACGCCCTCGCCGATCTCGAGGCCGTGCTCCGCGAGCCGGTCACCGCGGGCGTCTTGAACGCGGAGACGATGGCCGTCACGCCGCACGACTCCACGTCGCCGTTGGCGACCGTGATCGAGCCGCGCAAGCCGTCGCTCCTGCGGCGTCGCGTCCCCGCGCTCCTCTTCTGGCTTCTGCCGCTGCTGCTGGCGTCCGCGGTCGGGGCCGCGGTCTACACGCTGCGCAACGAGGCCAGGAGCCAGCAGCCGCTCGCGATGATCACGGCGGAGCAGCGGCAGATCCACGACACGAAAGTGCGCGCGCTGCAGGTCGCGCGCGGGTACGCCGAGGCCGGTCGCTACCAGGACGCGGTCGCCGCATACGACGCGCTGCTGGCGCGGCATCCCGAATCGCTGGTCGCACGCGAGGAGCGGGCCGTGTCCCAGCGTCTGCTCGAAGAGGCGATGCCGAAGGCCGAGGTGACGAAGACCGCGCGCAAGATGCGCCGCACCGAGCCGGAGCCGGAGAAGCCGGCGGAACCGCCGAAGAAGCCCGGACGCTGGGAGCGCGTCAAGCGCTGGTTCCGCGGCTAGGCAACGCATTCAATCGACCCACAGAGAGACGACGAGGAGGCCTCCGGCGGGCCGGTCGTCTCTCTTTAGGCGTCGGCGGTGCGCAGCGCGCGGAGCACGCGATGCCACCGCGCGCGCTCGAAGTACCAGACCAGCGCGATCACCGTCGGCAGGACCGAAAACACGAGCAGTGCGCGCGTCACGCCTTCGATCCCCGGCTCGACGCCGAGCCAGATCTGCAGGTCGAGCGCGACGCTCTCCAGGTCGTTCATCAGCGCGCCGCCTTTCCCTTCGCGATACCGCGCCATCGCGCCCGCGTCATTCAGGAGACGCCACGCGAAGAGCGTGCTGTGGATCTGCACGAAGAACGCGACGAAGGCGCCGAGGGGGCGCTCGAAGTCGGGAGCGCGCCAGCCGACGCCGGCCAGGGCCTTGTAGAAGAGGATGCCCGCGAGGATGAACTCCGAGAGATGCCCGGCCACGCCGAGGACGAGCTCGCGGCGCCACTCGCGGGTGACGAAGTACAGCCACACCGCGAAGATCACGGCGATGATCGCGAGTGTCTTCTTGTTCTCGCGAAACACCCACGCGACATACGCGAAGCCGCAGCCCACGGCCACGGCGATGGATGTGCGGAACGCCCCGTAGTGCGTGAGGCCG
Organism: Thermoanaerobaculia bacterium; assembly: GCA_035536275.1. GTDB lineage: Bacteria > Acidobacteriota > Thermoanaerobaculia > Gp7-AA8 > Gp7-AA8 > QHVT01. The sequence continues at coordinate 93,905 of DATLOL010000168.1, forward strand.
CCGCCGTACACGAAGTCGAACGCGGGAATCGAGGCGTGGCCGAACAGCCACCCGGCGACGGCGTGTCCCAGCTCGTGGAAGAGCGTGACGATCGCGGAGAAGATCATCCGCGTGAACGGAATCGCGTACACGGCGATCGCCGCGATGAGACCGAAGCCGAGGATCTTCCACTCCGCCGGCCCCATCCTCCCGTCGCCGACGCGTTCCTCCTCGATGACATACGAGCGCGGCACCGGCGTCCGCCACTGCGAGGCCTTGGAGAAGATGACCCCGCACCGCTCGCACTCGAGCGCGCCGGGAAAGGCGGGGTGGCCGCATTTGGGGCAGTCCACGGCTACATTTTATCCCGCGCGCAGACGCGGGATCACGGGTGCACTTACGCGAGTGCCGAGATCCCGCGTCTGCGCGCGGGATAAACTGGCAGAACCATGTCCTGGATGCTCTACGGCGCCAACGGCTACACCGGCGAGTTGATCGCGCGCGAGGCCGTGGCCCGCGGGCAGCGTCCCATCCTCGCCGGCCGCAATCGCGACAAAGTGCAGGCCCTCGCGAGCGAGCTCGGACTGCAGTGGCGGGCGTTCGATCTCGCGCAGCCTGAGCTCGAGGGTGTGCGTCTGGTCCTCCACTGCGCGGGACCGTTCAGCCACACCAGCGCACCGATGGTGCGGGCCTGCCTCGAGTCGCGCGTGCACTACCTCGACATCACCGGCGAGATCGCCGTGTTCGAGGCAGTCTTCCGCCGCGATGCCGAGGCGAAAGAGCGGGGCATCGTGCTCCTGCCGGGCGTCGGCTTCGACGTCGTGCCGACGGACTGCCTCGCCGCCGCCCTCCACGCCAAGCTGCCCGACGCCACGGAGCTCTGGCTCGCGTTCTGGTCCGGCGCCGGCGTGAGCCGCGGCACCCTCAAGACGATGCTCGAAGGCGCAGGACTTGGCAGCGCGATCCGTAAGGACGGCCGCATCACCCGCGTCCCGCAGGCCTGGGACGCGCGCGAGATCCCGTTCCCGTCGCGCCCCTGCTTCGCCATGACCATCCCCTGGGGCGACATCTCCACCGCCTACCGCACGACGGGCATCCCGAACATCCGCGTCTACTCGGCGGCGTCGCCGCAATCGGTGCGCATGCTCCGCCGCACCCGCGCCCTCCTCCCCGTGATGCGCCTCAAGCCGGTGCAGCGCCTCGCGTCCGCTTACGCCAACCGCCGCACCGGCCCCTCGGCCGAGGAGCGGATGCGCGCGAAGACTGAGCTCTGGGGCCGCGTCGTCAACGCGAACGGCGACGAGGTGACGATGACCAACGTCGTCGACGAGGGCTACACGTTCACGGTGAAGTCGTCGCTCGCGGCGGTGGAACGCGTGCTGGCGTCACACCTGCGCGGAGCGTTGACACCGGCGTTGGCGTTCGGGGCGAACTTCGTGAACGAGGTGTAAGGCGGCTTCGCCACGTTGCTGGTGACTGGTTGCTGGTTGCTTGAGATGCCTGGCCTGAAACCCATGCAGCGCCAGGAACCAGCAACCAGTAACCAGCAACAGATCTCGACGGCTCCTGAACCAGGCCGCGCTCCCGTCGTCCCCCGTTACACTCACGCGCATGAAGCGGTTCGCGCTTTTCGTTCTGCTCCTGGCCGGATGTGCGACCACGCCCGCGTCGCGCCTCGATCGCATCATCGCCGCGCATCCGGGGAAAACCATCGCTGTCGCGTACTACGACTTCGGGACCGGCGCGACGCTCCTGCGCAACGAGCGGGAGCGGTTTCACGCGGCCAGCACGATGAAGGTGCCGGTGATGCTCGGCATCTTCGAGGCAGCGACGCGCGGCGAGCTGTCGTTGGACCAGCCGGTGCGGGTGAAGAACGAATTCACATCTATCTTCGACGGATCCACGTACGCGCTCGAGGCCCGCGAGGACTCCGACGCCGAGCTGTACACGATGATCGGCAAAGAGCTGCCGCTGCGCGAGCTGGTGCGGCGGATGGAAGTGCGCAGCTCGAACCTGGCCACGAACATCGTCATCGAGTTGATCGGTGCGAAGCGGGTGATGCGCCTGATGCAGGAGATCGGCGCGAACGACATCCAGGTGCTGCGCGGCGTGGAGGACGACAAGGCCTACCACGCGGGGATGAACAACACGACCACCGCGTACGACCTGATGCTCGTCTTCCGGACTGTGGCCAGGTCGCCGGAGATGGTCGACATCCTCGCAGCGCAGGAACATAACGACGGCATCCCCGCGGGACTCCCGCCCGGCACGCGCGTGGCGCACAAGACCGGCTGGATCCCGAAGATCTCCCACGACGCGGGCATCGTCTACCGCCCGGACGGCTCGCAGTTCATCCTGGTCGTCCTCACCCGCGGCTTCGAGAAGAGCGAGGAGGCGAATCGCGTGATCGCGGCGATCGCCCGGACGCTGTATTAGGTTGCTGGTTGCTGGTTGGACTGTTGTTGCTGGTTGCTGGTTTTCCACCGCCCGCGCACCCGTTGCTCATCAGGCGCTGCATGGATGAGCAACGGGTGGGTGCGCGGGTGGAAAACCAGCAACCAGCAACCGCGTGCGGCGGCTACGCCGCCGCACGCTGGAGCTTCTGCCGGATCGCGCCGATGTGATACGCGAGGTGCGTCACCGCGGCGAGCGATCCGCGCAGCGCCTCGTCGCCCTCGGCGCCGCGGACGGCCTCGCGCAGCAGCGCGTACTCGCGCTCCAGATCGCCCTGCAGCGTCTTCCACTGCTCGTCGTCGACCGCCGACACGCGCCAGCTCTCGTTCCAGTCGCGGAGGTTGCGGTCGCCCTCGATGAACGCGCGGAACGCCTCGAAGCTGAAGAGGATGTGATGCGCGTGCGCGGCGACCGAGTTCCCGCCGACTTCCTTCGACGCGTAGGCCGCCGAGAGGCGGGCCAGCGTTCTGCGGAGTCCGGCGTCCGGACTGTCATCGAGAAAATAGGAGAGCGACGAGCGCGGACCCTCGTAACCCTCGGCGAGCACGGACAGCAGTTGTTTCGTCATGCCTCCAAAACACGGGCCGGCAGAATTCCGTTCGCGTGGCATGCCCCATGCTGCGAAAATGCGCTCATGACCCCGGACGATGAAAACGTCTTCGAGTACGGCGACCGCACGATCTTCCAGCTCCGCGCGCAGTCCTTCGCCATCGAGAACGACTACGGCACGATGATCGGGCCGGTCACGTCGGCTCTACCCGTCGTGGAAACGCCCCTGTCCACCCAAGACCCCGTTGCCCGCCTCGAACAGAAGCTCGATCTCGCGCTGCGGCGCATCGACGCCCTCCAGCAAAAGCTCGACTCGCTCGATGTGACCCTCGCCCGGGCCCTGAATCGATAGAATCCGCGGGTGCACCTCACCCACTTCCACCCCATCACCCAGCGGTGGTTCGCGGAGACCTTCGGCGCTCCCACCCAGGCCCAGGCACGCGGATGGGCCGCGTTGCGCGAGCGGAAGCACACCCTCATCGCCGCGCCCACCGGCTCCGGCAAGACCCTGGCCGCATTTCTCACCGCGCTCGACGAGCTGGTCGTCGAAGGACTGCAGGCGCCGCTCTCCGACGAAGTCCGCGTCGTCTACGTCTCGCCGCTGAAGGCGCTGTCGACGGACATCCACAAGAACCTCATCGAGCCCCGCGCCGGCCTCGAAGCCCTCGGCGCCCCGCGCATCACCGCAGGCGTGCGCACGGGCGACACGACGACGTCCGAGCGCGCGGCCATGCTCAAGACTCCGCCGCACATCCTCGTCACGACGCCCGAGTCGCTCTACCTGCTCCTCACCGCGGAGCGCTCGCGCGAAATGCTCCGCACCGCCCGCACGGTCATCGTGGACGAGATCCACGCCGTCATCGGCACCCGCCGCGGCGCCCATCTCGCGCTCACCCTCGAGCGATTGCAGAAGGTGGCCGAGCGCCCTCTCCTGCGGCTCGGATTGTCGGCGACGCAGAAGCCGATTGAGGACGTAGCGAAGTGGCTCCACGGTGTCATCCCGAGCGCAGTCGAGGGATCCCCTGCCTCGCTCGAAGAGGGGGGCCCCTCGACTTCGCTCGGGGTGACACTGGGTGTCGCCATCATCAACGAGGGCCACCGCCGCGCCATGGATCTCGCCATCGAGCTTCCCCGCTCCCCGCTCGAGGCGGTGATGAGCGCCGAGGTGTGGACGGAGTATTACGAGCGCCTGACGGAGCTGATCGCGGCGCATCGCACCACCCTCGTGTTCGTGAACACGCGCCGCATGGCCGAGCGCATCGCCCGCCACCTCGCCGACCGCCTCGGCGAAGAAGCCGTCACCTCCCATCACGGCAGCCTCTCGAAAGACAACCGCCTCGACGCCGAGACGCGCCTCAAGAACGGCGAGCTGAAAGCGCTCGTGGCCACGGCCTCGCTCGAGCTGGGCATCGACATCGGCAGCGTCGACCTGGTCTGCCAGATCGCGTCGCCGCATCGCATCCCCACGTTCCTGCAGCGCGTCGGGCGCTCCGGTCACTCCATCGACGGCCTGCCGAAAGGGCGGCTGTTCCCCGTCTCGCTGGACGATCTCGTCGAGTGCACGGCGCTGCTGCGCGCCGTCGATCGCGGCGAGCTCGATCGCATCGTCACGCACGACGCGCCGCTGGACGTGCTCGCGCAGCAGGTCGTGGCCGAGACGTCGTGCGAGGAGTATTCGGAAGAGGGGCTGTTCGCGCTGGTGAAGCGCGCCTGGCCGTATCGCGACCTCACCCGCGAGAGCTTCGACGCCGTGGTGAAGATGACCGCGGAGGGATTCGCGACCAAGCGCGGACGCCGCGCCGCGCTCGTGCATCGCGACGAAGTGAACGGGATCGTGCGCGGACGCCGTGGCGCCCGCTCGCTGGCCATCACCTCCGGCGGCGCGATCCCCGAAGTCGCGGACTACCGGGTCGTGCTCGAGCCGGAAGAGACGTTCGTCGGCACGCTGAACGAGGACTTCGCCATCGAGAGCATGGCCGGCGACGTCTTCCAGCTCGGCAATCAGTCCTACCGCGTGCTGCAGGTAGGAATCGGCGTCGTGCGCGTGGCCGACGCGAAAGGCGAGCCGCCGAGCATCCCCTTCTGGTTCGGCGAAGCGCCGGCAAGAAGCGACGAGCTGTCGAAGGCGGTCAGCGACTTCAGAGCGGAGATCGGGCAGCTCCTCGACGACCCGCAACGAACCAGCAACCAGCAACCAGCAACAGAAATCGTCGACTACTTCTCCGCCTCCAAACGTTTGCTCGGCGTCCTCCCCACCCAGGAGACGCTCGTCCTGGAGCGTTTCTTCGACGAGGCCGGCGGCATGCAGCTCGTGCTGCACGCGCCGTTCGGGAGCCGCATCAACCGCGCCTGGGGGCTCGCGCTGCGCAAGCGCTTCTGCCGCCAGTTCAACTTCGAGCTGCAGGCCGCCGCCACCGAGGACGCGGTCCTGCTCTCCCTCGGACCGCAGCACTCCTTCCCGCTCGCGGACGTCTTCCGCTACCTCCATCCCGCGACGGCGAAGGACGTGCTCGTGCAGGCCTTCCTCGACGCTCCGGTGTTCCAGACGCGCTGGCGCTGGAACACGACCATCTCCCTGGCCGTGCCGCGCAGCCGCCACGGCAACAAGGTCGCGCCGCAACTGCAGCGGATGATGGCCGACGACCTCATGGCTGCCGTGTTCCCCGACGCGGCGGCGTGCTTCGAGAACATCCCCGGCGATCGCCAGATCCCCGATCACCCGCTGGTGAATCAGGTCGTGCGCGACTGCCTGGAAGAGGCGATGGACTTCGACGGGCTGGCGCGCGTGCTGACGCGCATTCACGCGGGCGAGATCACCCTCGTCGCGCGCGACACGCCCGAGCCGTCGCCGCTCTGTTACGAGATCCTCAACGCCAAGCCGTACGCGTTCCTCGACGACGCGCCGCTGGAGGAGCGCCGCACGCAGGCCGTGCTCACGCGCCGCGCGGGCGAGGTGAGCGAGATCGGCGCGCTCGACGCGAACGCGATCGCGCGGGTGGTGGACGAAGGGCGCCCCGACCCCCGCGACGTGGACGAACTGCACGATGCGTTGCTGACGGCGGGGTTCCTGATCCCATCGGAAGTCGACCCGTCGCTCATCGCGACCCTGATGGCGTCACGCCGCTCCACAGGTTTACGTCGCAGCCGAAAGGCTGCCCGAGTTGCTCGCGATTCATGCGTTCGAGCCCGACATCGCGATCCCCCTGTCGAGACAGAAAACGTGGACCCGCGAAGATGCCCTCGTGGAGCTCTTCCGCGGCCGCACCTCCATCCTCGGCCCCGTCACCGTGCGCGAGCTGGCCGGCTCACTCGGCATCGAAGAACGCGAAGCCGAGACCGCACTCCTGAAGCTCGAGAGCGAAGGCGTCGTCCTCCGCGGCACCTTCCGCGGCCCGAACGAATGGTGCGACCGGCGCCTGCTCGCGCGCATTCACCGCTACACCCTCAATCGTCTGCGCGCCGAGATCGAGCCGGTCAGCCCGGCGGACTTCATGCGGTTCTTGTTCGACTGGCAGCATGTCGGCGCGATCAGCCGTGCGTCCGGGCCGGATGGTTTGCTTCATGTCGTCAGGAAGCTGGATGGGTTCGAGGCAGCGGCCGGCGCCTGGGAAACTTCGGTGCTGCCTGCGCGGATCGATGGTTATGAGCCGGCCATGCTCGACATGTTGTGCCTGACCGGAAGGATCGGCTGGGCACGATTGTCGAACGGGCCGAGCTCATCGCGTCTCGTTCGCTCGACACCAGTCGCGCTCTTTGTGCGCGAACACGCGATGGCATGGAAGCGACTCGCAACGCCACCAGACGACACCCACCGCAGTAGTTCAACGCTGAGTGAGGCTGCAGGAAGTGTGCTGGCGACGCTCCGGCGTCACGGCGCGTCGTT
>DATLOL010000169.1:0-37925 GCA_035536275.1 Thermoanaerobaculia bacterium
AGCCCGCCGGAAGTCGATTCGGCGGGCTAAAGCCCGCCGCTCCACTAGACCGCAGGACCTACCGCCGCACCTGGAACGTCACCTTGAGGTCGAGATACGAGTCGACCGGCTTGCCGCCGTACGTGGCCGGCTTGTACCGCCACTGCCCGATCACGCGCAGCACTTCGGCCTCGAACGGCGGCATGGTCGAGGTGATCACTTCGGGGTCGCGGAGGTTGCCGTTTCGGTCGATGACGCAGCGCACCACGACCGTGCCGGGCATCGCCGCGCGCATCAGCGACTGCGGATAGCGCGGATCGACTTTCGAGATCAGCTTCGGCGCCTGCACCTCATGCGGCTGGTAGATCTTCGCCTCGGGTTGCGCCGCGATGGGCACGTCGAGAGGAACCGGCGGCGCGTCGAGATCGCCGATCGAGTTCTTCACGCCCCATGGCACACCGACGTCTCCTTCATCCGTGCCGTCACCGGTCGCGGTGGTCGACTGACTCGCTGCCGCGTCGCTCGTCATCGGCGTCACTGTGTCGGGCACCGTCGGCGGCGCGGTCGGCTCCGTGGGGACGGTGACCGGCTTCACCGGCGCGGCGACCTGGGCCTTCGGCTTCGCGCCGCCGTTGGGAGTGCCGAGGGGCGGCGGGATGCGGGCCACGAACGGGATCGGCGCAAGCGAGTACTCTTTCGGCGACTCAATGGGGAAATCCACGGAAGCGATGCTCATCGCGAGCGCGCCGAGGATCACCGCGGAGTGCGCCACGAGCGACGCGCTCAGTAGACTGACGCGGCTACGGGTCTGGGCCTGGGCTCGAACGACGGATGTTTCGAACATGTGCTTCTCCTTCTTGCTACGTTCGATGGAGAGCACCCGGCGAAGAAAACCGCCCGGACGTAACGGAGAGGTGAACATGCAAGTGACCATCACCACGGACGGCGGATTCACGGGACGCGGAATCGGATCGCGGAGCGCGGACGTCGACGTCAGCGACGTCGATCCCGATTCGTGGCAGGAGGAGTACCGCGGGCGCGGCGCCGACGTCGTCCGCTACACGCTCACCATCGGCGAGCGGAGCGTCTCCTGGAACGAAACGGCGGAGATCCCTGAGGACCTCCGCCGTTTGTTCAGACGCGTGTGGAGCTGATTACGGCTTGGTGGTGCAGAGCGTGAAGCTGCCGCTTCCGCTGTACGCATAGACGCGCCAGCGATAGGTGCCGCTCGTGCCGTTGTAGGTGACATTCTCGATCGAGGTGGCGCTCTCGCCCGCCGCGACGCTGGCCCACGAGGCGCCGTTCCACTTCTGCAGGTACAGGTCGAAGTCCGTGCCGCTCGGGCCGGTGAGCTTGCCGGTGTGCGCGCCGCTGACGCTCGATGCGTACTGCGCCGAGTACCAGTTCGCGCCGGTGCCGCTGAGCGAGCCGGTCGCGTTGGTGCAGCCCGAGGTCGTCGTGCTGTAGGTCGCCTTCAGCGAGACGCCGGAGTACGTGGAGTACGCGTAGATGCTGATGTACCAGTCGCCCGCGCTCGGATTCGTGACGGTGACCGTCTCGTTGTTGCCGTTCAGGTACGGGCGATAGTTGTACGAGGACGAAGTCGGCTGCGCGCCGAGACGCACGTACAGGTCGGCATCGCCGGTGCCGCCGGACTGGATGATCTCGAGCTTCGACTGGCCGCTCGGGACGCTGATCTTGTAGTGCTTCCACGCACCGGTGGAGGCGCCGATGTTCGTCACTGCCACGCCGTTCGTCAGCGTGGTCGTACCGCCGCCGCCACCGCCCGGGGTGCCCGGCACGCCGACGGCGTCCCAACCCTTATGCACACTGTCCGCGGCCGCGGCGCCATAGAGATCGGTGGCCGCCTGCGCCGTGGCTGTGCGCGCGCCCTGGAAGTTCGTCGAGGAGGTCATATAGACCGTGAGAGCGCGATACCAGATCTTCGCGCCCATGTTGATGGAGGTCATGGCCGTCGCGTTCAGCGCCGGCACGTTGACGGTGGTCTTGCCGCGCGGATGCGTACCGCCGGTGACCCACAGCTTGAACGCCAGGTTGGCGATTCCGGAGTTCAGATGCACGCCGCCGTAGTCCCCGCTGCCGGTGTAGCGGGTCGGGTAGTAGTCGTAAGAGGAGCCGTCGGCGATGGGATCGTTCATGTACCGCAGGGCGTCGCCCGCGGTGCCGGGCGTGGTGACGTCTTCGCCGACCTTCCACGTGTCGGCGCTGACGGCGCCGTCTTTCCACGCTTCCACGGCCGCGGCCATGATGTCGGAGGTACCCTCGTTGAGAGCTCCCGACTCGTAGGAGTAGGTAAGGTTGGCGCTGTAGGTCGTCACGGCGTGAGACAGCTCGTGCGCACCGACGTCAAGGGCATTGCCGAGCGGCGAGAACTGCGAGCCGTCGCCGTCGCCGTAAACGAGCTGCGAGCCGTTCCAGAAGGCGTTGTTGTAGTTCAACTGGTGGTGAACGGTCGTCTTGATCTGTGCACCCGCGTTGTTGAACGAGTCGCGGCTATGCACGCTCATGTAGTAGTCGTAGGACGTCGCCGCGTGCGCGTGCGCGGTGGAGATGACGCTGTCCGTGGTCGAGCCGCCGGTCTCCGTGAGCACGAGCGTGCCCGGGAGCGTGGAGGTGCTGTTGCCGTTGTACGTGGCGCGATTGCGGGCGCGGTGGATCTGCGGCGCGCGCAGCACGAGATCGCCCGAAGTGGCATCCGCGTACAGGATGTCCACCTGCTCGCCCTCTTCGTTCACGTACTCGATCGTCCCCCGCCAGGCCAGGTACGCCGAGCCTTTTTCCGTGGCCACGTACACCAGTTCGGCTTTGACGTTGTTCCAGCGACCGTTGACCGCGCCGGCCTGGGACGCTGCACGCTCCAGTGCCGACCAGCCGTTGATCGAGGGGTTGCGCGGCAGGTCGCGATCCGGTGCGAACCGACCGTTGATCGCGTAGACCTTCCCGTTGCCGTCCGCATGGACGAGGTACTCCGCGCCGTACACCGGCAGACCGCGCAGACGCTGCTGCAGCCGGACATGCGTATGGCCGAAGTTGTCCTTCGTCGAACCAATCGCTTCGAAGTCCTCGGTGCCCGCCCCGCCCAGGAGGCCGCGCTGAGCCACGAGGAAGTCTTTGGCGGCCTTCTTCGAGTCGCCGGGGCCGAGCTCTCCGAGCTCTCCCGTGATGAAGGTCGGAACGCCGTTGGGGTCGGTATCCTTGATGTGGGCCTTGCTTTCCGAGGTCGGATTCTTTGCGAACGCCACCGTGGCGCTCAGGAGGAGGACCATGACCAGTTTCTTCATCCAATTTCCTTTCGTGTTCATGAGAGAGGGCGGGCCGCACCAAGGCAATGCCTCTGCCACCAGCTAAGTCATTGATTCCATTGAAAGTCGCTACGTACTGGCGCAGTTCATGACCCAGGAGCGTTGTCAAGAATGGGTCAAATGTTGGTTCGGTGGGTCCGTTACTGATGGCACACTTCGTTCGTAGAAGCGGCGAGATGAAAAAACTGACGCCCGATCCCGAGCTGGAGGCTCTCGTCCGCGAGCTCAACGACACCGACGCCGCCACGAATGAGGATCGCGCGGTGATGAGTTGGGCGCCGGCCAGCGTCGCGCACGGCAATCCGCTGGAGAAGCTGCTCATCGAAGTGGCCCAGCGCGGCGCGAGCGATCTGCACCTGGTCGCCGGCGTCCCGCCGGTGTTCCGGATCGGTGGTCGCCTCACCCGCACCGCGGACGCGCCGCTCTCCAACGACGACGTCCATGCGCTCCTCGCGACGGTGCTCAGCGGGCGCGTGCGCGAAAAGATCGAGACCGACGGCGCCGCCGATTTCTCACTCCGCCTCGGGCGCGCCGAGACCGACGACGATCGCCGGGCCTGGCGTTTCCGCGTGAACGTGCATCGCCAGCGCGGCACGCTCGCCGCCGCGATCCGCGCGCTGCCGACGGAGATTCCGACCATCGCCCAGCTCCGTCTGCCGGCGATGCTCGCGGAACTGGTGAAGCCGACCCGCGGGCTGGTGCTGGTGTGCGGTCCGACGGGATCGGGGAAATCGACGACGCTCGCCGCGCTGGTCGGCGAGATCAATCGCACCGAGGCGCGGCACATCATCACCATCGAAGATCCGATCGAGTACGAGCATCGCAACGCGAAGTCGGTCGTCGAGCAGGTGGAAGTGGGCCGCGACGCGCCGTCGTTCGCCGCGGCGCTGCGCGCCTCGCTGCGTCAGGATCCCGACGTGATCCTGGTCGGCGAGATGCGCGATCTCGAGACCGTGTCCACTGCGATCACCGCGGCCGAGACCGGACATCTGATTCTCTCCACGCTGCACACGAGCGACGTCGCCCAGGCCATCCACCGCATCGTGGACGTTTTCCCGCCCGCGCAGCAGTCGCAGGTCAAGCAGCAGCTCGCCATCTCCCTGAACGCGATCGTCGTGCAGCACCTCCTGCCGCGGCAGGACAACGAAGGGCGCGCCGTCGCCGTCGAGGTGCTGCTCAACAACAACGCCGTGCGCAATCACATCCGCAACGACAAGCTCCAGAACCTCCCCACCGAGATCACCCTCGGACGCCGCCAGGGCATGGTGGCGCTGGAGGACTCGCTCGCCCAGCTCGTGCGTGACGGCCTGATCACGGCCGATGAGGCACGCGTGCGCTCGGCGCGGCCGGACGAGCTCGAATCGATGCTGCGGGTGCGGTAAACAAATCGCTTCCAAGGGTCGGGAAAAGGAGTGCTACGACACTCCTTCTATGACAGGAGGAAAGTCATGCCCCGCATCGCACATGGTGAACAGGTCACCACCGCCACTCTTCGCACTGCGCGACTTCGACGGCTCCGTCCTGCCGCCGGAGAAGTCGCGCCTGGCCGTGCGCAACCTCCTGCGCGGCTATCTGCTGCGCATGCCCACCGGCCAGGCCGTCGCGAAAGAGATGAAGCTGAAGGTGCTCAGCGCGAACGACATCCTGAAAGCCGCGGCGAACCCGGAGCAGAAGGCCATCCTCAAGTCCTCCGGCTTCCACAAGCGCACGCCGCTCTGGTTCTACATCCTCATCGAGGCCGCCGCTTTCGGCAAGGGACGGCACCTCGGTCCGGTGGGGAGCACGATCGTCGCGGAAGTCCTCATCGCCCTCGTGCGGCGCACACCGGGATCATTCTTCAGTCACATTGGCTGGCGGCCGACCCTGGGCAAGAAGAAAGGCGTCTTCACGATCAACGATCTGCTGCGGCTTTCCGGCAACCTGTGAGCGCATCTCCGGCGCCTCGATGATGCGGACGCCGTCGGGTGGATTCTCGACGGCGTCCGCGCGAGGGAACGGTTTGCCCGCCCTGCCAGACCCCTCGCTTCGCTCGGGGTGAGTTGCTGCGCAACTCACCAGGCGATCCCGTAATCCTCCCCGTGATTCGAGCTGCCGCCCCACATCGTGCCGTGCGCGCGGTCGAACCAGATCGCGTTGATCGGACCCGACGTGCGCTCCTCGAAGGTGAGGTCGTAGCCCATCCGCCGCAGCTCGCTGCGCACCCACGGCGGCGTGGCGTCCTGCAACAGGATGCGGCCGGGCACGGACTGGCGGTCGCCGAGCCACTTGCGCACCTGGAAGGTGTTGAAGTTCGCCGCCTCGGACGCCTCCTGCGGCGTCATCCCGAACTCCACGACGTTGAGGAAGAACTGCAGGAGGTTCTGATCCTGCGTGTCGCCGCCCTGGACGGCGAATGACAGATAGGGGGCGCCATCCTTGAGCGCGAGCGACGGCGTCAGCGTGACGTGCGGCCGCTTGCCCGGCTCGATCACGTTGTAGGGATTCTGCGCCCGGTCGGTGTCGAAACTTTGCGCGCGCTGACTGAGGCCGATGCCGGTCTTGCCGGCGATGACCGCGGGCATCCAGCCGCCGCTCGGCGTGATCGACACCACCCACCCTTCCTCATCCGCCGCCTCGATGGACGTCGTGCCGAGCTTGAACGACTCCTCGTACTGGGCCATCGCGGTCGCACGCGGCTTGGTCGCGGTGGCGTTCCAGTTCTTCAGCAGATCGAGGAATGGGTTCGTGTCGCGCTGGTAGGGATACGGATCGCCCGGTCCGATGGCCGGATCGTTGCGGTCGGGCCGGATCAGCTTCGCGCGCTCTTTCGCGTACTCCTTGGACAGCAGTCCGGCGACCGGCTCGGCGGGCGGAAAGTACGGGTCGCCGTAATAGAAGTCGCGATCGGCGAAGGCAAGACTCATCGCCTGATAGACGGTGTGGATGTAGCGCGCGCTGTTGTAGCCCATCGCGCGCAGGTCGAAGTTCTCCAGGATGTTCAGCATCTGCAGCATCGACGGCCCCTGCGTCCAGACCGTGAGCTTGTAGACGTCGATGCCCTTGTACGTCGTCTTCACCGGCTCTTCGACGCGCACCTGCCACTTCGCCAGATCGTCCTTCGTGATCAGCCCACCCTGCTCCTGCGTCGACCGCGCAATCTCATCCGCGATGTCTCCGCGGTAGAAGCGGTCGTACGCGGCCATGATGGCCTCGCGCCGTGACTTGCCGCGTTTCAGCGCCGCCTGTTCGGTTTCAACGAGCTTGCGCAGGGTGGCGGCGAGGTCAGGCTGGCGGAAGATGGAGCCGGGGGCGGGGGCTTCGCGCGTGCTTGCCACGGGAGCCGTGCTGACCACGTCGTGCGCGGGAGTTACCGTCGCAGGACCCATAGGTCCTATAGGTCCTATAGGTCCCATGGGTCCTATGGGTCCTATGGGCCGCAGCAGCACCGCTTTCGAATATGGCCACTGCTTGATCCAGCTTTTCTGCCGCTCGATCGTGTTCGCGAGCTGGGCTTCGATGGCGAAGCCGTCCGCCATCTCGATCGACGGCGCGAGCACCTCCTTCAACGACAGCTTGCCGTAATCGGCAAGCATGAGCATCAGGCCGCCCGGCGTGCCCGGCGTCACCGCCGCCAGCGGTCCGTACTCGGGCGGGTAGCTCATGCCTTTCGATTTGTAGTGCTCGACGGTGGCGCCGGTCGGTGCGACGCCGAGGGCGTTGATGCCGATGACTTTCTTCGTGCGCGGGTCGTAGATCAGGGCCTGGGTCTCGCCGCCCCACCCGAGGGTGTCCCACATCGTGCAGCTCGCGGCCAGCATCGCCGCCGCCGCGTCGACCGCGTTCCCGCCCTTCTGAAACATCATCGCGCCCGCCGTCGCGGCGAGCGGCTTGCCGGTGATGGCCATCCAGTGCGAGCCGTGGAGCGGCGGCTTCTGGGTGCGCGTCTGCGCGAGCAACGGAAGCGTGAAGAAGACGAGCGCGAGGATGCGGATCTTCATCGAGCGATAGTACCTTTTCGGGATGCGCAAGATCGCCGCCCTCGTGCTCGTCGTCGCCTGCTCAAAACCCGCGCCGCCTCCGAAGAGCGAAACGGCGGCGATGAAGCACTACGAGATCCGCGCGGATCGGCTCCCGTCGCCGTATCACACCGGCAGCGCGGCCAATGCGCCGACCGTCGTCACGCGGCCCGACGACGCGAGGCTGATCGTGCCGGAGGGATTCCGCGTCGAGTTGTGGGCGGACGATTTCGCCGATCCGCGCAACATGGCCCTCGCGCCGAACGGCGATGTGTTCGTCGCCGACTCCGCGGCCGGAAAGATCGTCGTCCTGCGCGGCGGGAAGCGCTGGACCTTCGCCGGCGAGCTCAATCGCCCGTTCGGCCTCGCCTTCCGCGGCAATCATCTCTATGTCGGCAACACCGACGCGGTGGTGCGCTTCGACTACATGCCTGGTCAGACCGAGGCACGCGCCGAGCCGGCGCGCATCACGCCGTTGCCCGTCGGCGGACACGCCACGCGCAACGTGGTCTTCAATCGCGCCGGGACGAAGATGTACGTCGCGGTCGGTTCGGAATCGAACGTTCAGGACGAATCGGAAGAGCCGCTGCGCGCGGCCATCACGGAGTACAACCCCGACGGCACGGGCAAGCGCACGTTCGCGTCCGGGCTGCGCAATCCGATCGGGCTGGCCTGGAACGGCGACGCGCTCTGGACCGCCGTCAACGAGCGCGATGGACTCGGCGACGACCTCGTTCCCGACTTCGTGACCGAGGTCAAAGACGGTGCGTTCTATGGCTGGCCGTTCTCGTACCTCGGGCAGAACGTCGATCCGCGGCACGCGGGCGCGCGTCCCGATCTCGTGGCCCGCGCGATCCCGCCGTCGGTGCTGATCGAGTCGCATGCCGCACCGATCACACTCGCGTTCTACGGCGGCACGATGTTTCCGGAGCGCTATCGCGGCGGCGCGTTCGTCGCGCTGCACGGCTCCTGGAACCGCTCGCTGCGCAGTGGCTACAAGGTGATTCACATCCCTTTCCGCAACGGCCAGCCCGCCGGCGGCTACGACGACTTCGTCCTCGGATGGGCCCCGGATCCGGAGCGCGACCGCGTGTGGGGACGTCCGGCCGGGCTGCTCGTGCTGGGCGACGGATCGCTCCTCATTTCCGACGACGGGGCGGGCGTGATCTGGCGAATCACCTACTCGAGGTAACGCGCACTCGAATTGCAATGTCCCATGTCGTGCGAAAGCACGGAAAGGAAGCTTGGCATGGGACAACAATCTGACACGAACTCGAGGGGACTGGGCCGTTTGCGCGATGCTGCGAACGTGGTGAAGCGGATGTTCTCGCGGAACCGCGACGAGGAGCAGCCTGTGACGGCCGAGGCGGCCCCTGCCGCGGAGCCGTCGCGTCCCCGACGAGCGGCCGCGACAGGCACGGCGCGAGCGGTTCGCCGCGAGGCCGACATCCCGCTCGACGTTCTCGATCGTGCGTACACTCCGCCGGCGACGAGCTCAAAGGCCTCGTTCCGCAGCGATGGGGCCGATCACCAGCGCGACCAGGAGTTCAGCCGCGGCGTCGCCGACGCCGACTGGAACGACGAGGATCATTTCACGAACAAGTCCGGCGATCCGCGGATCGGCACGCGCCGCCGCACCTACGAGCCGAACGAGACCCGCGACGAATCGCGGGACGAACAACGTTGAGGAGGATGAATCATATGGACCAGCAGAATCCGGGAAACGACTGGGGCGGCACGGGCTCCACGGGAAGCATAGGCGGAACCGGCACGACGGGAACGACCGGCTCGACCGGCAGCGGCACGACCTACGGTACGAGCGGCACGGGTAGCACCGACAGCACGAGCGGCTTCAATGTCTCCAGCGGGACCGACACGTGTCCGACCTGCGGCCGCACGAACAGCGGCGGCCTCGAGCAGTTCCTGAGCCGGCTCGGGATCACCGAGGACATGATCGGCAACCTCAAGGGGCAGTTCCAGAACGTCGACATCGACGAGTATCTGAACACCGCGCGCACGTACCTCAAGGACGGCAGCGGGAAGGCCACGGCCTACGCGAAAGAGAATCCGGGCAAGGTGGCGGCCGGCGTCGCCGCGCTCGCGCTCGGCGCGGGACTGCTGTACGCGGCCTCGAATCGCGACAAGGCGTAGTGCAGCTTCACTTCGACGCGGAGGGCGACGGGCCGCTCGTCGTCCTCCTTCACGGCTTTCCCGAGTCGCGGCGCGCCTGGAAACACCAGCTGCCCGCGCTCGGACGCGCCGGCTTTCGCGCCGTCGCTCCCGATCTCCGCGGCTACGCGGACTCCCCCAAGCCGCAAGGCGTCGAAGCCTACGTGATGACGGAAGTCGTCGCGGACGTCGTCGAGCTGATCGAGTCCATGTCGAGCGTGCCCGTCGTCGTCGTCGGTCACGACTGGGGCGCGATCGTCGCCTGGAACCTGGCCATGATCCGGCCCGACCTCGTCCGCAAACTGGTCATCCTCAACGTACCCCACCCGGCCGCGATCAAACGCGAGCTCCAACGCAGCACGCGGCAGAAGCTCAAGCTCCTTTACCAGATCGCGTTCCAACTCCCGCTGCTTCCCGAGCTGTTCATGAAGATCTTCGGCCGCTTTCTGCTGCATCGCACCGGACGTTTCACGCGCGAAGAGACCGCGGCGTACAAACGCGAGTGGCGCGACAGCCTGAAGACGATGCTGAACTACTACCGCGCCATCCCGAAGTCGCGAGGCCTGATGCGCAAGCTGCTGCGACGCATCGACGTGCCGACGATGATTCTCTGGGGCGAGCGCGAGCCCGTCTTCCTCCCCGCCG
Organism: Thermoanaerobaculia bacterium; assembly: GCA_035536275.1. Lineage (GTDB taxonomy): Bacteria > Acidobacteriota > Thermoanaerobaculia > Gp7-AA8 > Gp7-AA8 > QHVT01. Next base: position 10,112 of record DATLOL010000169.1, read on the forward strand.
CCCTCGAAGACCTCGGCGAATGGGTCTCGAACGTGCGCATCGAGCGCATCGCGGACGCGGGGCACTTCCTCCCCATGGACGCGCCTGAGGAAGTCACTCGACTGCTGATCGACTTCGCCTCCACTCCTGCCACTGCGCCTCCACCGACGTCGTAAACGTGCGCTGCGGCTCCCACCGTGTCTTCGCCCGCGTCTCGCCGCTGTCGATGGTCTGATCGACGGACAGTGCGTCGGCGAACGGACCGAGGTTCTGGCGGGCGGCGTCGAGCGGCACGTGCTCGATCGTGCCTTTCGGAGCGACGGCGCGCGCGCATTCGTCGAGCGTCGCCCGGGTGTCGTCGATGCCGTGCAGGACGCCCGTCGCGCGCTGCGTCACCGCGCGCACGTAGAGATCCGCGAGCTCGTGCACGTCCACCATGGCCCAGTGATTCGAGCCGTCGCCGACGATCTGCAGCGGGCGATTCTGCGACGCCGCCGCGAACCATTCCGCGAGCAGCGACTGTTTGCCGCCGTACACGCATCCGGGACGCAGCACCGCGCCGCCCGCGCCGAGGGCGAGCTCCTCGTGCGAGGGACGCCAGGCAACGAGCGAGAGCGGATTCACATCCGATGCTTCGTCCGCGCCGTTCGTGTTGCCGAGGACCCAGACGCCGGAGGTGTAGACGAAGAAGCCGCCGAGTGACGTGAACGTGTCCACGGCCGCGCGATCGGCTTCGACCGTGTTCTGCCGCGACTGCGCCGTGTGCACGAACGCGTCGTAGCTCGCCAGCTGATCCCGCAGCGACGGCAATGACTCCAATTCGCCGGTGATCAGAACCACGCCGAGATCGCGCAGCCGCTTCGAATCGGCATCCGCGCGAACGAGCGCGCCCACGTCATGACCCGCGTCGCGCAACGCGCCCGCGACAGCACCGCCGATGTAGCCTGTGGCTCCGGTGAGGAAGACTCGCATATATGCAAGAGCGTTGCTGGTTGCTGGTTCCTGGTTGCTCGCGCTGCATGGCAATCAAGCCACGACCCGCAAGCAACCAGCAACCAGCAACAGAAAAGCCGCCCGATGGGCGGCTTTTCGAGCAACTCGCGCGCAGCGCGAATTACCGCTTCTTCTCCATCGCACGGCGGAACGCCAGGGCCATCGCGGACTCGCCGCTGCCTTCCTCGTCCCGCTCGCTCATGATCTTGGTGTACTCCTCGCGGTCCGCGGCGGCTTTCGCGGCCTCGTGGCTGAGCGAGATGCGCTTGCGGCTCGGGTCGATGCTCATGATGCGGACCATGAGCTTCTCGCCCGGCTGGTGCACCGCCGACGCGTCCTGTCCCGGCCCGACGGAGATCTCGGAGTTCGGAATGAGACCGGTCAGGCCCGGCTCGATCTCGACGAAGACGCCCGGCGCCGCGGCGTGATCGACCGTGCCCTCGACCACGCGGCCGATGCCGTAGCGGTGCGAGGCCGTTTCCCACGGATCGTTGACCGCCACCGCGCGCAGCGACAGCGAGAGGCGCTTCTTGGAAGCGTCCACTTCGCGGACCCAACCCTGCACGCTCGAGCCGATCGCCACTTCCGCGTCGCCCGGCTTGATGCCGTGCGGAAGCTGCGACACATGCACGAGACCGTCGATGCCCGGCTCGACCTCGACGAAGTAGCCGAAGTCGGTGGAGCGGACGATGCGGCCCGTGAACTCCGTGCCCGGCGCGAAGCGCTCGGCCACGTCATGCCACGGATCCGGCTCCTGGTCCTTCATCGAGAGTGAGATCCGCTTGCCGTCGTTCTCGACCTTGATGACCTTGACGTGGACTTCCTGTCCGATCTGGACGACGTCCTTCGGATCGGTGACGCGGCGGCGGCTCATCTCCGAAACGTGGAGGAGACCGTCGACGCCGCCGAGGTCGACGAAGGCACCGAACGGGGTGAGGGTCTTCACCTTGCCGATCAGCTCGGCGCCGGGGACGATGCGCTCGCGCGTTTCGGCGGCGCGGCTCGCGGCCTCTTCCTTCAGCAGCGCCGCGCGCGACACCACGATGCGGCGGCCGTCATCGGACATTTCGGTCACGCGGAACTCGATGGTCTGGCTGACGAACGCGTCCGGGTTCTCGATCTTGCCGAGGGCGATCTGGGAGAGCGGGCAGAAGGCGCGGAGGCCGGCGACGTTCACTTCGAAGCCGCCCTTGTTGCGGCCGGTGACTCTGCCTTCGACCGGCAGGCGGCTCTCGTATGCAGCGCGCAGCGAGTCGAGCGAAGCCTTGCCCTTGATCAGTTTGCGTGACACGCGGATCTCGGACCCGGTCTTCACGACCGTCGCCTCGATCTGGTCGCCGACGTCGAGACCCTCCAGCTCCGCAGTCTCGATCACGGCTTCGGACGGACCGCCGTATGAGATGTAGGCGTCATCGCCTGAAATCGACACGATCGTGCCGCGAAGCAGCTCGCCCTGCTGCAGGGTTTTGAGGTCAAAATTCTCCATCGCCTCGGCGAAGGACGTAGCCTCGGCGTTCTCTCTCGACGACTGACTCATGGGAGTGTGCGTTACCTTTCAGTGATTGGTTCTCGGTCCTGAGAACGGTTGGGTCGCGAATGTTACTGCAAATCCTGCGCGAGTGTCACGACCGAGCGCACGGGTTGAACGGTCACCATTCGCAAAAAATTTTCGGAGGTCACTCGACCCGGAACGTCACCCGCGAGACCACCGGATCGTTCCCGGCGTAAGCCTTCAAATTGTGCCCTTTATCGAGGGCCTGAATCCACCCGATCGACCACGTTCCCTTGGCGGCATGCTTCGGCACCATGATGCGGCCGATGAAGTTCTGCCCGTCAGGCGAGGGATCGAACGAGAAGTAGATCCGCTGCCCGCTGCCCGCGGCCGAGCCCGACGGCACGGCCTGACCGCTCAGGCTGGCGACGCCACACGCATCGTCCTGCACCTGCGCCCGGATGATCAGCGTGCCGCCCTCGGCATTCGACACGACCTGCGGCTCGATGGTCAGGTTCGTCAGGACCGGCGGTCCGGCATCGCACTTGTCGCCCGAGATCTCGAGCGTGATGGCCTGCACCAGCGGGTTGTCGGCGCGGAAGGTGGCCATGTTGTTGGCCTTGTCCTGCACCTGGATCTGCTCGAGCTTCCACGCGCCGCAGTCGAGACACGCGGGGGGCGCGACGACACACTCCCACGCGCCGGCGGTGCCGGGACGGCATCCGAAACCGATGCGGGCCTGCTTGGCCGGGCTGACGAAGACGCCGCTGACCAGCGACACGCCGGTCTTGTCGTCCTCGGTCTGCACGAACACAGTGTTGCGCTCGCCGGCGTTCATGGCGTTGCGCTCGAGGTAGACGCCCTTGAGCAGCGGCGCCGCGGAATCGGAGCCGCTGGACGTGACCCGGAAACTCGCGCCCGCCGGCAATGCTCCTGCGGCCTGATTGAGGTTCACGCTGTTGTTCGCGTGATCGCTCAGCGTCAGGTACTTCACCGCCCAGGTCCCCTCGGCCGCATCACGCGGGATCTTGATGCGGGCGATCCAGCGATCGCTCTCCCCTTCGCGCTGCGCGGCAAAGCCCTGCAGCGCGCCGCTGGGACTTGCGATGACGCCGGACACGCTGCGCACGCCGGAGAGGTTGTCGGTGACGACCGCGGCAAACATCGTCTCGCCGTCGTCCTGCACCTGCGGCGGATTGAACTCCGCCGTCTGGAGCTGGGGCGGCGCGGTGTCGGTTTCGGGGTCGGTCTCTTCCTTCGGCTCGCGCTCGGTCGGCTCGTTGCGCGGAGTCTCCTCGGCCAGGCGCGGCTGCTGCGGCGTGCGGTCCGGCGGCGCGGCCACGACCTGTGGCGGCTGCGCGGCACGGGGGCTGCGGTTCATGCCCAGGGCGTTGGCGATGGGATTGATGACGCGATCGAGGATCGACGGCTCCTTCGCCGGGAGCGGCTGGGCGTTCGTCGCGTTGGCGGGGATAGGCGGCGCGCTGCGCAGCAGCTCGTTGTAGCGCTGCTGCCGCGCATTGGCCGACGACGCCGAGGCGGCGTCGGTCGTCGTTTCGACGATCACGCCTTCATCGATCGGGGAACGAGGCGCTTCCTCAGCCCTTGCGATCTTCTCGGGACGGCTGGAAACCGCTCCGGTCTGCGCTCCCGCGGCCTCGTACGTGCTCAGACGCATCCAGAGGACGACGCCGAACACCGCCGTCAGGCCGGCGAAGAATACCGGGAGGAACGCGGAGCGTTTCGATGAAACCATGGTCGTAAGCAGTAGAGCACGCGGGGCGCGACTCTTGTTCCCGCTCCTGTGCATTGTTGCATGGAGCGGAGCCGGCCAGCCTCTGCCGCCGGAGAGCTCGACGATCACCGTCCCCATTCGCACCGACCTGCGCCCGATCGCGGCCGAGATCGAGAAGCGCGTCGACTCTACGTTCTCCGGGAAGACCACCGAGCGCGGCATCGACATCCGCTACGACGTCGGGCGCGACCCCATCCGCCTGCGCATGATCGGCGCCGGCCTGCACTCGTTCACCACCATCAAATATGCGATGGAGGCGTGCCGCGGACAGTTCCCGTGCGTCTCCTGCGGCTACGGACAGTCGCGCCGGATCGCCGACGTCACGCTGCACTCGGCGTTCACGTGGGACCCGGCCTGGCGGCTGCGATCGTCGACGCGCCTGCTGCCCGTGACGTACGCGAAGCCGTGCGAGGTGACGTGGCTCGGCATCGACATCACCCGCCGCTTCGTCGCGCCGGTCGTGGAACAACAACTGGGTGAGGCCGCGAAGATCATCGACCGGAACGTGCCCGCCCTCTCCAGCATCCGGCCGCAGGCGGAGCAGATCTGGACGGCGCTGCAGACGCCGTACGAGCTCGCACCGCGCACCTGGCTGGTGATGGAGCCGGCCGACATCGCCCTCTCCCCGATCACGGGCTCGGGCTCCACGGTCACGACCATGCTGTCACTGCGCGCGGTCACCCGGGTGGTCGTCGGCGAGAAACCGGCCATGACCCGCAAGCCGCTCCCACTGCTGAAGAGCGTTCCGGCGACCGGGCCCGCGTTCGTGCGCGTGCCATTCGACCTCGAGCTGCCGTACGACGAGGCCAGCCGCCTGGCCACGCGCGACTACGCCAATCGCACCTACCAGGTGGAAGGGAAACCACTCACCCTCTCGTCGATCCGCATCGCCCCCGCGGCGAACAATCGCGTGCTGATCGAGGCGATGATCGACTACCGCGGCGGACGTCTGCGGAGCTACAAGGGTCTGGTGTTCCTCGAAGGCACGCCACGATTCGATGCGGCGACGCAAACCATCGTCGTGCCCGATCTCGATTACTCGCTCGATCCGAAACGCCGCGGCCTCTTCGCGCGCATCCTGGAGCGCGCGGCCCACGAATCGATCCGCGCGCGCCTTCGCGAGTCGGCGAAGTTCCCGCTGGCCACGCGCGTCGCCGAAGTCCGCGCCGAGCTCACCCGCGCCCTCACCCGCCCCCTCGGCTCGGGCGTGCACCTGCACGGACGGGCCGACGCGATCGAGCCGCAGAGCGTGACCCCGCGGGCCGACGCGATCGCGGTGCGGGTGGTGGCGCGGGGCGTGGCCGAGATCACGATCCGCTGACCCCGTTCGGGTGAAACACGTCTTCGATCTTCAACTCGAACATGCGGGCGATGGAGAAGGCGAGCGGGAGCGACGGGTCGTACTTGCCGGTCTCGATGGCGTTCACGGTCTGCCGCGAGACGCCGAGGCGTTCGGCGAGATCGGCCTGGGACCAGCGCCGCTCCGCGCGGAGGACGCGCAGCCGGTTGTTCACTGCTGCTCCTCCTCGGCCGCATAACGGCGCGAGCCGATCCACTGCCCGCCGATCCAGCAGATCATCATGACCAGCGCCGCGTCGTTGACGTCCATCTTCGGCGCGCCGAGACGCTCGCACAGCCGGTAGCCCATCATCGCGACGATCCCCGCGCCGAACGCGAACGCCAGCGCCTCGAGATGGACCTTGCGCAACAGCTCGTCCGCGCCGCGCAGGAACCCCATGTAGCTGTGCATCGCGACGATCATCAGAATGACCGTCCCGGCGGTGAGCGCCCAGCCGGCCGCATCCGGGATCAGGCGTCCGTCGAGAAGGATCGTCGCCGCCCCGAACGCGACCATCGCCGCGGTCATCCAGCCGGCAAAATTGCGATATGCGCGAGCGTCGCGCTCCGTGAAGAGAGGGGGACAGTTAGCCGTCATTTCAAGCCTCCATGCGTCAAGTTTGCTTGACATAAGGTAGGCCTAGGCGGGCGGATTGTCAAGTGTGCTTGTCAGATAGGACGTATGGGACGTATGCGACCTATGGGACCTATGCGACCTATCAGTCCCCCCGGATGTGCTCGAAAAACGCGTCGCTGGCGACGGGGCGTCCGAGGAAGCGCTCGACCAGGTCGCGGGCGGGTTCTTCGCTGCCACGGCTGAGGATCATCTCGCGGAAGCGGCGGCCGGTCTCGCTGTTCATCAGGTCCGCGCCGAATGCCGACACCAGGTCAAGCGCGATCACCTTCGCCCACATGTAGCCGTAGTAGCCGGCCGCGTAGCCGGAGGCGATGTGCTCGAACGTGCCGGGGAACTGCGTGCCTTCGACGTAGCCCATCGGCGTCGCGCCTTCCATCGCCGACCACACCTCGAGCGAGGGGCCCGGCGTGTCGCTGGAGAGGGCCATGTCGAACGACGCGTAGAGGAGCTGCCGGCCGTAGTCGATGCCCGCGCCGAACTTCTTCGCCGAGTTGAGACGGTCCACGAGCGACTCGTCGACGGCGGGACAATCGCCGCAGTGGCTGCGCAGCAGCGACAGCGATTCCATGCGGCTGGCCCACTCCTCGTACATCTGCGACGGCGCTTCCACGAAATCGCGCTGCACGCTCGTCCCCGAGTGGGCGAGGTAATACGTCGTCGACAGCACGCCGTGCAGCACGTGTCCGAACTCGTGCAGCAGCGTTTCGAGCTCGTCGTGGGTCAGTCCCTCGCGGTCGAAGTTCGTCACCAGTACGCTGATCGGCGCGCGTTCCCCGCGCTGGCTCACCCCGCGCACCGGCCAGGCCGCGGCGTGTTTGTACTTGCCTTCGCGCGGATAGAGGTCGAGGTAAATGCCGCCGATGTGTGAGCCCGTCGCGGCATCGAGCACGTCCAGATAGATCACGTCCTCGTCCCAGGTCGGCACTTCGGCGCGCTCGAAGCGGACACCGTAGAGACGCTCGCTGATGTCGAGCATCCAGCGCACCGTCGGCTCGGTGGGAAAGAACTTGCGCAGCTCTTCCTGATCGATGGCGTAGCGCTTCTCGCGCAGGCGTTCGCGGTAGTACGACACGTCCCAGCGATTGACGCGCGTCGTCTCGACGGGCGTCCCAACCAGGGCGCTCTTCGTCTCCGCCAGCTCCGACAGATCGCGCAGCTCCGCCTCGGTCACGACATTGCGCACGTCGTCGAGGAACTGGCGCACGTTGTCGGGATTCTCGGCCATGCGCCGCTTGGTCACGTAATGCGCGTAGCTCGGGACCTCGTACAGATCGGCGATCTCTTTGCGCAACGCCACGATCTCGTCCATGACCTCGAGATTGCGCGCCGTGCCGCGGGTGGTATTGGCGTGCCAGTAGCGGCGGCGCGCGTCTTCGTCCTGCGCGTTCATGAGGAAAGGGACGTAGTCGGGATAGTCGAATCCGACGACGACGTTCCCCTGCTCGTCGCGCGGCACGCGATCCAGCCACGACTGCGGCAGCCCGCGGCACTCCTCGGGCGTGAACGTCAGCCTCGTCGCGTTCTCGCGGATGTTCTTCGCGAACTCCTGTCCCAGCTCGGTCAGCCGCTCGCTGATCTCCTTGAAGCGCTGGCGCTTCTCGGGCGGCAGAGACACGCCGCTGTCCTCGAAGGCCTCGAGCAGATGCTTGCGCATCTCCCGCGCGGCGATCGAATGCGGTGCCACGCGCTGCACGCGCTCGTAGAAGCGCTCGTTCTGAAAGACGTCGGTGAGGAAGCTCGACTCCTGAATGAGCGCCAGATCGGACGCGTCGCGCACCTCCGAGTCGGGATGCACGCTGTTGAGCAGCGAGATCGGTCCGAAGACGTCTTCCATCACGACGGCCGTGTCGTCCCAGACGTCGAGGACGTTCTCGACCGTCACTTCGTCGAGCGGCACTGCCTCGATGCGCTCCAGCAGAATGCGGGCGTCGCCGAGGGCCTGTTCGCACCGGCTCGTCACTTCGTCGGCAGTCAGGATCGGGATCGTTGCACGCTCGGCCGTTCGAGGCCGCGGGAGAATCTCAGTGGTCATACGTACGAGGGGCCGCCATTCTATGCGAAACTCCTGAGTAGCAAATCGCGTACTCGGGCATATGCGTAAAGCGACGCTGCTCTCCCTCATCCTCCTGCTGCCCGCGGTGTCCCTCCACGCAGCGACCGCTACCGAATACGCCACGCAGGCCCGCGCCGCACTGGGCCGCCGCGACTTCGAAAAGTCCGTCGAGCTGGCCGAGAAAGCGATCGCGCTCGAGCCGAGAAACGCCGAGCATCACTATCTCCTCGGCGCGGCCTACGGCGAGCTGGCCCAGAAGGCGGGAAAGCTCAAACAGGTCTCGCTGGCCAAGAAGACCAAGGCCACGTTCGAGCCAGCCGTGGAGCTCGATCCGCCGAAGTTCGGCGAGCCCGGACACGCGGGCGCGTGGAGCGCGCTCGGCCTGATCCAGGAGAAGCAGGGAAAGAAGGCGGAAGCGAAGGCCAGCTACACGAACGCGCTGAAGATCGTGCCGGGCGACAAGGGGCTCATCGAAGCGCTGAAGCGCGTTTCGTGAGCAGCGGATACGGATTCACCGGCGAGCCCTTCCACCACTCCTTCGTCGGCGGCAGGTCCTCGATCGAGAAGTGCAGGTGGGGCGTTTCCCGCGCGTTGCCGGTGGTGCCGACGTAGCCGATGACGGTCCCCTGACTCACCACCGCACCCTCGGCCAGCCCATTCGCGTACGCGTCGAGATGCGCGTAGTAGTAGAGGCGGTTCTCGTCCCGATCGAACTGATAGATGGTGAGACCGCCCGCCTTGCTGGTGAAGAGCTTGCGGATCGTGCCGTCGACGGCGGCCACGACAGGCGTGCCGCGCGGCGCGAGGATGTCGATCGCGCGATGCGTGCGCCCGCCGGATCGCGGCTGCTCGAAGTTGTCGTGCAGATCCTCGGCGGCCACGCCGCTCACGGGAACGAGAAGGAACGACGCCTGCCCCGAGCGCAGTCGAGGGGGTTGCGCCGACTGAGCGGGGGGCGTCGTGACGCCCGTCACCGTGGCCTTGACGTGCTTCGGATCCTGGACAGCCGCCGCAGGCGCCGCCGCACTCCATAAAACGATCATCGCGGCGCCGAGGAGCCAACCGATCACGAGCGTTCCAAAAGTCTTCACGCAATCGATAATGGGATACGCGTGCCTGAACTTCCCGATGTGACGATCTATCTCGAGGCGCTGCAGTCGCGTCTGCTCGGTCGTACTCTCAACAAGGTCCGGCTCGCCAACCCGTTCGTCCTCCGTACCGTCGAGCCGTCCCCGCGCGAGCTCGAAGGAAAAACGGTCCGCGAGCTACGCCGCCTCGGCAAGCGCATCGTCCTCGGATTCGACGACGAGCTCTTCCTCGTCATCCATCTGATGATCGCCGGCCGCTTCCGCTGGCTCGCGCCGGGCGCAAAAGTGCCGGGCAAGCTCGGACTGGCGGCATTCGACTTCGACGACGGCACGCTGCTGCTGACCGAGGCGGGATCGAAGCGGCGGGCGTCCCTGCACATCGTGCGCGGCGAGAAGGCCCTCGAGGAACATGACCGCCGCGGACTCGAGCCGCTCACGATGACCCTCGAGCAGTTCCGCGATGCCCTCACCCGCGAGCGCCATACGCTCAAGCGCACGCTCACCGATCCGCATACGTTCAGCGGCATTGGCAACGCGTACTCGGACGAGATCCTCCATCGCGCGCGCCTCTCGCCGGTGCAGATGTCAACGAACCTCTCGGCCGAGGAGATCGAGCGCCTCTTTCACGCGACGCAGACGGTGCTCAACGAATGGATCGAACGCCTGCGCAAGGAGACGGGCGCCAGGTTCCCGGAGAAGGTCACCGCCTTCCGTCCGGAGATGGCCGTGCACGGCCGCTACAACCAGCCCTGCCCCGACTGCGGCGCGCCGGTGCAGCGCATCGTGTACGCGGAGAACGAGACGAACTACTGCGCCCGCTGCCAGACCGGCGGCCGCCTCCTCGCGGACCGCTCCCTGTCGCGGCTCCTGAACGTGGACTGGCCCAAGTCGATCGACGAGCTGTAGCTCGTCGATCGATGTTGCTGTGTTACTGGTTGCTAGTTCAATGCGCCTCGTGGCGATACCTGTCCCTGAACCAGCAACCAGCAACCAGCAACATCTCTAACGTTCACCGGGTACGCACGTCTATGTTCACAACGACATGCTCCAAGCGGTCATGACCACCAGCATGCCTCCCGCCGCCGCGGCCCCGAACGCCGACGACCGGCTGGTCGCCTCGCGATGTGCCGCGGGCGACTCCCTGATCTTTGAAGAGATTTACCGCCGCTATGGCGACCGGATGAAGTCGATCGCCTGGAATCACCTCGGCAGCGTGGCTGACGCCGAGGATGCGGTCCAGGAGACGTTCCTGAAGATCCATCGCGCGGCGTCGACGTACACCGGCGAGGCCTCCTTCGGCACGTGGCTGTTCCGCATCCTCGTCAACACCTGCTACGACGTCCTGCGCAAGCGCAAGCGCCGCGTCGAAGAGGCGCCGATGGACGACACGTTCGAGCGCAGCGGCGCGAACGTCGACGACGCGAAACGGATCGCGCTCAAACAGCTCCTCGACGAGCTCCCCGAGCAACGCCGCAGCGTCTTCACCCTGTTCGAGATCGAGGGACTCTCGCACGCCGAGATCGGCGAGATCCTCGGCATCACCGAAGGCAACTCCAAATGGATTCTTTTCGCAACCAAGAAGGACCTGAAAGAGAAATGGAGAAATGTTGCTGGTTCCTAGTTGCTGGTTCGAGGCCATGCAGCGCCACCGACAACGTTCACCAGCAACCAGCAACACAGCAACGAGCAACAAGACTATGACGACCATCACCTGCTCCCAGATCGACGACCTGCTCTTCGACGGCTCCCCGCTGGCGATGCAGACTGCCGCGCGGCACGCCGAAACGTGTGCGTCGTGCGCGGAAACGCTGGCGGCGTGGAACGACCTCTCCGCGACGGCGCGCTCGATGCGCACGAGCTGGGAGAACGAAATGCTCTGGCCGCGCATCGAGCGCTCGCTGCGCGCGGAGCCGAAGCGCACCCCGCGCCTGTGGCAGCTCGCCGCGGCCATCCTCATCACCATCGGCCTCGGCACGACCATGTTCTACGCCGTCCGCACCCAGACGCGGGACGCCGCGTTCGACGAGACCATCCTCCGCATCAGCGCGCTCGATGAAGTGGAGCGCGCCGAGAAGGCGCACGTCGCGGCCATCGACGCGCTGGAGAACGTGGCCGAGGCGCGGCTCGAGGATCCCCAAACGTCGCTGATGATCGCCTACAAGGAAAAACTGATGCTCCTCGATGACGCCATCGACGAGTGCCAGGCCAACATCGACCGCAATCGACAGAACGCGCATCTCCGCAGACAACTGCTGGCCATGTACACCGAAAAACAGCAGACCTTGCAGGACGTGCTGCGGGAGGAAACCAATGTCTCGACTCCGTAATCTGGCCGCGCTGCTCCTCGCGCTCGCGGCTTTCCCGGCATTCGCCACCGACGACGACCGCTTCGAGCAGAAGTTCACCAGGAACCTGCCCTTCCGCGGCGGCCGGGTCACCATCGACCACGCCTTCGGCGCGCTGGTGGTGCGCACCCACGCCGGCAGCGACGTTCAGGTCCGCGCCACCATCCGCTCCTCCGACGAGGAGCTGGGCAAACAGATCCGCATCGTCACCAGCGAGGCCGGCGGCGTGACGATCCGCACCGAGTACCCGGAGATCAAGAACCACCGCGGGCGGCTCTCCTATTCGGTCGACATGAATGTGGTCGTGCCGGCCAATGCGCCGGTGACGGCGCGGAACCGCTTCGGCAGCACAGACGTGCGCGGACTGCAGGTTCCGAGCGTGATCGAGAACAAGCAGGGCTCGATCGACGCGCAGGACCTGCGCGGCGCGCAGTCGATCTCCAACACCTTCGGCAGCATCGAAGCGCGCGACATTCGCGGCCCACTCACGGTCGCCAATCAGAACGGCAGCATCAGGGTCCGCAAGATCGAAGGCGCGCTCACCGCAACCAATCGTTTCGGCAGCGTGGACGTGCGCGACGTGCGCGACGGCGCCATCATCGTCAACGCGAACGGTTCGGTCGAAGCGATGGACATCGGCGGCTCGCTGAAGACCACCAACTCCTTCGGGAACATCGTCGCATCGACCATCGGCGGCAGTGCCGACCTCACCGCGACCAACGGGCGCATCGAGGTGTCGAACGTCACCGGCGCGACCACGCTGCGCAACTCGTTCGGCAGCATCGTCGCCTCCACCATCCGCGGGACGCTCAAGGCGGATGGCCAGAACTCGAAGGTCGAAGCCACCGGCGTGGGCGGCTCCGCGACCATCGACACCTCGTTCGGCGGCGTGACGCTGAAAGACATCGGCGGCGCGGTCACGATCAAGAACGCGAACGGCAACATTCAGGCGAGCGACATCCGCGGCGCGTTCAACGCCCAGACGCAGTTCGGGACCGTCCAGGTCGAGCGCATTCGCGGCAACGCCGACGTCACCAGCTCGAACGGCCGCACCGAGCTCACGGACATCAACGGCAACGTGCGCGTGCGGGGCTCCTTCGGCTCGGTGTTCGTCAGCGGCGTGACGGGCGGGATCGCGGTGGCGAACTCGAACGGCTCGATCGCGGTCGAGGAACTGCGCGGCAAAGGCTGCCAGCCGCTCGCGCTCACGACGTCGTTCAGCAACATCAAGGTGGCCCTGCCCGACGAGTCGAACTACAACGTGAGCGCGCGAACGTCGTTCGGCCGCATCAACACGGCTTTCCCGATCACGACGACGACCGTGAGCGGCCAGAACCTCTCCGGCACGATCGGCCGCGGCGGCTGCCAGCTCGACCTCATCAACTCGAACGGCAGCATCACCATCGAGAAGGACTGAGCCGACGCCGCCCGTGTCATCCCGAGCCGCCGCAGCGCAGCGGAGGACGGTCGAGGGATCCCCCGCCGACGGAGCGAGCGCGGGTTCCAGCACGAGATCCCTCGACTTCGCTCGGGATGACACGTAAAGGACGCCGCTCGTGTCCTTCGCCGAGCCGCGGCTCACGATGACTCGGCTAGTACGAGCGCCGGTAGGTAAAGATGAACGCGCGCGGCGCGCAATTCCGAATGGGCGGCGAAAACCTCGCCGCCCGTATTTCTTTCTGCGCCAGAAACGCGAGCGTCTCATCGCCGGTGCCGTTACTCACGACTCGCGTCGACGTCACTCTCCCCTGCGCATTGACCTTGGCCTCGACGACCACGACGCCGTGCGGACCACCCTCCGAGAACGCGAGCCGCGGCGCCTCGTCGAACGCATAATCCGAATCAGGCGGACACTTTCCCTTTATCTTTTTTGCAGTGCCCCCTTTCGACACAAACCGCGCCGCCACCCACCCGGTCTCCCCACCCGCGAGCCGCACCTTCACCCAGCTCGCATCCTCGCTCAGCACATCGAGCGCGGTCCCCTTCTTCACCTGGGCGATGGCATCGGCGTCTGTCGACGCCTCCGCGCGCACATTCAGCGCTGACGCGGTAACGCGCACCTTGCCGATGACCCTCTCCTCCTGCGGCGCGGGTGCTGTCGCAACCGGTCGCGGCGCCGGCTCCTCAGGCGGGGCGGGAGCGGAGGCGGGCGGAGGGGCGGGGGTGGCGCAGGCGGCGAGGAGCACGAGCAGGGGCAGAACGCGGCGCATGGGGCCGCGCATCATAGCGGAACGCCGGCGTCTCGCCGGCTGGCCCGGCGGCGTCCCGCCGCCGCCCTACACACTCCGCCCCACCGCCGGCACAATGATGCGCAATTCGTCCATGAGGCGTGCGAATTGGTCGGGATAAAGCGACTGGGGACCATCGCACACCGCTTTTTCGGGATCGTGGTGGACTTCGATGAGCAGGCCGTCGCCGCCGGCCGCCACAATGGCTCTCGCCAGGGGCATCACCTTGTCGCGGCGGCCCGTGGCGTGGGAGGGGTCGCCGATAATCGGTAAATGGGAGAGTTTGTCGATGACCGGGATTGCAGAGATGTCGAACGTATTGCGCGTGTAAGTCTCGAACGTACGGATTCCTCGCTCGCAGAGGATGATGTCGTAATTGCCGCCGGCCATGATGTATTCGGCGGCCAGGAGCCATTCCTGGATCGTGGCTGACATACCGCGCTTCAGGAGAATGGGCGTGCGCAATTGGCCCAGCGCGCTCAATAGATTGAAATTCTGCATATTGCGGGCGCCGACCTGGAGGATGTCCACGTAATCGAGCATTTTCTCGATCTGGCTGATCTCCATCACCTCCGAGACCGTGGCCATGTCGAATTCGTCGCCGGCGGCGCGGAGCAGCTTCAGTCCCTCCACGCCCATCCCCTGAAACGCATAGGGCGACGTGCGGGGCTTGTAGGCGCCGCCGCGCAGGACCCGTGCGCCGGACCTGGCCACGCGACGCGCCGTCTCGACCATCTGGGTCTCGTTCTCGATCGTGCACGGCCCGGCCATGACCACCACGTGGTCGCCGCCGATCTCCACGCCCCGCGCTTTGACGACCGTCTTGTGGGGCCGGAAGGTGCGGCTGGTGAGCTTGTACGGCTCGCTGACGCGCACCACCTCCTGCACCGAGTCGAACAGCTCGAACTCGCGCGGGTCGATCGTGTCGACGCGGCCGACGACGCCGAGGACGGTCTGGTCGGCGCCGGTGGAGCGATGGACGTCGAAGCCGCGCGTCGTGAGCTCCGACATCACGTGCTCGATGTGGGGCTCGGGGGCGTGTTTCTGCATCACGATGATCATGAGTGACTCCTTGTTTGCGCGGCTTCGCGCTCGACGCGGCGGGACTCGTCGATGACTCGTTCGAACAGGCGGCGCACGGCCTCACCGTGCAATGGACCGGCGGACGCGGCCTCGACGTGCTGCAGGACCTGCTTCTCCCGCTCCGGCGCGTAAATGGGAAGCGAGAGCAGGCCCTTGATCTCCCCGATCTCCACCGCGTATTTCGCGCGTTGATTGAGGAGCTTGACCAGGACCTCGTCCACGCGATCGATGGCCTCGCGCAGGCGGGTCAGTTCGGCTTCGGCATCGATGTCGTTCATCAACAAAAAACCTCTTCCCGGCGCGGGAAGAGGTGTCGATGTGTGCCGTTGCTCGAGCGCCCCTTCTCGCGTCGGGGCACAGTGCCCCGTGCTATGCGTAATAGCGGTAATAGAACGCGGAGAAGCGCGGGGCGGTCATTGAAGCGGACAGGGTAGCAGGGGCCGCGCCGGGCTGGCAAGAGCGGTAAACTGCGCGCGCCCATGCCCCCGGCCTCGCATCGCTGCGCCGTCCATTTCGAGCGGCATGCATTCGCGCGCTGCATGACCTGCGCGAAGATGCTCTGTCAGGAGTGCGCCACGCAGTGGGACGGCATCTGGCATTGTGCGGCCTGCCTGGGCCTCAAACGGGGAGCGAAGGTCGAGCGCTCCGCGCTGCTTTCCTGGTTCGGCGTGGTGATCTTCGCCGCCATCCTGCTGTACACGGGAGCGCGGCTGATGGTGTGGACGGCGGCCGTCATCGCAGGTCTCTTTTGATCCGTTCGCCGCTCTCCATCACCTCCGTCCTCGATGAGTCGACGGAGGTCGTCTCGATGACCGCCGCGCCGTGGGCGGCCGTGCTCGTCGTCACCGCCCTCCCCTACCGCCTCCTGCAGGCGGTGTTCTTCGATCAGTTGTTCGAAGCCGGCAGCAACGCCGCGAAGTACGGCAATCTCCTCGGTGGCACCGCGAACCTCATCGTCATCTCCCTGCTCATCGCGCTCTGGGGCCGCGCCGTCTACGCGCGAGCCTGCCGTCTCGCCCTCGGGCGCCGCACCACGCCCGGACGCGAGACCTGGCGCGTGCCCGCGGCCGCGCTGGCGAGCTACGTCCTCACCTCCGCCGCCGTCCTGCTCCTCGCGTACATCAGCGTCTTCACCTGCCTCGGGATCCTCCTCGCCGCGGCGTTTGCGGGCTTGGCCATCGGCACGATGGAGCTCAACGAGCGCGTGAGTCTCGGGCAGCCGTTCCGCCTGATGTTCCGCCACGCGCGCATGGCCATCCTCATGGGATTGGTGGTCGTCTTCGCGTGCGGACTGGTGGTGGCGATGGCGAATCTCGCCGCGGCCTTCGGACTGGTGGTCTGGGCGGCGAGCGGCATCGGCGGATTCGACGCGCCGCACTGGCACCTGCTCTTCACCGGCAACAACCGCCGCTTCCTGCTGCTGATCCTCGCCGGGGCGTTCGTCGCGGTCGAGCCGTTCTGGATCGCCGCGCACGTGGTCTTCGTGCGCAAGGCCGGCGCGGAAGAGCGCGGCGACGATCTCCGCGCGTGGTTCGAAGAACTGAGGCGCGCGTCATGAGGCGCTGGCTGCTCATCCTCCTGCTCGCGTCCAGCGCGAACGCGATGCCGATCGCGGACTACATCCTCCGCCTGGAAGTCATCGACGGTCTGCTCGCGCAGAACGCCCTCGAGCCCGCGAAGATCGAGGCCAAAGCACTCCTCGGACAGAAAATCGAATGGTCGCGCGGACGCTTCTTCGCCGACGTCTCGGTGCTGCAGCCGATCCTCGACACCCGTTCGGCCAGCGGTCCGCATCGCGTGCGGCTCGCGGCGACGATTCTCGAGCTGCGGCGCGCCAGCGGGGCCGAGTCCGCGCAGGGCGACCGCAAGCTGCTCGCGCGCATCGCCGCCGAGCAGGACGTGCCCGACCTGCCGAAAGGCGGCGACATCCCGACGCGCCTCGAGCGCGACGTCCCGCTGCTGGAGCGTATCGCCGAGTCCATCGGAGAGATGCTGGAGTGGCTCCGCGACCAACTGAAGAAACTCCTCGACTGGCTGCTCGATCTCCTGCCGCGGCGTCGCCCGCAGGAGAGCTCCGCGTCCGTGGCGATGCGCTGGACCGTGTTCGTGATCGTCGCCCTGATCGTGATCGTCGTGCTCGTGCTCGCCGTCGGCGTGTTGCGCCGCTCGCGCGCGGCGAGCGACGAGACCGTGCAGTCCTCCGCGCCGCCCATCGGATCGAAAGCCGATGAAGATCCGCTCTCGCGCGGCGCGACGGAGTGGGAGCGCTACGCCGTCGATCTCGCGAAGGCGGGCCGTTTCCGCGAGGCCATCCGCGCCTGGTACCACGCCGTCCTCGTCACCTGCTACGCCGCCGGCATCCTCCACTTCCGCAAGGGCCGCACGAACTGGGAGTACGTCGCCTCGCTCGGCCCGGCCGTGGAGTGGCGTCCGGAGATGATCGAGCTCACGCGCGGCTTCGAGCGCGAGTGGTACGGGTCGCTGCACAGCACGCCGGAAGCGGCGGAGGAGTGCGGCCAGCGCGCCGCCGGCATCATCGAGACCGTGCGAGGTGACGAATGAGGCGCGTCGCGCCGCTGGTCATCGCCGTGGCGCTGTTCTTCGCGCTGGGCATCGTCTGGATCGTCACCGATCGCCGCGCCGCGGAGCGCGTCTACGACGAGCTCTCGTCCGCGAACACGTCGAAGAACGGACTGTCGCAGGCGGCCGCATATCTGGCGCGCCGCGGCAAGTCGCAGATGCTCACGCGCCCCGTCGAGCATGCCGGCGTGGAGCCCAACGCAGTGCTGTTCCGGATCACGCACGAGCTCCCGCGCTATTTCGACCCCGAGGAGCTGGACGATGAGAAGCAGTTCGGTCCGGCGCGGCCGAAGGAGCTGCCGCTGCTCACCGACGCCGAAGACGCGTTCGTGCGCCGCGGCGGCCGCGTCGTGATCGGCGCGCACGCCGGCGCACTGCAGTCGGTGACGCCAGACGCCATCACGGCGAAGAAAGTCTTCCCGATCTGGCCGGGCGTCGAGACGCTGTCGGTGACGGAAAAGACCAGCGCGTTCCGCGTGCTGCGCCCGCGGATGCACGCGCTCTACATCGCGGGATCGGACGTCATCCTCGCGCGCGAGCGCATCGGCGACGGCGACCTGTTCGTCCTGGCCTGGCCGGAGGCGTTCCGCAACGATCACCTGTCGCGCGGCAACAACCTGGCCCTGCTGGCCGCGCTGGCGGGCAAGCGTCCCGCGTATTTCGACGAGGTCCCGCACGGCATCAGCAGCGGTGAAGGCGCGCTGGAGCTGGCCAAGGACTGGAACCTCGGGCCGTTCCTGGTGATGCTGATCGCGGTCGCGGTGCTGATTTTCTGGCGCGGTTCGCGCCGCGTCGGTCCGCCCGAGGACGAGTATCGGGAGACCCGATCGGACGCGGTGGACCTGGTCCACTCGCTGGCCGCGCTCTACAAAGACGTAACGCCGTACTCCGAAGCCATCTCCCTGTACCACGACTCGCTGTCGCGCACGGTCGCCCACACGACCGGCCT
This sequence comes from Thermoanaerobaculia bacterium, assembly GCA_035536275.1. GTDB lineage: Bacteria > Acidobacteriota > Thermoanaerobaculia > Gp7-AA8 > Gp7-AA8 > QHVT01. The sequence continues at coordinate 28,672 of DATLOL010000169.1, forward strand.
GCGCGGCGACGCGCTCCGCACGCGCGTGGACGAGTTGACGGGGGGGAGGCGGACGATGACGGCGATCAATGAGGGATTTGAAAGATTGAAGAGTCGCAAAGTCGCAAAGTCTCAAAGTCTCAAAGAGAAGAACGCATCTTTGAGACTTTGAGACTTTGCGGCTTTGCGACTCCGGAGGATGAATGCAGACGATTCAAGACATCTCCACCCGCTTCGCTGCTCTGCGCGAGCAGCTCGACCGGGTGATCATGGGGCAGGGGCGCGTGAAGATGCTGGCCGTCACGTCGCTCGTCGCGGGCGGGCACATGCTGCTCGAGGGCGTGCCCGGCACGGGCAAAACGTTGCTTGCGCTGACACTGGCGCGGCTCCTCGGTTGCCGCTTCCGGCGTATTCAGTTCACGCCCGACCTCATGCCGTCGGACCTCGTCGGCGCGAACGTGTTCAATCAGAAGACGCAGGAGTTCGCGTTCCGCGCCGGGCCGGTCTTCACGGACATCCTCCTCGCCGACGAGATCAACCGCACCCCGCCGCGCACGCAGGCCGCGCTGCTGGAGTCGATGCAGGAGAACGCGGTGACGGTCGACGGCGCGCGGTACAAGGTCTCCCCGATCTTCACCGTGTTCGCCACGCAGAACCCGGTCGAGTTCGAAGGGACGTATCCGCTCCCCGAGGCGCAGCGGGACCGGTTCATGTTCAAGATCAACATCGACTTCCCGGAGGCGGACGACGAGGCGCGCATGCTCGAGCAGTACGCCGCGGGACGGCGTCTCCACGACGAGATCGTGGCGTCGCTGCAGCCGGTGATGAGCGGCGAGGAGCTGCTCCAGGCGCGGCGCACGGTGGCCACGCAGGTGCGCGTGGAGCCGCACATCATCCGCTACATCCAGGAGCTGGTGTCGCGCACGCGCAGCGACGAGGCGGTGCAGATCGGCGCCGGCCCCCGCGCCTCACTCGCGCTGCTGGAGGCCAGCCGCGCGATGGCAGCGCTCGAAGCGCGCGACTACATCACGCCCGACGACGTGAAGTCCCTGGTCGCGCCGGTGGTCGCGCATCGCGTGACGCTGAGCCCCGAGGCGGAGATGGAAGGGCTGGCACTGGAGGATCTGCTGCGCAGGATCTTCGATCAGGTGGAGGTACCCAGGTGAGTGAAGTTTATCCCGCGCGCAGACGCGGGATCTCGGGTTCACCGCCAGTGATCGCGCCGCCGTCACGGGCGTGCACTGGCCCGTGGGTTCTTCATCGTGGCGTCACCGGAGATCCCGCGTCTGCGCGCGGGATAAACTGAGCGATGCGACCCGGTCCCCTCCTCATCCGCCTCACGGCTTTACTGGCCGCCGCATCACTGCTCATCGCGGTGGTGCCGGAGGTTCTTTGGGCGATCGGGGGCGCCGCGGCGCTGCTCTTCCTGGCCGCGGCGATCGAGGCGTTGATTCTGCGGCGGGTGCGTTTTCAGATCGAGCGCCAGCCGAAGCTCGCCGTGCCGCTCGACGAGCGCGAGACCATCACCATCCGCATTACCACCAGCGCGCGGCGCCGCCTGCGTCTGCTGATCCGGCAGCGGTGGCCGGATTTCGTCGAGCCCCGGGCCAGCGTCGTCAACGCCGTCATCCGCGCCGGTGAAGTGCTCGCCGTGGACATGCATCCGCGCGGCATCACCCGCGGCACGGCCACGGTGGAGCCGGTCTATCTCTCCGCGACCATGGGCGGCCTCGTCGAGCGCATCGTGCGCGCGGGCGAGCCCTCGGTCGTGCACGTGCTGCCGAACCTGCGCGCGGTCGCGCGCATGCACAAGAAGCTCAACACCTACGCCCTCCGCTCCCTCGGCGCACGCCAGTCGCCGCGCATCGGCAAGGGCCGCGAGTTCGACCGCCTTCGCGACTACGTCCGCGACGATGACTACCGCGACATCGCCTGGAAGGCCTCGGCCCGTCACGGACGCCTGATCGTCCGCGAGTTTCGCACGGAGCGCAGCCAGGACATCCTCCTCTGCCTCGATCAGGGACACCGCATGGCCGCGCGCGTCGAGCAGGTGACGCGACTCGATCACGCCGTGAACGCATCGGTCCTGATCAGCTACGTCTGCAACCGGATGGAGGACAAGACCGGCATCCTGGCCTTCGACACGGACGTGGACAAAGGTCTCCCCGGCGGACGAGGCGCCGCGCATCTGCGGGCCATCACCGCGTACGTCACGCAGCTCGAGGCGGAGTACCGGCACACGGACTACCTCGCACTCGCCGCGAGCCTGCGGCGCCGGCTGCATCACCGCTCGCTGATCCTCATCCTGACCGTGCTCCCGGAGCGCGAGGAGCGTTTCGATCTGCTGCGCGCCGTGGACATGCTCGCGCCGCACCACCTCCCGCTCTTCGTCACCCTGACCGACCGCGACCTCCGCGCGCAGGCCGAGCTGCTGCCATCCAACCGCGCCGAGCTGTCGCACACCCTCGTCGCACGCGACCTCTGGCTCGGACGCGCCGAGCTGACCCGCGAGCTCCGCGCGCGCGGCGCGCTGGTGGTGGAGTCGACGGCGACGGACTGGGGCGTCGACGCGGTGAACGCGTACATTGATGTGAAGAGGAGGCAGCTTCTGTGATGTTGCTGGTTACTGGTTGCTGGTTGCTGGCGGGTTCTCGCACGAGGCGTCCGGTGGGCGACGAACCCACGAGCAACCAGCAACCAGCAACCAGCAACACAGAGCGACCTTCATGAATATCGAACGCTTCCTCACCGACCGCAAGCCCGTCTGGGACGAGCTCGACGCGATGCTCAATCGCGCCGAGGATGTGGAGCTTTCGCGCAAGGAGATGCACGAGCTGGTCACGCTGTACCGGCGCACCTGCTCGGACCTCAATCGCGCGCGCTCCTACACCGCCAATCCGGAGATCCTCGGGCCGCTCAACCAACTGACCGGGCGCGCGTACCGCTACATCTATCGCGCCGCGCACGAGACGCCGGTGTGGGCGACCTTCGTCAAGCTCGTGACGCGCGAGATCCCGTCGGCCTTCCGGCGCGAGCGCGGGGCGGTGCTCGTCGCGGCGGCGGCGATGATCGCGGGGATCCTCTTCGGCGCGCTGGCCGTGCTCATCGACGCCTCGAACGGCCGACGCCTCGTCCCTGCCCAGTTCTTCACCGAGAGTCCGCAACAGCGCGTGGAGAAGATCGAGCGCGGCGAGGAGCGCATCGACAACCTGGAAGAGGCCATGTTCTTCGGGGCCTCGCTCTACACGCACAACATCCGGGTCGCGTTCCTGGCCTTCTCCCTCGGCGCCATGACCATCGTCATGGGCCTGGTCATCCTCTTCTACAACGGCGTGATCCTCGGCGCCGTCGCGACGATGTACGTGCTCGACGACGTGTCCGTGTTCTTCTTCGCCTGGGTCGGGCCGCACGGCGCGCTGGAGTTGCCGGCCATCGTCTTCGGCGGCGCCGCGGGCCTCGTGGCCGGGCGCGCGCTGCTCATGCCCGGCGACCTGTCGCGCGGCGCGTCGCTGCGTCGCGTGCTCCCGTCGGTGTGGCGGATGATGATCGGCGCCGCGCTGACGCTCGTCCTGGCGGGACTGATCGAAGGATCGTTCTCCCAGTTCTCGGCCAAGACCATCCCCTATCCGCTCAAGATCTCCGTGGCCGCGATGCTCTTCGCGGGACTCATGTCGTACCTCTTCCTCCGTCGCACCCAGGACACATGAACGAAGTCACGATCACCACGCCCGAACATGTCCCCATCCGGCTGGAGCCGGCCGGTTTGGGCAGTCGTTTCCTGGCGACGATGATCGACACGTTCATCGTCAACGGGATCGGGATGGTGGTGCTGATGACCCTCATCGCCGTGCTGCCCACCGGCCTGGCCATGGCCCTCGGCGTCACCATCAACTTCGTGCTGACATGGGGCTGGCACGTGTACTTCGAGGTGCGCAAGCAGGGACGGACGATCGGCAAGCGCGCGTTGCGGCTGCGGGTCATCGACGCGCGCGGCCTGCCGGTGTCGCTGTATCAGTCGCTGGTGCGGAACATCACCCGCGCGCTCGACTTCGCGCCGGCGTTCTACGGCATCGGCGGGATCGCCACCATGGTCTCGCGCTCGCGCCGGCGCCTCGGCGACATCGTCGCGGACACGCTGGTCGTGCGCGATGCGCAGCCGCTCGCGTACAAGGGGCAGCTCGCCTACGACCGCCGGCACAACACCCTGCGCACGCCGCGTGTGCTGCGCCTGGCCCGGCATCGCATCAGCCTCGAGGAGCGCGAGTTCCTGCTTACGCTCTGCCTGCGCGCCGACCGCATGTCACCCGAGGCGCGGTACGACCTGATGGAAGACGTGGCGGCGGTGTATCGGGAGAAGCTGGCCCTGGAGGCGGAGTCGATCAGCGGCGAGAACTTCGTGCGCGATCTGACGGCGGTGCTCTTCAATCCCCACGCATGAACCCGTGGGGCGGTGCGGTAGGATTACGCACAGTCCAACATCGGGGGAAGCGTCCAACATGATCTGTCGGAACCACGTCGACGTCTCGGAAGGCGTGCGGCGTTGCGCGCGCTGCGGCGGAACGTACTGCAGCAACTGTCTCGTCACCATCGCCGATCAGCCGTACTGCGCGACCTGCAAGTCCGAGCGCGTGCTCGACGCCCGCTCCGGCGTGTATCAGCAGGGCCTGCGGCTCTCCGGCTTCTGGCAGCGCGCGGGCGCGTACATGCTCGACTACCTCATCCAGCTCGTGGCGATGTACGCCCTGTTCATCCCCCTCGGCATCATCGGCGCGATGACCGCCAAAGGCGGCGACCCGAGCATGTGGTTCCTGCTCATCTATCCCATCGGTTTCGCGGTGGTCATCGCCTACGAGGCGCTCATGCTGTCGATGAAGAACGGACAGACCGTGGGCAAGATGGCGCTGCGCATCCGGGTGGTGCGTCCGGACGGATCGCCGATCTCGAAGGGCCAGGCCTGGGGCCGCGCGGTGATGCGTCTCGTCCTCGGGTGTCTGATCCTCGTCGACTACCTCGTCTTCTTCTTCACCGACGAGCGGACGACGCTGCACGACATCACCGCCAAGACCCGCGTCGTGGACGTCTACTGAGCTCGTGAGCGCGATCTACACGGGGCCGCAGTGCCCGATCTGCGATGCACCGCTCGAGGCGGACACGCTCCGCGCGGGCATCAACACCTGCCCGGGCTGCGACAAGACGTTCGAGGGGCGGCCGTTCCAGCCGCGCGAGCTGCGCCATGAGGCCGTGCAGGCCGTGACCCAGACACCGGACGGCGTCGCCGCCGCGTGCGCGAATCACTCCGGCAACGCGGCGGTCACGACCTGCCTGCGCTGCGGCCTGTTCATCTGCGCGCTCTGCGACATGAACACCGGCGAAGGCTCCTTCTGTCCATCGTGCTTCGAGCGCTTCCGCACCGGGACCGCGCATGCGGGCGTGAAATATCGCGACTACGCGGGCATGGCCGTGTCGGCCGCCGTCTTCGGCCTGATCTGCTATTTCCCGCTCGGTCCATTCGTCATCTACTGGGCCACCAAAGGCATCAGGCAGAGGCGGGAGGAAGGGAGCGGCATCGCGGGCATGGTCGTGACGATCATCGTGGGCGTCATCGAAACGGTGGTCGTGCTGGGAGGCCTCGCGATGATGATCATCGGAGCGGTGACGTCATGAACGGCCGCACCTTTCTCAACCGCTCGCGCACCGCGGTCGGCTCGAACGCGGCCTACCTCACCAAAACGGGGATCGAGGTGGATGCCAGTCAGGCCTACGAGGTAAACCGGCGGCGCGTGTTCTTCGACGACGTCAGTCTGGTCACGCTGCATCACGAGCGCGGATGGGCATTCATCGGGGTGACCGGCGCCTTCGGCGCGTTCTTCCTGTCGGTGGCCATCTTCCTCGTGTCGGTGAACTTCAAATTCTGGCCGGGTGCGGTGCCGTTTTTCGTGGTGGGGGCGCCGCTGTTCATCGCCGCGCTCATCCGCCTGGCGATGGGGCGCAGCGTAGTGACGGTGTTCGGACGCCGCACCCGCGCGGTGCTGCGCTTCGGCGTGTTCCGCACGGCCCGTGCGCGCGAGGTGTACGGCCAACTCTGCGCCGCCATCCGGCGCGGACAGACCGTGACGTCTACCGTCCGAGAATCTCCCGCACCACAGCTCCCGCCGGACGTCCCTCTCCCACCGCTCGAACAATAGCGCTGCCGACGACGATCGCATCGCAGTGATCGCGCAGCAGCGAGTAGTGCTCGTGCCGCGAGATCCCGAACCCGACGGCGACGGGCTTGCGTAGCTTGCCCCGCACCTCGTCGAGCCGTTCCAGCAGCGCTGGATCGAGTTCCTTGCGCGTGCCGGTCACGCCGGTGGTGGAGACGTAGTAGACGAAGCCGTCGCTGGTGCGGTCGACGATACGGATGCGCGCGTCGGTCGACGTCGGGGCGAGCAGGAACACGCATCCCAGTCCCTGCCCGTGCAGGGCGGTCCGCAGCTCGCGCGAGTCCTCGGGCGGGAGGTCGGTGAGCAACAGCGAGTCGATGCCCGCCGCTTTCGCGTCGGTCGCGAATCGCTCGGCGCCGTAACGCATGACGGGATTGAGATACGAGAACGCGATGAGCGGGATCTCGCTCTTCTCGCGGATGGCGCGGGCGATCTCGAAGACGTGCTTCGTGGTCGTGCCCTTCGCCAGCGCACGCTGCGCGGCGGCCTGAATCACGGGGCCGTCGGCGATCGGGTCGGAGAACGGGATACCCAGCTCGATCGCGTCGGCACCGGCCTGCTCCAGTTCCTCGACGATGCGAACCGTGTCGCCATCGCCGCAGGTGACGTAGGCGATCAACCCACACCGCCCCTCCCGCTTCAATCGCGCGAACAACCCATTCACGCGATTCACACGCCCTCCCCCACCGGACCGCCGGCGTCCTCGCCGGCGGTCCGCAAGGCGGCGATCTGCGGCACGTCTTTATCGCCGCGGCCGGAAAGGTTCACCACGGTCACGCCCGTCGAGCCGTTGCGCAGCAGCCACCCCAGCGCATGCGAAGACTCCAGCGCCGGGATGATCCCTTCGCTTTCGCTCAGCTTGTGAAACGCCTCCAGCGCGAGGTCGTCGCTGCAGTCGTGATACTCGACGCGCTTCGTCTCCTGCAGGTGCGCGTGCTCCGGTCCGATGGACGGGTAGTCGAGGCCCGCGGAGATCGAGTGCGTCTCCGCGATCTGCCCGAACTCGTCCTGCAGCACCATCGAGCGCGTGCCGTGCAGGACGCCGAGGGCGCCGCCGGAGAAGCGCGCGGCGTGGTCGCCGAGCTGCGGACCGCGTCCGCCCGCCTCCACGCCCACGAGGCGAATCGACGGGTGCTTCAGCATCTCGTAGAACAGTCCGATCGCGTTCGAGCCGCCGCCGACGCACGCGATCGCGACGTCCGGCAGTCCCCCGGTGCGGTTGCGCAACTGCCCGAGGGCCTCGCGTCCGATGACGGACTGAAAGTCGCGCACGATCATCGGATACGGATGCGGCCCCAGGACCGAGCCGAGGATGTAATGCGTGGTGCGGACGTTCGTGACCCAGTCGCGAATGGCCTCGTTGATGGCGTCCTTGAGCGTGCGCGAGCCGCTGCTCACGGGAACGACTTCCGCGCCGAGGAGGCGCATGCGGAAGACGTTCAGCTCCTGGCGGGCCATGTCCACTTCGCCCATGTAGACGACGCACTGCAGGCCGAGGAGCGCGCAGGCGGTGGCGGTGGCGACGCCGTGCTGACCCGCGCCCGTCTCCGCGATGATGCGCTGCTTGCCCATGCGTTTCGCGATGAGCGCCTGGCCGATGGCGTTGTTGATCTTGTGCGCGCCGGTGTGGTTCAGGTCCTCGCGCTTGAGGAACAGCCGGAACCCTCCCCCACTCAGCTCGGCAAATTTCTTCGCCTCGGTGATCGGCGTCGGGCGCCCCACGAACTCGGAGAGGATGTCGTCCAGCTCCGCGCGGAACTCGCGGTCGCGTTTCAGTCCGCGATACGCCGTCTCGAGCTCGTCGAGGGCGGCCATGAGGGTCTCGGGCACGAACTTCCCGCCGTACTGGCCGAAGAAGCCCTTGCGATTCGGAAGTGCGGTCATCGGGGGATTCTCTCGAAGAGCTTTCGCATCTTGTCGTGGTCTTTGACGCCCGGGCTTCTCTCGACGCCGGACGCCACGTCGATCGCGAACGGACGCGTGACCTTGATCGCCTCAGCCACGTTCTCGGGTGTGATGCCGCCGGCGACGAAGAACGGCTTCTCGCGCGGAAAGTCCGCGAGCAGGGACCAGTCGAACGTGCGTCCCGTGCCGCCGCCGGTGTCGAAGAGGAGGTAGTTGGCGTCGGTGCTGGTGTCGGGGAGCGTGTCGTTCACGCGAAACGCTTTGATCGTGGGGACGCTCGGACTCCAGGTCTCGTTCCCGTGCAGTTGAACGAAGTCGAGCTGCTCGCGCTCGACGATGCGGGCTACTTCGTCACGCGGCGCGTCGCGAAAGACGCCCACGCGAATCGCGCCCTGAGTCGCCGGCGCACGCTCGACGTACCGCGGCGACTCCTTCACGAAGATGAAGCCGACGTACGACGCTCCCAGCTCGATCGCCAGCTCCGCATCCTCGGCCCGGGTCAGGCCGCAGATCTTCACCCGAGTCGTCATCGCAATGCCTCCACCGCCGCGGCGCGGTCGTTCTGCCGCAACAAAGACTCGCCCACGAGAAAGGCGTGGAAGCCGGCGGCGCGCAGTCGCTGCACGTCCTCGCGCGTCCGGATGCCGCTCTCCGCGACCCGGATCGCGTCCGCGGGCATGAGCGCGCCGAGGCGCTCGGACGTGGCCAGGTCCACGTGAAAGGAGCGGAGGTCGCGGTTGTTCACCCCGATGATGCGCGCGTGCGCCTTCACCGCGCGATCGAGCTCCGCCTCGTCGTGTACTTCGACCAGCGCGTCGCAGCCGTAGGCCTCGACCAGCCCGATGAAGTTGGCCAGCTCGCGCGCGTCGAGGAGCGACGCCAGCAGCAGGATCGCGTCCGCACCGGCGGCGATGCCGCGGATGATCTGCGACGGCTCGACGATGAAGTCCTTCATGATCACCGGCAATCCGCTGGCTTCGCGCGCGCGGGCCAGCCAGTTGCGCGAGCCGCGGAAGAACTCCGGCTCGGTCACCACCGACACGGCCGCCGCGCCGCCACGGGCGTAGTCGCGGGCGATCGTCTCCACGTCCGGATCGTCCACGATCGAGCCGGCGCTCGGCGACGCGGATTTGATCTCCGCGATGATCCGTGGAGCGGCGGGCTTCA
>DATLOL010000170.1:0-19614 GCA_035536275.1 Thermoanaerobaculia bacterium
CGAGGCGGCGTTGCAGGTGTTCAAAGTCAGCAAGCAGCTCGTGCGTCTGCAGGAGCACGCAGACCTGCTGCCGCACGTCGAGCGCCTGCGCCGCATGAACCGCTTCGCGCGCCGTCGCGCGAAATCGCCGGCGGAGCCGCAACAGCAGCAGCCGCAGCCACAACTGCAGAAGCCGCCGTCGTGATGTGAACCAGTAGTAGCAGAAGTAGTAGAACCGGGCGCGCCGAAGCGCGCCCGGTTTTTCCGATCACGCCAAGCGGACGTCCTCATTCTTATTGACCTCCGGATGGACGGCCCCTAGACTGCGCGTCCGTTCCCGCTTCGGGACCCACCGGTCAACTCCACAACCAATCAGAAGTCGCTGGGGCGCATGCTCCGCGCAAGAGGGGCATCCATGCGCCAGTTCGTACGCCTGTTCCTCGCATTGCTCCTGGCCGCCGGTTGCAGCGACGCCGTTCCGGCGCACGAACAAAGCCACGTCGACCGCGCGAAGGCGGTCGACGTGGCCGCACTCGACGCGTCGCTGGGATCGCAGCGGCTGGAGGACTGGCTTCAGTCCGTCGCGCGCGATCGCTCGATCCAGTGGAGCTCTGTCGACTGCGACGGCCGCCGGTGTGCGCGGTTCGACGTCGGCGATGCCGAGCGGCCGTCCGCGACCGCCGTCCTGGAGGTCGACCCCCGCCCGCGCCTGCTCGAACTGGAGGTGCCGCCGTTCACCGGGGACGCCACCCCGCTCTCCGCGCTGCCGGATCTTCTGGAGCGCGGAGAGAAAACCGTGGCTTTCGCGAAAGCTCTGGATGTGCGGACGCTCGATCCGGCGCTTCCGTCCCAGCCTCTCGACGAGTGGCTGCGCCGAGGACCCATGGAACTCCGGGAAATCGACTGGCGCGTCAGCGACTGCAACATGAAACCGATCGACGACGACCGCGACCGGTATCCGCTGTGCGTCGACTTCGTCTTCGAGCGCGGTGCCGTGAGGGGACTCGGAATCGTTCGAGTAGGAACGCTCGGCGGCGGGCCGGCACAACCCGCCAGCCTCGTGCATGTTCTGCTGACGGCGAAGCGAGCGGGAACCGAGTCTCACGTCACCTCGAAGCTTGCAGAGCTGCCGGCACTCGTCGCGAAGTACCAGTGACTGGTGTTGCCATGTCCCGCGCCGGGAACGCGCGAGAGAGTGAGCTGAGCCTCGCTACTTCCCGCTCACGTGCACACGAATCTTCGCCCGCTCGCTCTGCTCGATCCGGCGCATCTCCGCGTTCACGTTGCGCTGGGTGCGCCAGGCGCGCTTCGGGGTGGCGATCGCGGTGCCGGTCAGGGAGAAGGGGTCGGGCCATTCGCGGGTGACGGCGAGGCGCGTGCCGGAGAGGGGGGCCATGATCGGGAGGTAATTGAAGCGCCAGCGGGTGCCGATGGCGCCGAATTCGACGGCGCCGACGTGGAAGCGTACGTTGCGGTCGCGCTTCGGCGGTTCGGGGATCGAGAGGACGAAGCGTTGCAGCGAGGGCCGCGAATAGTCGGGCGTCGCAGTGCTGCTCTGCGTGTCGCTGTCGCCGGTCTGCTCCTGCGCGGAGAGGCTCGCGGCGACGAGGAGAGCGATGATGATTTTCGTCTTCATAAGCTCGTCTTCCCTCACATTCTACGACGTTCTCCTACTGCAAAAGTTTCACCCGATGGGATGATGCCAAAGTGTTGCTGACTCTGGTGATGTTCGCGGCCGCGTCCGCCGCGATCGCCTTACTCTGGAACCGCTCGTTCCGGTCCGTCTCCTGGCGCATCACCGCCCTCTTCTTCGGAATCGTGCTGCTCTTTCAGGCCGAGACGCTCTTCACCACCAGAGTGGACATCCCGGCGAACCTCGCGTTCCACGCCTGGCCGTGGAAGGCGATCGATGCGCCGCGGGCCAACGCCAATACCGGAATCGTGATGACACAGCTCACGCCGTGGACGCGGGTCGCCCGCGACGAGCTGAAGTCGCTCTCGATGCCGCTCTGGAACCGCCACTCCGCCGGCGGCGCGCCGCTCCTCGCCAATCAGCAGACGGCCATCTTTCACCCGTTCACGCTCCTCGGATTGCCGCTCACGGTGGGGAAGGCGTTCACGCTCTCCGCTGCTCTGCGGCTCTTCACGCTGCTCTTCTTCACCTTTGTGCTGCTGCGCGGTTTCGGACTCGGCGACGCAGCCTCGATCTTCGGCGCGATCGCCTACGCCTTCTGCACCTTTCACGTGGTCTGGCTGCTCTTCCCCCTCGGCCTCGCCACGATGATGCTGCCCGTCGCGCTGGCTGGCGCGCGCGAACTCGTGGAGTCGGGGACGCGGCCCGCGTACGTGCTGCTGACGCTCGGCCTCGCGCTGTCCGTGTTGGGCGGGCATCCCGAGTCGGCGCTGTGGGTGTGGATCACCACCGCGGCGTTCATCGTCTACCTCGCGCGCACGAAGGTGTTCCTCCCGGCGACCGCGTTCATCGTGGCCGGACTGCTGACGGCCTTCTTCTGGTATCCGACCTTACGCGCGCTCGAGACCACGGAGCGCTTCGGGAAGTTCCACGACCGGAAACTGAATCCCGCCGACCATGGCCTGTCGTACCAGTGGCTGTTCCCGCTCGTCGCACCAAACGCGCTCGGCAATCCCGTCAACGCGACGTACAAGCCGCCGCGCGGCACACATCCGGCGGTGCTGAATGATTACGGCGAGGTCGCGTCGAGCTACGCGGGATTGCTCACGCTCGGACTGGCGCTCAGCGCACCGTTCGTCACGCGAAAGCGCCCGCTCTTCTTCGCCCTCGGCATGATGCTGTTCGCGCTGCTGACGATCGCCGAGGTGCCGCTGTGGCGGGATGCGATCCGCGCGATTCCCCTCGCCGGCGTGAGCCTGCATCAGCGGCTGCGTGTGTTGTGGGACCTCGGAGTCTGCATCGCGGCGGCGATGGCGCTCGATGCACGAAAGACGTCGCCGATCTCTCTCGCGATCGCCGGCGCCGCATTTCTCGGCGTGTACGTCGCGCACACGCCGCAGCTCGATGCGCTTGCGATCGTGCAACTCGTCATCCCGATCGCGACGCTCATCGCGTTCGCGCTGAAGCCGTCGCTCGCGCCGGCGCTCGTCTTCGTCGACCTCGTCGCCGCGACCTGGCGCTACAACCCGCCGGCGCGGCCGGAACACGTCTATCCCGTCACCGGCGCGATCGAGTTCATGCAGCGCGGTGAGAAGCCGTATCGGGTCGCGGCGTGGGGATGGTCGCTGCTGCCCGACACGCCCGGCTGGTACGAACTCGAGGACGTGAAGACCACCGATCCCGTGCAGCACTTCCGATACATGCACCTCCTGCGCGGCTACCTCGGCATCGATCCGTCGTCGCCCGACCTCATGCTCGGCAACGTCGAGCGCGCGTACTTTGACTTCCTGAACGTCCGCTACCTCTACGTGCCGCCGGACAACGAGACCCGTCCCGCGGGATTCGTGGAGCGCTACCGCGGCGCGGACGGAATCGTGCTCGAGAACCGTGAGGTGTTGCCGCGCTACTTCTTCGTCCGCGAGGTATGGGTCGAGAAAGACGACGGCAACGCCGTCGCCCGTTCGCGGGACATCAGTGACTTTGGCGGCACGGCGATCGTGGACCACAAGCCACCGCATGTTCCCGATCGCTTCCGCGGCGGCACGGTGCTCGTTCGCTCGTACGAAGGGAGGCGCACGACCCTCGACGTCGACAGCCGCGGCTGGAACCTCCTCGTCACCAGCGACACCCACTGGCCCGGATGGGAGGCGCGGATCAACGGACGCATCGCCGAAGTGGTGCTCGTGAACGGAGCGTTCAACGGCGTGTTCGTGCCGCCGGGGCCGGCGAAAGTGGAGCTGTGGTACTGGCCGCGCGAGCTCACGCACGGCTTGATCGCGGGAGTCGTTGGCCTGGTGTTGCTCGCCTGGATCGTGGCGCGGCGGTGATCACTGCAGCTCATTTCATGAATGCGTCGACCTCGGTGACGAAGCGCGAGGGCTGATCCCAGTGGATGAAGTGACGGCTGTCGTCGATCCGCAGGAGACGCGCCCCGGCGGCGTTCGCGTAAAGCTGCTTCATGGACGCGTCGTGCTGCTCCGCCGTGACCGGGACGGGAGTGGCCGCTGGCACGACGTAGAGAACCGTAACCGGTGCGGTGATGAGTGACAGCTCGGGACGTAGGTCCGTCACGATCAACTCGTGGAAGGCGTTGGCGACCGTGTTGCGGTCGCTCTCGCGGAGGTGACGCGTGAGCATGGGAACCATGTCCGCCTTCATCGTCATCGTGCTGAACATCTGCGACAGGAAGCCCTGGTCGAGCGGGCTGCCGAGGATGTTCGTCCGAGTTTGATCGGCGATCGTGCGGAGGCCCTCCGGAGTGGCCGCCGCGGGACCGAACATGGCGCCCATGAACGGCACCATGTCGACGACCATCAGGCGTCCGACCGTGTTCGGGTGCCGGGCCGCCAGCATCATGCCGATCGTCCCGCCCATCGAGTGGCCGATGACGGCGGGACGCTGCAGACCCGCCTCGCGGATATAGCGCGCCAGTTCTTCGGCGACCGGAGCGGCCACCGCCCCTTCGGCGTTCGCGCCGGCAGGCACGCCGGCAAAACCGTTCACCTGCACGAGATGCAGGCGATAGCGATCATCGAGTGTCTCGGCGACATCGCTCCAGATCTCGCGATGTCCGGTGAGACCGGGGATCAGCACGACGTCCGGACCGCTGCCGCGTACGTCGACGCTGATCCGGTCCGAGACGAAGCGAGGCGGCGCGGACGTCGTCGTCGTGCACGCCGAGAGCAGCAGCGCCGCAATGAAGGCAAGAGTCAACGTTCGTGTGGGCATCGCCAATCTCCTTCGATCCGCATCATTTCAGATAGCGCCCGAGAAAGTCCCACATCTCCTTCCGCGACTCCTTGGCCAGCTTCGTGTCGATGCGGTTGAAGCGGTGCGCGCCGGGCGCGTTCTGATAGATCTTGTGCTCGAACTGTTTGCCGGCCGCTTTGAGGGCAGCGATCATGTGCTCCACCTCCAGCACGTGCACGTCCTCGTCGTTGGTGGTCGTGTGGATCAGCAGCGGCGTGCGCAGTTTGTCCGCGTGGTACACCGGGGAGCGGCGGCGGTACTCCATCACGTTGTCTTCGGGCTGCTTGCCGATGAACTCCTCGAACGTGTCGCGGTAGCCCTGGCCGGTGTAGCCCATGCGCGCGACGAGGTCGCTGACGGGAACGCCCGCGTACGCGACCTTGTAGTCCTCCGGCCACTGGAGCACGTTCATCAGCGCGTGGAAGCCGCCGTGACTCCAGCCGAAGATGCCGACGCGCGACGCGTCGACGAAGGGGAGGTTCTCGACGGCCCAGTCGCGCGCGTCATGCGTGTCGTCGATCTCCGCGCCGCCGTAGTCGATCTGCGAATAGAGGTCCGAGCCGTGGCCGATCGAGCCGCGGTACTCGGGCGAGACGATCACGTAGCCGCGCTCCAGCGCCTCGCGGAAGATGTGCGCGTAGTTCGAGGTGAGCCGCCCGTGCACGCCGCCGTGCGCGAAGACGAGCATCGGCGCCTTGCCCTTCCGGTCCTTCGGCGCAAAGACGTACACCGGCAGGATGACCATGTTGCCGGCGTTGATGTCGGTCGCATTCTTCTCCCGCCGCGGCTTCGACGAGGCGATCTCGTACTTGGCGATGTCGGCGATGTCGCCCAGGCGGTGGTACCACATCAGGTCGTCGATCATCCGCTGCGTGTCCTCGAACGAGCGGGTCTGCCGCGTCCCCGCGGACTCGAGCTGTTTGGAGAGATCGGGCGCTGCTGTCTGCGCGGCCAGGGGAAGGGCGAGGAAGAGGGCGAGCACGTGTTTCATGCCGCCGGATTCTAGTCTCAGTGTGAACACGTCCTCACGTGTCATCCCGCGCTTCAGCGCGGGATCCCCTGCCGGAGCACGAGACTCGCTCCGTAGGCAGGGGATCCCGCGTCGTCTGCGCGACGCGGGATGACACGTAGTCAATGCAGAAGCGGGCGACGTCCTCACGTGTCATCCCGCGCTTCATGCCTGTGGGGGGACGGCCGCTTCGGCCGTCGAGTATCCGGCGGCCGGAGCGGCCGCCGCTCCACAGGACGTCGTCTGCGCGACGCGGGATGACACGTGGTTTAGTGCAGGAACATCGGCATGCCCAGCACCTCGGCCACCTTCGGGCGGTACTCGCTGGGGTCGTAGAAGCGGGCGATGTCGACGCGCTTGCGGCCGGCGCCGGTGATCTCCAGCGGGACAGCGCTATAGCGGCCGTCCACCACCGCCACCATCTTGCCGCGCTCGCCGCGGCGCACCAGGTCCGCGGCCAGTGAACCGTAGTTGCGCGCGACGATCAGGTCGAGTGAGTCCGGTGCTCCGGAGCGCATCAGGTAGGCGAGGCGCTGGTAGATGACCTTGTCGCCTTCGAGGCGCTCCAGGTGTTCCGCGAGCGCGCCGCCGATGCCGCCCAGTTTCCGCTGTCCCGCCGCATCGGCTTCACCGCTCTCCACGAGCTGCCCCGTGATCGTGCGCGCGCCCTCGGAGATCGCGACGACCGCGTAGTTGCTCGGGTTGTCGGCCTTGTCGCGCACCAGCATCTCGTAAAGCAGATCGGGATCGAACGGCACCTCGGCGATGAGCGCCCGATCGACGCCGCTCAGGTACGACGCGAGCAGGCACGTCTCGCCCGAGTTGCGTCCGAACAGCTCGACGACCAGGAACCGCTCGTGCGAGCCGGCGCTCGTCCGCAGGTCGTTGATGAACATGACCGAGCGCGTGACCGCCGTCGAGAAGCCGAGGCAGTAGTCGGTGCCGAAGACGTCGTTGTCCATCGTCTTGGGCATGGCCATGATCGGCACGCCCTCCTGGTGCAGCCGGCGCGCGAACGTCAGCGTGCCGTCGCCGCCGAGGGCGACCAGGCAATCGAGACGGAGAAAGTCGACGACGCGGATCGCCGCTTGGGTCAGGTCGTAGCGTCCGCGATCATCCGGCTCGCCGCGCTCCGCGAGCAGGTGCGGTGGGATGTCTTCCGCCCTGCTGATCGACGGGTTGATGCGCGACGTGTGGAGGATCGTACCGCCGGTGCGATCGATGGCGCGCGTGAGCACGCGGGTCAGCGGAAGGATCCACGCGGAGTTGTCCGCGTCCGGATCGGGAATGATGTTGAGGAGCGATGCCCAGCCGCGGCGCAGGCCGATGATCTCGCACGGTTCTTCGAGCAGGCGCCAGACGAAGGCTTTGATCGCGGCGTTGAGGCCGGGCACGTCGCCGCCGCCGGTGAGGATACCGATCCGTTTCATTGGCCGAAGCGCGCCAGCGCCTTCGCTTCGCCCTCGGGGAAAAACACCACCTTCAGCGCCTCGTGGCGAACGAACTTGCCGATCCCCTCGTGGAAGTCGCTCAGCGAGTCGTACGTGGCCTGCACGACCCATTCGACATCGAGACCGGCGCGCAACATTCCCAGCATGCGCTGCCAGGTCGAGTACATGCGCCGGCCGATGATGCCGTGCATGGTCACGCCTTTGAAGATGACGTTGTGCGTGTAGTCGTCGATGGTGACGGAGTGGCCGGCCGGCAGTCCGAGGAGCGACATCGTGCCGCCCATGCGCACGATGTCCAGGCCGAAATTGATCGCGGCCGAGGAGCCGGACATCTCGCACACGACGTCGACGCCGGCGCCGTCCGTCAGCACTTTGATCGCCTTCTGCACCTCAGCCTTGTCGGTCGTGCGGACGTTGAACGCGTGCAGGTTCGCGAAGTTGCGGGACGCGGCCCAGCGGCGCGCGGTCTCGAGCGCGCGATCGCTGACGTCGGTGACGATGACCACCGAGGCGCCGTTGTGTTCCGCGATGGCGGCGGACATCGCGCCGATCGGACCGAAGCCGGTGATGGCCACCGACTTGCCGGCCAGGTCGACGACCTGGGTCGTGTGCACGGCGTTGCCGAGGGCGTCGAGGAAGGCGCCGACGCGGGGTGGGACGAACGCAGGGAGCTTGATGACGTTTGCGGCGGGCACCTTCACGAACTCGGCGAAGCTGCCGTCCGAATCGAGGCCGTAGATCTTCGTGCGCACGCAGATGTGACCGTCGCCGCGGCGGCACTGGTAACACTCGCCGCAGATGATGTGCATCTCAGCGGAGACGTAGTCGCCGACGGCCAGCGTGCCTTCGTGGGCGCGCTCGGCGCCGGGGCCGAGCTGCTCGATGAAACCGCAGAACTCATGGCCGTAGATGCGGGGCGGATGGACCTTCGAGCGGATCGACGGATCCCAGTGGTAGATGTGCTTGTCGGTGCCGCAGACGGCGGTCGCGGCGACCCGGATCAACGCCTCGCCGTGACCCGGAACGGGCACCGGACAATCGCCGATTTCAGTGCCTTCAGGACCATCTTTTGGAGCGGATTTGATGACTGCGATCACGGGCGCTGGACTCTATCACGCAGGAACTTTGCGGATGGCGCGACGCAGTGCGCGCAGCGCGCTGGCGCTCCATCGCTCGATTGCCGGCGGGTCTTCCACGACGATCGGATGCTCTCGCCGAGGGACCTCGGCGATGAACTGCGACACGGCCGAGACCAGTGAGTCGGCGTCGCGCTCGAAGATGTCCTTGTGCAGGCCGCCCTCGACGGTGTGGATGCGCTTCGGCGTGGGGCAGGCGTCATGGATCTGGTGGGCCATCCAGCACGGCGCCACTTCGTCCGCGCTCCCGTGCAGCACGAGCAGCGGCACCTCGAGCTTGCGGATGACGCTGAGCGTGTCGAAGAGGCGGCCCGCCAGGAGATGCATGGGCAGGCGCGGATAGAGGACGCGTGTGATCTCGGGCAGCGACGTGAACGTCGACTGCAGGATCAGCGCGTCGAACGGATGCCGGCGGAGGACCTGCGCGGCGACGGCGCCGCCGAGGGAGAAGCCGTAGAGGATGGAGGGAAGCTGCGGGCGGATCGAATCGTGGAACTTCGCCGCGGTGACGCCATCCGCGATCACGCCGCGGTACGACGGCCGCCCGCTGCTCTTGCCGAAGCCGCGATAGTCGAAGAGCAGGACGTTCAGGCCCGCGTTGAGGAGGTGCGGCATCACGTCCGCGCTGATGGTGAGGTTGCCGGTGTTGCCGTGGCAGAAGAGTGCACTGGCCTGCGGCTTTTCGGCGCGGCAGTACCACGCGTGCAGCTTCTCGCCGTCGGGCGTGTCGATCCAATGCTCGTCGACCGCGCCCGCGGGGATGCCGTAGTCGACGGGATCCCAGGTGCGCACCGGCGCGCGATCGGGAGAGAAGATCTGCGTCTCGCGATAGATGCGGCGGCCGATGTCCAGGGCCAGGAGCGCGGCGCCGCCGATCAGGAAAGGCAGCGATTTTCGACGCGATTTCATCGCTTTGCGATGCGTCCGGAGCAAGAGTTCTGCCGTGCTACAGTCCGCCGCGTGAGGTATGCGGAGTCACGCGTGCGCGTGCGCTACAAGGAAACGGACCAGATGGGCATCGCCCATCACTCCAATTACCTGGTCTGGTTCGAGATCGGCCGCACCGATCTCTGTCGCGAGGTCGGCGTTCCGTACACGGAGATCGAGCGGCGCGGCTACCTCCTCGTGGTCACGGAGATTCAGTGCCGCTACCGGATCCCGTTCCGCTACGACGACGAAGTGTCGATCCGTACCCACGTGGCCACCCTGGCCAGCCGCGCAATGAAGTTCGGCTACGAGCTCTATTGCGGCGACGAGCTCCGCGCGACGGGTGTCTCATCGCACGTGTGGGTCGACGGCACGACGCGCGCACCGGCGCGGGCGGACGCGGAAGTGGTGAAGGCGTTTCGGGAGTGGATGTCCGTCAGGTATGAGGGATGAGGTATGAGGGATGAGTGCTTCGCTCCGGCAGCTTTACGGTCGTAGGAGCAGGCGTCGAGCGCGCCGAAGCGGAGCACTCATCCCTCATCCCTCGGACCTCATACCTAGAGTTTCATCAACCCACCCTTGAGCGATGCTTCCGGGTTGGCCATGAACGTCCTGCGACTCTCCTCGGACGAAAAGTAGTAGATCTTGCCTTTGTACTCGAACGTGGGGGTCATGGCTCGGATCGAGATCTTGCTGCCGTCGAGGGGATCCATGGCGATGGCGGGGCTGAAGGGGAGTGCCGCGCGGAGCTTCTCGTCCTCGGGGGAGAAGATGATCGGCTCGGGGCGGTCCCATTGGTGGAGCGGCTTGGGTTTCGGGGGCGGCGCCTCATCGACCAGCATGGGCGGCGGCACGAGAGATGCGGGGCGCGGCGTGACGGTGTTGATGGTGGATACGCCCGCGGCGGCAACCTGACGCGTGGGCGGCGGAGCGTCGTTGCACGCGGCCAGGAGCAGCGCGGCGACGGCGGTACCAGTGAGAAGTCGGCTCATCCGTGACTGCGGGATTGCGAAGGACAGGCCAAAAGGAGGTTGGTGCCCGGGACTGGAATCGAACCAGCACCCTCTAATGAGGACAGGCTTCTGAGACCTGCGCGTCTACCAATTCCGCCACCCGGGCTCGGGACCGCGAATTCTAGTTGCAAGCCCTTCAATGTCAACAGCGTGATTCGAAATTCCGCGGGGTTGAGCTATCCTCCGCCACGCGAAGCGACCCCGATGTCCGCTCCCGAAGTGATCCCTACCGTGCCGCGCGAAACACTCTCAAACGAGGTCTGGAACCTGCCGAACGCGCTGACGCTGTTCCGCATCTTCCTCGTTCCTTTTCTCGTCGTCGTCCTTCTCACCAAATTCTCGGGGCGCGAGTTCGTCGGCCTGGGCATCTTCCTCGTCGCCGCGATCACGGACTTCCTCGACGGCTGGGTGGCGCGTCGCCGCAATCAGACCACCCGCCTCGGCGCACTGCTCGATCCCATCGCCGACAAGCTGCTCATGTCCGCCGCGTTCATCTCGCTCGTGGAGATGGATCCGAAGCATGTGCCGGCCTGGATGGTGGTGATCATCATCGGACGCGAGTTCGCCGTGTCCGGCCTGCGCTCGATCGCGGCACAGCAGGGCGTGACCATCGCCGCGTCGCCGCTCGGCAAGGGGAAGATGGTGTCGCAGGTCATCGCCATCTCCCTGCTCATCCTCGGCTACGAGCTCGGTGAGCTCCGCGTGACGGGCACCGTCGCGCTGTGGGCGGTAGTGATCTTCGCGCTCGCCTCAGGCATCGACTACTTCGCAAAGTTCGCCCGCGCCATCCTGGTACCGCGCGGCTAGCTCCAACGAAAGAGAGACGACGAGGAGGCCTCCGGCCGGGCCGGCCCGCCGGAGGCCTCCCGGTCGTCTCTCTTCGGTTAGAGCAGCAGGCGATAGACGTCGTTCTTGCGCAGGCCGAATTTCTCGGCGACTGCTTTCACGGCGTCGTTGCGGCGCATGCCGGTGTCGCGCAGGCGCTCGAACTCCGCGCGGATCTCCTCCGGAGATGCCTCTTCCGCCTGACGCGCCGGCGCGGCGAAGACCAGCGTGATCTCGCCATGCACGCGCTCGCGCTCCTTGAGCGTGGCGAGCACCTCGGAGATCCGGCCGCCGAGGAGCTCCTCGTGCATCTTCGTCATCTCGCGGGCGACCGTGACCTCGGTGTCGCCGAGGACTTCCAGCGCGTCTTCGAGTGAGGCGACGACGCGCTCGGGCGACTCGTACATCACCGTCGTGTGGCCGAGCTCCGCCGCGCGACGGTAGAAGTCGAGACGCTCGCTCTGGCGATGCGGGGTGAAGCCGAGGAAGGTGAAGGGGAGCGGGGCGATGCCGCTCGCGGCGAGGGCGAGCACGCCCGCGAAAGGGCCGGGAATCGGCTCGACGGTGAGGCCGCGCTCGCGCGCGAGACGCACGATGCGATAGCCGGGATCGGAGACGACGGGCATGCCCGCGTCGCTGACGAGAGCCAGTGTGTCGCCCTGCTCGATGCGCGCGATCAGCGACTCGGCCTTCGCGTCCTCGTTGTGCTCGTGATAGCTGTCCGTGGGGCGGTCGATGCCGAAGTGGGTGAGGAGCTTGCGCGTGTGCCGCGTGTCCTCGCAGAGGATCAGGTCCGCGGACTTCAGTGCGGCGACGGCGCGGGGGGACATGTCCTGCAGATTGCCGAGGGGCGTGCCGACGAGGAGGAGCTTAGCCACGGCGCCATGCTAACGCGCGGTCCTGATAGCCATCGCCTTTCGTCCTTGTGGAGCGGCGGGCTTTAGCCCGCCGGTTTCTCTCGGCGGGCTGAAGCCCGCCGCTCCACTCGGCTACGAAGAGCGCGCTTCATAGCTCGCGCTCAAGAGGATCGCCGCGCTCGAGGCGACGTTCAGCGACTCCACTCGCGACGACATCGGGATCGCGATCGGCGTGGCGTGCGCGAGCAACTCCGCGGACACGCCCGCTCCCTCGTTGCCGAAGACGATCACCACGTTGGCGGCGGGGGGATCGAGCGAAGCGCCCGAGGCAGCGGCCGCGAACAGCGGCACGCCCGAGTCGAGCAGCGTGCGGGCGTCGATCGAGGCGACGGGGACGGACAGGATCGCGCCGACCGAGGAGCGGATCGCTTTCGGTCCGAACGGGTCGGCGCAGCCGGGAAGGAGCAGCACTCCCGCGGCGTCGAAGGCGGCCGCCAGTCGCACGATCGTGCCGACGTTGCCCGGGTCCTGCACGCCGTCCAGCGCGATGGCCACGGTGTCCCGTCGAGCGAGGATGTCGGAGGCGGAGAACAGCGGCCGCTCGAACAATCCCAGGACGCCCTGCGAATGGCGCGTTTCCGAAAGGGCGTCGAAGACTTCGGCCGAAACGTCTTCGTCGCGGCGAATCACCGCGATCGGCTTCCAGCCGCCCGCGATCGCATCCGCCACCGGCTTCGGGCCCTCGATCACGATCTCGCGGTCGTGCTCGCGAATTGCTTCGCGGATGCGCTTCACGAGAGGATTCTGCCTGCTGCTGATCGTAGGCATTAGAATGCGCCGCCGATGATACTGAACATGATCAAGATGGCCACGGCCGCCGCCGCGAAGACCTCCGTCTGGTCGGCGGTGTGGACTTTTCCGAGCATTCTCGTCTCCGCGTTCGTGATCGCGTGGGGCGCGGAAGCGGCCCAGTTCCTCATCTCGCAGGGACTGGCGCTCGCGATCCTGGCCTGGCTGCAGACGCTCCCTGAGTTCGCGGTCGAAGCGGTGATCGCGTGGAGCGCCGGCAAGGACCCGACGCAGACGCATCTGGCGATCGCGAACTTCACCGGCAGTCTGCGCCTGCTGGTCGGTCTGGGCTGGCCGATGATCTACTTCGTCGCCGCGGCCTTCGGATGGAAGCGCTCCGGCCGCAAGTTCGTCGAGCTGCACCTCGAGAAAGAGCACTCCGTCGAAGTGTTCGGCCTGTTGCTGCCGATCCTCTACTTCGTCTTCATCTGGGCCAAGGGCACGCTGTCGATGTGGGACGCGTTCCCGCTCACGTCGTTCTACGTCCTCTATCTATGGATCCTCTGGAAGATCCCGCCGCAGGAGGAGACCGAGGAGTCGCTGGAGGACCTGGGGACGGTGCCGCGCAAGATCCTCGCGCTCGAGCCGCGGCTGCGCAACGCGGCGATCTGGGGCTGTTTCCTCGCCGGCGGCATCCTGCTGTTCTTCACCGCGCATCCGTTCCTGAACTCCATGCTGGCGCTGGCGGCGACGATGGGCGTGTCGACGTTCGTCTTCGTGCAGTGGGTCGCGCCGTTCCTGTCCGAGTTCCCCGAGAAACTGAGCGCGTTCTACTGGGCGCGCAAGGTGAGCACGGCCAGCATCGCGCTCATGAACATGGTCTCGTCGAACATCAACCAGTGGTCGATCCTGTCGGCCATGATCCCGATCGTGTTCGTGATCAGCGCCGGCGAGATCCGGCCGCTGGTGTTCGACCAGATGCAGAAGGACGAGATCCTCCTGACCATCCTCCAGAGCTTCCTCGGCTTCATCCTGCTGCTGAATCTGAAGCTCGTCTTCCACGAGGCGTTGGTCCTGTTCGTGTTCTGGCTCGTGCAGTTTTTCGTCCCCGGCATCCGCGAGGAGATGATCTGGGTGTACTCGGGATGGTGCGCTTTCGAGCTGATCAAGCTGGCCATCGCGGGACATCCGCCGGCCGCATGGACCGGCCTCCGGGAGACGCTGGGGCGGCGATTCGCGCCTCCCGTCGAAGGGTGATAAAAGGATGTCCCTGCGCCGATGACGACCACTGCCCGCCCCACGATCCGGCTCGCAGGCCGCGTCGAATCGATGCAGGAATCGCCCACGCTGGCGGTCCTCAATCGGGCCACGGCGCTGATCGCGCAGGGCGTGGACATCGTCGACTTCGGACCGGGTGAGCCGGACTTCGCAACGCCGCGGGCGGCCGCGGAGGCGGGCAAGCGCGCCATCGATCGCGGCTACACGAAATACACGAACGCCAGCGGACTGAAATCGCTGCGCGAGGCCATCGCCGGCCGCTACAACCGCCGCTACGGCCTCTCCCTCGGCATCGAGCACGTGATCGCCGGGAGCGGCGGCAAGCAGGAGCTGTTCAACGTGGCCATGGCCCTGCTCCGCGACGGCGACGAGGTGATCATCCCGTCACCGTACTGGGTGAGCTTCCCCGACCAGGTTGCGTTCGCGGGAGCGAAGCCTGTGTTCGCACCCGCCGATCCGCAGGAGAACTTTCGTCCGAAGCTGGCGGACCTCGAGGCCGTCGCCACCGACCGTACCCGGGGCGTGATCATCAACTCACCGTGCAACCCCACCGGCGCCGTGATTCGCGGCTCGGAAGTGCAGCGCATCGTCGAGTGGTGTGCGTCGCGCGATGCCTTCCTCGTCTTCGATGAGACCTACGAGCTGTTCGTCTACGAGGATAACGAGCACGTCTCGGCCATCCGCTGGTTCGAGCAGTATCCGGAGACGGTCGTCATCGTGAACTCGATGTCCAAGACGTTCGCCATGACCGGCTGGCGCCTCGGGTACGCGATCGCGCATCCGGACATCATCTCCGCGTGCGGCAAGATCCAGAGCCACTCGACGTCGAACCCGAGCACGATCGCGCAGCACGCCGCGCTCGAGGCGCTGAGCGGCTCGGTCGACGACGACGTGCGCGGGATGTACGACGCCTACCGCGAGCGCCGGGCCTGGCTCGTCTCGGCGCTGAACCAGATCCCGGGCATCTGCTGCACCGATCCCGACGGCGCGTTCTACGTCTTCCCGGACATCCGAGCCTACTTCGGCAAGCGCGGCATTCACGACTCGCAGACGTTCGCGAACTACCTCCTCGACGAGGCGCGCGTCGCGGTCGTGCCCGGCGGGGCGTTCGGTGCGGACGACTACGTGCGCATGAGCTACGCCACGGGCATGGACCGCATCCGGGAAGGCGTTTCCCGAATCGCGGACGCGGTCGCCAGACTGTAGGAATCTGCAGCAACCTCGGCCCGTTCCGATTCGCGGTCCACATACATTTGAAGGAGACTCTGTGAAAAGAACCATTTCGACCATGATCGCGCTCGCCCTGACGGCGACGCTCGTCGTGGCGCAGGAAACGAAGCCTGCCGCCGCCCCGGCTGCGGCTCCGCCGGCCGATCCGATCGTCATCGCGGCGGGCGACCTCACCATCCGCCAGTCGGAGTTCGAGGCCGCGCTGAAGACGCTTCCCGAGCAGTACCAGCAGTACGCGATGGGCGCCGGCAAGAAGCAGTTCGCCGAGGACTATCTGCGCATGAAGATGCTTTCGGCCGCCGGCATGAAGGCGGGTCTGGACAAGGACCCTGAGGTCCTGCGCCAGCTCGGCCTGATGCGCGAGAACCTCGTCGCCAACGCCCAGCTCGAGAAGATCGAAGAGGGCTTCAAGCTCAGCGATGAGGACCTCAAGAAGGTCTACGAGAGCAAGAAGGGCGAATACGAGCAGGTCAAGGCGCGCCACATCCTGATCGCGTTCAAGGGCAGCCCGGCCGCCCAGGAAGGCAAGCCGGAGCTGACCGAGGAGCAGGCCAAGGCCAAGGCCGAGGATCTGCGCAAGCAGATCGTCGAGGGCAAGGCCAAGTTCGACGAGCTGGCGCAGAAGGAGTCGGACGACGTCGGCTCCGGCAGCCGCGGCGGCGACCTGGGCGAGTTCAATCGCGGCCAGATGGTCCCCGAGTTCGAGAAGGCCGCCTTCGAGGCCAAGGTCGGCGACGTGACGCCGGTCGTGCGCACGCAGTTCGGCTACCACATCATCAAGGTCGACGAGCACGGCGCGACGCCGTTCGAACAGGTCAAGCCCGTCCTCGACCGCAACGAGCGCCAGCAGCGCCTGCAGACCGCCCTGGAGAAGATGAAGGCCGACGCCAAGCCGACCTTCAACGACACCTACTTCACGCCGCCCGCGCCGCCGGCCCCGCCGGCTCCCGAGCCGGCCAAGCAGTAATCGAAAAGGGCGGGCTGCTTCAGCCCGCCCTTCTGTTTTGCTATCGTGCGCGGCCATGGAGATACCGTCGAAGGTTTCGATCTTCAACCGCACCCTGGAGATCAAGGGCAAAGCAGGGACGCTGATCAGCGTGAACGAGGCCGGCGGCTTCTACGAAGTCGTGCTCGAAGTCCAGCAGCGCAACCACACCGTCCTGTTCCCCATCGCCGAGACGGTGATCATCTTCAACGAGGCCGTGCCGACGATCGCGGCGGAGTTTGAAGTGGAGCGATAGGACGTATGGGACCTATGAGACGTATGGGACCTATGGGACCTATGGGTTCTTCGCGAACAGGTACGCCACGCCTACGCCGATGAGGTAGAGCAGGATCATTGGCACCGCCAGCGCCGCCTGGGTGACCATGTCCGGGGTGGGGGTGACGATGGCGGAGATCACGAACGCGAGCACCACCGCGTACTTGAACTTCTGCATCAGGAACGCCGGGGTGACGATGCCCAGGCGGGCCAGGAAGAAGATCAGGATCGGGGTCTCGAAGACCAGGCCGCAGGCCAGGATGATCACGCTCGCGAACGAGAAGTAGTCGTCCACGGTGACCATCTGCTTGAACTGCTTGCCCGTCTCCACGAAGAAGCTGCACGTCGCGGGCAGGAGAAAGCGATAGCCGAAGTAGCCGCCGATGACGAAGAAGACCGTGCCGAAGATGATGAACGGCGCGGCGAGGCGGCGCTCCTTCTTGTACAGCCCGGGCGCGATGAACTGCCAGACCTGGTACAGGACCACCGGCGAGGCCACGAAGATGCCGGCGAAGAACGCCACCTTCATGTAGAGAAAAAACGGCGCGGTCAGGCGGGTGTAGGCGAGCTTGTCGCCGGGCGGCAGAAACTGTGCGAGCGGCTCCTGCAGCTTCTCGAAGATGGGCTCGGCGAAGGCCCAGCAGGTGAAGAATCCGACCGCGACGGCGATGAACGACACCATCAGCCGCTTGCGCAGCTCCTCGAGATGATCGAGGAACGACATCTTGGTCAGGTCGGCTTCGGGATCGGGCTGGACGGGGTCGGCGGCCATCAGGAGCGTACGGCCTCGTCGCCGGAGGCGGGGGTTACGACTTCGACTTCGGGCTCGGGCGTTGGTGCCGTTTCGGTTTCGTCGACCGTCACTGGCTCAGTCCTTGATACCGACTCGACCGGCATCATGATCGACTCCAGGGAAGGCGGCGCGATCTTCTTCAGCTCCTCGAGACGCACCTCGCGGTCGATGGTGTTCTTGAGATCGTCCGTGGCCTTGCGGAACTCGCCCATGGCTTTGCCGAGCATGCGCCCGATCTCGGGGATCTTGCGCGGACCGAAGACGATCAGAATAACGGCGAAGATGAGCAGGAGCTCGCCAGCTCCAAGTGATCCGAACATGCTTTTTCAGCGGACCTCGACAGGACGGTGACAGTACGTGAACACCACCCACTGGTCGAATACTCCGACTCTATAATGGCGTTACGACCTCCACAGTGTAACGCGTAGCCGGGGATAAGGGCGCGACAACGATGGCGAAAATTCAGAAAACGAAGAAGTGGACTTTCTCACTGACTCTCGTCGTAGCCATGGCGGGAGCCACACTGCTCGGAGGCATCTACGGCAACCACCTCTTCGGGGCCACGCCCGCGAACGCCGACTTCAACAAGCGCATCAAGGAGTACACCGATCTCCTGAACGCCGTGACCGCGAACTCGGCCGAGGACATCGGCTCCGACAAGTTCGTCTACGCCTCCATCGACGGCATGCTGCGCAGCCTCGATCCGCACACCTCCTTCCTCGAGCCGAAGGAGTACACGGACATGCAGGATCGCCAGAAAGGCACGTTCTACGGCCTGGGCATCCTGGTCACGAAGCGCAACGATCAGGTCACGGTCATCACCCCGCTCGAAGGCACGCCCGCCGCGCGCCTCGGCATCCGCGCCGGTGACGTCATCTCCGAGGTCGAAGGCGTGAACACGGACGACCTCTCTCTCGACGAGGTGGTCAAGCGCCTCAAGGGACCGAAGGGCACCACGGTCAGCATCAAGATCAAGCGCGTCGGCATCAAGGAGCCGATCCCGCTGACCATCACCCGCGCGGCCATCCCCACCAACTCCATCTCCAACGTGCTGATGCTGCAGCCGGGCGTCGGCTACGTACGCATCAAAGACTTCACCTCGACGACCGTCCGCGAGCTCGACGAGGCCATCGAGAAGCTCGAGACGCAGGGGATGCAGAAGCTCGTGCTCGACCTGCGCATGAACCCGGGCGGTCTGCTCGACGCCGCGGTCGGCGTGAGCGATCACTTCCTCGAGAAGGGGCAGATGATCGTCTACACGAAGGGCCGCACCGCCGACTCGATGCAGGAGTACACGGCGCCGGGCAAGCACCAGAAGTTCGAGATGCCGGTCGTCGTGCTCGTGAACCGCGGCAGCGCGTCGGCGTCGGAGATCGTCGCCGGAGCCATTCAGGATCACGATCGGGGCATGGTCGTCGGCGAGACGACCTGGGGCAAAGGCCTCGTGCAGAGCGTCTACACGCTGCAGTACGGCGCCGGCCTCGCGCTCACCACCTCCAAGTACTACACGCCCGCCGGCCGCAACATCCAGCGCGACTACACCTCGGTCTACGACTACTACATGGCCGATGAGACGGAGAACGGTCCGGAAGTGCCGCTCTCGCAGCGCGAGCAGTTCAAGACCGCGACCGGCCGCGTCGTGTACGGCGGCGGCGGCATCACGCCCGACGTCATCGTGAAGCAGCCGCAGCTCTCGCGCACCACCCAGCTCCTCGAAGTGCGCAGCGCGATCTTCAACTACGCCGTCGAGTACGCGTCCAAGCATCCCGACCTGACCAAGGACGTGGCCGTGACGCCGGCGATCGTCGAAGAGTTCGTCCGCCACTCCGCGGCCGCGGAGATCGCGCCCGAGGCCGAGATCCGCGAGGCGCTCACCAGGCCCGAGGACCGCAAGTACATCGAGCGCGCGCTGAAGGCCGAGATCGTGGCCGCGAAGTACGGCTTCGATGCCTCGTATCCGTATCGCCTGCAGGGCGACGCACAGGTGGAGAAGGCGCTGCAGATCTTCCCCGAGGCGCAGAAGCTGGCCACGGTCGCCGCGGACGTGCGGCGCCACGGCAGTGTTGGCCGCGAGGCCGAGCGCAGCACGCGCGCCGCGCAAGCCAATCCCAAGACGCGATGAAATGAGCGCGAAGAAGAGTGGAGCGGCGGGCTTCAGCCCGCCGTTTTTCTTTCCGGCGGGCT